>DATHZE010000045.1:0-9416 GCA_035458765.1 Longimicrobiales bacterium
TGCCCTCCCAGATGCGGTTGATACGCGCGTCCCGGTAGTACCGTTCGGCGTTGTACTCGGCGATGAACCCGTACCCGCCGTGGAGCTGGAGCATCTCGTCCACGACGAAGTCGATGGCCTCGCTGGAGTAGATCTTGTTGATGGAGCACTCCACGCTCAGCTCGTGGAGCGCGGCGACCGTGGCGCTCGCCTTGTCCGTCTGCGGCGACGACTCGATGTACCGGTCGATGTCGTGGGCGGTGCGGTAGACGTTGGTCTCGTGGCAGTAGGTGCGGGAGCACGCCGCAGCCAGCTTCTGCTGGATGAGGGGGAACGCCGCCAGCGGCTTTCCGAACTGGTGCCGTTCCTTGGCGTATCTCGCGCCGTCGGCCAGGGAGATCTTGGCTCCCCCCAGCACAGCGGGGCTCAGCTTGAGCCGACCGATGTTCAGGACGTTGAAGGCGATCCTGTGGCCCTTGCCGATCTCGCCCAGGACGTTGTCCACGGGCACCGGCGTGTCGTCGAAGGAAAGGGCGCACGTGGACGAGCCCTTGAGGCCCAGCTTGTGCTCCTCGGGGCCCACGGTGAACCCCGGCGCGTCCTTCTCCACGATGAACGCCGTGAAGTGCTCGCCGTCCACCTTGGCGAACACGATGAACAGGTCCGCGAAGCCCGCGTTGGTGATGAACTGCTTGGACCCGTTCAACACGTAGACGCCCTTCTCCTCGTCCAGCACCGCCGTGGTGCGGGCGCCCAGGGCGTCGGAGCCGCTGCCGGCCTCGGTCAGCGCGTACGCGGTGATGATCTCCCCGGACAGGATGCCCTCCACGTACTTCGCCCGCTGCGCGTCCGTGCCGAAGTAGATGATGGGCAGGCCGCCGATGCCCGTCTGGACGGCGATGGCCGGCGCGTAGGATCCTCCGAGTCCGATCTTCTCCGCGATGAGGATGGCCGTGGTCTTGGCCGCCCCCAGGCCGCCCAGGGCCTCGGGCACGTCCACCGCGAAGACGCCGAGTTCACCCGTCTCTCGCACGAGCCCCTCCAGGAGGCCCGGCTTCTGTGCGTCGATGTCCTGCCACTGGGGCAGCACGCGCTCGGTGACGAAGTCCTCCACGCTCTGGGCGAGCATGCGGGCCTCCTCGTCGAACTGCTCGGGGATGAACACGTGTGCAGGGTCGCTGGGGCCCAGGAGGAACGTCCCGCTCGCGATGGTCTTCTCGTTCGTGCTGCTCATGGTGCGCTCCAAGGCTTCAGGGACGTTCGAAGAGGGCAGCCGCACCCATGCCGCCGCCGATGCACATGGACACCACGCCGTAGCGGGCGCCGCGCCGCCCCATCTCATGCAGCAGCGTGGCGGTGAGCTTGGCGCCGGTGGCGCCCAGGGGGTGGCCCAGGGCGATGGCGCCGCCGTGGACGTTGACCTTTTCGGGGTCGAGCCCAAGGGCGCGGATGCAGTGCAGTGATTGGGAAGCGAACGCCTCGTTCAGCTCGATGAGGTCGATGTCCTCCAGGGCCACGCCGGCGTGCTTCAACAGCTTGGGTATGGCCTCCACGGGCCCGATCCCCATGATGTCCGGGGGCACGCCGGCCACCTGGTAGCCGCGCATGAAGGCCAGGATCGGCAGGCCCAACTCCTCGGCGCGCCCGCGGCTCATGACCAGCACCGCGGCAGCCCCGTCCGACGTCTGCGAGGAATTCCCCGCGGTCACGGTGCCGCCGATCTTGAACGGCGGCTTGAGCTTGGCCAGGGCCGCCGGGCTGGAGTCGCGTCGTGGACCCTCGTCGGTGTCGAAGACGGTGGTGGTCACGACGCTCCTGCCCCGGGGTCCCGGCGTCTTGGCCGTGACCTCCACCGGGACGATCTCATCCGTGAACGCGCCGGAATCCAGAGCGACGACGGCGCGGCGGTGGCTCTCCAACGCGAACGCATCCTGGTCCTCGCGGGACACCTCGAAGCGCGCGGCCACCTCCTCGGCCGTGAGGCCCATGGAGATGTACGCCTCGGGCATCGTGCCGACCAGGATGGGGTTCGGGGAGAAGTGGCCCCCCGTCATGGGCACCATGCTCATGGACTCGGTTCCCCCTGCGAGGATGGCCGACCCCTGCCCGGTGGCCACGCGGTCCGCCGCCATGGAGATGGACTGGAGGCCGCTGGAGCAGAAGCGGTTCAGGGTCATGGCCGGCACCTGGTAGGGGATGCCTGCCCGGAACTGGGCCATGCGCGCGACGTTGAGGCCCTGGGGGCCCTCGGGCATGGCGCATCCCAGGATGATGTCGTCCACCGAGGAGGCGTCCACGCCCGCGCGCTCCAGGGCGCCGGTGAGGCACGCTGCGGCGAGGTCGTCGGGGCGCGTCTCCCGCAGGCTACCCTTGAAGGCTCGGCCCACGGCGGTACGCACCGCGCTGACGATGACCGGCTCGTTCTTGTTTGACATGGTCTAATTCCTCAGCGGTTTGCCGGTCTTCAGGATGTACTCCATGCGCTCCAGGGTCTTCACCTCGCCGCAGAGGCGCATGAACGCCTCCTTCTCCAGGTCCAGGAGATAGTCCTCCGAGACGAGGGACGACGCGTTCACATCGCCCCCGCACAGGACCCAGGCCAGTGCGTCGCCGACCACCTTGTCGTAGGCGCTGATGAAGCCGGCGCGCTCCATGTGGTCGAGGCCGATGCGCAGGGTGGCCAAGCCGACGTCGCCCGCGACGCGGATGTCGGTACGGGGAAGGCCAGGGCGATACCCCGCCCGGTCCATGGCCAGGACCATGGATTTGGCGTCGTGGAGCAGGCGGTCCTGGTTGGCGGTGACGTGGTCGGTGCTCCTGAGGAAGCCCATGTCCTGGGCCTCGTGGGCGCTCGTGGCCACCTTGCCCATGCCCACCGTCTCGAAGATCCGCCTGACGTACGGGAAGAGGTCCACGTCGGCGCCCGTGGGCGCGGCCTCGTCGGCCCGGCGGACCAACTCTTTGCATCCGCCGCCCGCCGGCACCAGCCCGGCGCCGACCTCCACGAGGCCGATGTACGTCTCCAGGGACGCCACCACCGCGTCGGCGCCCAACACCACCTCGCATCCGCCCCCCAGTGTCAGGCCGTGGGGAGCCGCCACCACGGGCCGGCTGCAGTACCGCATGCGCTGGTTCGCCTTCTGGAAGCGCCCCAGCAGCCACTCCACGTCCTCGGGGTTGTCGTCGTCCAGCTCGTTGAGGATGAGCAGCAGGTTGGCCCCCGCGCTGAATTGAGGAGCGTCGTTGCCGACGACCAGCCCACGCCACCGCGCCTCCACCTCGTCCAGCGACCGCTCCATCATGTCGATGATGCCCGGCCCCACCGTGTTCATCTTGGTGTGGAACTCCAGGCACGCCACGCCTTCGCCCAGATCCACCAACGATGCGTCTGGGCTCTCCAGGATGACCCGGCCGGCCGCCTTGAGGTCGGCCAGCACCAGGTATTCGGGGCGGGACGGCACCGGCGCGAAGTCCGCGCCACCGGCGAAGAACGCATGGGCGCCCTTTTCCTGCCGGTAGAAGCCGTCGGCGCCGGCGTCGTACAGTTCCCTGGCCAGCGTCGGGAGGTCGTGACCTTCCGCCGTCATGCGCTCGCACGCCCACCGGAAGCCCATGGCGTCCCAAAGCTCGAAGGGCCCCAACTCCCATCCGAAGCCCCAGCGCATGGCCCGGTCCACGTTCACCACGTCGTCGGCGATCTCGGGGATGCAAGCGGCGGCGTAGCGCACGGTGGCGGAGAAGGTCTCCCACAGGAACGCTCCGGCCCGATCCTTGGCGCGAACCAGCCCGTGGATCCGTTCCCGGAGATCGTCGACGTTCTTGGCCATTTCCAGGGACGGGAACGAGACCTTGGGTTGGGGCACGTACTCAAGGGTGGCGGAATCCACCATGAGGATCTCGCTCTTCCCGTCGGCGCCCCGGACCTTCTTGTAGAAGCCCGCGCCCGTCTTTTCCCCGAGCTGACCGGCGGTGACGAGGCGCTTCATGAAGTCCGGGAGTTGGAAGAGGTCCCGGTGGGGGTCGTGCTCCAGGCGCTGGAAGAGGTTGTCGGCCACGTGGCCCAGGGTGTCCAGTCCCACCAGATCGGCCGTGCGGAGCGTGGCGCTGTTGGGGCGCCCTACGGCCTTGCCCGTCAGCTTGTCCACCTCGACCACGGTGTAGCCCTTGTCCAGCATCACCTGCAGGCAGTGGAAGACGCTGAAGCACCCCACCCGGTTGGCGATGAAGTTGGGTGTGTCCTTGGCGTGGACGATGCCCTTGCCCAGCACCCGGTCACCGAAGTCCTCGAAGAACGAGACGACGGCGTGGTCGGTGGCGGGGCCGCGCACCAGCTCCAGGAGCTTGAGGTACCTGGGCGGGTTGAAGAAATGGGTGACGAGGAAGCGAGGCCGGAGCGCCTGGGGGAGCGCCTCGGACAGGGCTGCCGCAGACAGCCCCGACGTGTTGGACGTCACCAGGGCATGGGGTGCGACATGGGGGGCGATGCGTTCGTAGAGCGACCGTTTGATGTCCAGGTTTTCCACCACCGCCTCGACGATCCAGTCGCAGTCGGCCAGACGCGCGAGGTCGTCGTCGAAGTTCCCCACGTCCACCAGCGCCGGCATGCGCGGCGACGAGAACGACGCAGGCTTGCTCTTCCGGGCTCGCTCGAGGCCGGCCTTCACCAGGGCGTTCCGGTCGTCGCCCTCCTTGGCGGGGATGTCCAGGAGAAGCGTGGGGATGCCTACGTTGGCCAGGTGGGCGGCGATGGCGGCGCCCATGACGCCGGCGCCCAGGACGGCGGCCTTGCCGACATGGTCGGGTGCGGGGGAGTCCTTCACGACGGGTCTCCAGGTAGGGTGGCGCCGAACCCCTGGGCGAGCATGGTCGCCACCGGGTCCAGGGCCGACATGAGGGCGTGGGGGCGTTTGGCGCGGAGCCAGCCCGTGACGATCTCGTCCATGGCTCCGAAGAACACCTGGCGAGCCAGGCGCACATCCAGATCGGCGGCGAATGCGCCGGCCTCGACGCCGGCCTGGATCACGTCACCGATGAGGTCGAAATACGCGGCGACGCTGGGGCGGATGCCCTCGGCCAGAAGCGGATCGGGCTCGCGAAGGTGGATCTGGAACACCGTGGCCAACTGACGATCCTCGGCGAAGAACGCCAGGTGTTGCTCCGCGAGCCGATGCAGGCGGGGCACTCCCGGCGTTTCGGCGGCCAGGATCGGTGCGCACCGCGCCATGTACTCGGTGAGGTGCCGCTGGAACAACGTGACCAGCAGGTCCTGCTTGCGGTCGAAGTAGAGGTAGGTCGTGCCGGTGGCCACGCCGGCTTCGCGGGCCACCGCCGCCATGGAACTGCCGTGATAGCCGTGTTCCGCGAACACCCGGACGGCCGCCGCCAGGATGCGGGCTTCCTTGTCGCCCGTCACCGGCGCGTTCTGCACCTTGGGCACGAGACCCTCCCTCGCGGGCAGATATGAATGAACGTTCATTCAATATTGCACGGATGGGCCTCTCGTTCAAGGAGGGGAGGGTCGGTCGCTTCCGAGGGGGCGTCGGAAACCTCTACCTGGGTGTGCCGGCCGGAGGCAGGTACCGCCAGATGGGATGCGCGGCGTTCTTGTCGTCCGGATCGATGAGCAGGGCCATTGCGTACTCGCCCGCCGCCTTCTCCCGCTCGCCCAGGTAATAGAAGATGTCGCCGCTGATGCTGTGCTGGGTCGCCTGAAAGCGCTTCTCCACCCGGAGGGCCACGTCCGCCACCTCGTCCTCGTCGGCTCCGGTGTTCACCAGGAGGGAATGGGGGCTCTCCCTGGCCTGCCCGAATGCGTAGAGGTTGCGCGTGGCGTACCGCAGGGTGACGAAGTACGACCATGCCGGGGAGAACTCCAGGTACGGATGGTTGTCCGTATTCACCCGGGCGCCTTCCACATACCTCTCCAGCGCTTCCTCCCCCATGACGAACCAGGCCAGGACGTCGAAGGCGTCCGAGACACCCATGGGCTCCAGTTCACGGCGGACGCCGGGGCGCAGGAGTTTCTCGCCCATGGCCTGGAAGTCGATTTGCAGCTGCTGAAGCGTTCCCACCAGGAGGCCGTGGTGGCGCAGCGGTGACAGCCACACCGTGGTGTGGGGGAAGACTTCCATGAACGTCTTGGCCGTCATCTTCACCTCCGCCTCGGACAGGAGGTGGAACGGGAGCCATTGGACCGCCATGCCATTCTCGGTCAGCCGCGCCCGGACGAGTTCGTAGAACTCCCGCGTGTACAGGCTCCCGTTGCCGGCCATCTTGGGCGACGTCGCATCGATGGAGATCACGTCGTAGGTCTCGTCGGTGACCAGCGCGTAGTTGCGCCCGTCCCCCATGACGAGGTTGTAGCGAGGCTCGTTCAGGACGTCGTGGTTCACGTCGGTGAGGTACTGGGCCGCCTCGATGACGCCGGGCACCAGCTCCACGCAGTCCACCTTCGCGACGTCGTATTGGAGCACCTCCCACGAGGCGCCGCCGGCGCCGAAACCCACCAGGTGCACCCTGGCCTGGGGGACGTTGGTGAGGAGGAGGGGAAGGTTCCCCAGGGACTGCTGCGCATCGAACATCCCCAGGGTGGTGCCGGCCACCGGGAATCCGTCGATGCTGATGAGCTTGTCGCCGTTGTTGTCCCGGAAGACCTTCACGGTGGAGCCGATGCCCTCCCGGTAGAAGATGACTTCCGCGCCGTCCACGCGCTCCTTGTAGGACGTGAGGACCATCCCGTCCCGCGTGAGCCAGGACGCGCCGCCCAGGATGATCACCACACCCGCGACCAGGGCCCCCTTCACCCCCGATCGGCCGCCCAGGGCCGGTTCGGCCAGGAGCAGCGTGACGCCGATCACGCCGCTGAAGAGCGCCACGAGGACGATTCCGTCGTGCACGCCCAGCGTGGGGACGAGGACGAAGCCCGCCAGCACCGAACCCACCACACCGCCCAGGGTGTTGATCGAATAGACGCGTCCGAGAGAGGTGCCCAACCGTGCCAGATTCAGCGTGTAGATCTTGGCCACCAGGGGGACCGTCATCCCCATGAGCACCGTGGGAACCAGCATCACCGACAGGCTCGTGAGGAAACGGAGGCCGGTCCACTTCCACAACAGCATCGAGTCCGCGGCGACCCCCTCCATTCCCTCCAGCACCGGGGTGGACGACGCCAGGATGGGGATGGCCAACAGGGCGAAGAAACCGATGAGCACCTCGACGAGCCCGAAGGCCGCCAGGAGGCGGATGCGCCGGTCCACGACCCTGGCCACCGCGGCGCTGCCCAGGGCGATGCCCAGGAGGAAGGCCGTGAGCATGGTGGTGAAGGCGTGGGTGGAGTTGTCCAGGAAGTAGACCAGGGATCGGGTCCAGAGGACTTCCAACGCCAGGGCGCACATCCCCGACAGGCCCACGGCCCACAGGGCCAGGCGTGCCAGCGCCGGCGAGAGGCTCTCCCATGGGTGCAGGTCGGGTTCAGGCAGGCTCGCCTCGCCCTTGTCGACGGGATCGCCACCCATGGTGACCTGGGCCGCCTCCGCCGGCGACGCCCCGGTGTGCTCCGTGTCCTCCAGCTTCACACTCCGGCTCAGGGCCAGGGCCACGCCCGCGACGATGAGGTTCACGACGCCGGCGAGGTACGCGCTCTCGCGCACGCCGACGAGGAGGATCAAGAAGAAGCCGGCGCCCACGGTGCCCACCACGGCGCCGAAGGTGTTCACGGAGTAGAGGGACGCCACGCTGATCCCCAGACGATCCTTCCGCCGGACCAGGAACTTCACGATCACCGGCAGCGTCCCCCCCATCAGGGTGGTGGGCAGGAGCAGGATCAGGAACGAGAGGAAGAGCCGGACCAGGCTCAGGGGATAGAATCCCAACTCCAGTTTGCGCGCGACGGCGACGTATACCTCGGTCAGGCCGGCGAAGAGCAGAGGCATGAGGAACGCGAACAGCGCCACGCCCACCTCGAGGTAGGCGTAAAGCGCGAGGGGGTTTCGGCTCCGGTCGGCCACCCTCCCGAAGTAGAGGCTGCCCAGGGCGAGGCCCGCGAAGAACGACGCCAGGATGGCGCTGGTGGCGAACGCGGTGGCGCCGAAGACCAGCGTGAGCATGCGCATCCACACGACTTCGTAGACCAGTCCGCACGCCCCCGAAAGGAAGAACAGGACGAGGACGATCCGCCGGACGCTTCGTTCACTGGTGAGACGCACGCGCACTCCCCGGAAAGTGGGTCAAGGGGAGGGTGGACGAACAATCCCCCGGGAGTGACCGCGGCGCAAGGAGGGTGCGAGGCTCGTAGGCCATGCCGGTGCCCTTCAGGCCCATTCCGTGACCCGGCGCGGGTGGGCATGGCGCCTCACGGGTGCAGGGTATCCGCACCGGATGTTGGCCTAATGATTCTCCTTAGCTGCGAGGGCCGCGCGTGATGTGGCGTACCGTATGGCTTTGACGGTGCGTTGACGCTGCCCACCGACGTTGGTCTGGAACTTCCTTCGCACATCCAATGTGTCGGCACCGGGATCGATCCTCCGTTCCCTGTGGCCGCATCCGCGACAAAGGCACCCCGGCCGTGAGGCCGGTCCGCAAAGCCGAGGATCTCCCTCGAGACGGCCAGGCTACCGCGAGACCTCTCCAAAGGAGATCTACATGAGGTGGACATCAGTTGGCCTGCTCAGCTTGGTCGGCGCGGTGGCAGGTTGCGCGGAGACCGTCGGGCCAGAGTCGGCATCGGATCCTGTTCTGGCCGGTCCCTCCTACGCGTACACGGGAGCCCTGACTCCGGCGGCTTTCAGCACCACGTGGTTCCAGGGCTTCGAGATCGACGCCATCGATTGGAATGGATCGGTCGCGAAGGTGTCAACCGGGACGAACGGGGTAGCGTCTTCTTTGGGTGGTTATCACGCGGAAGTGGGCGGCGGGGCCTATTCCAGGTTCAATGCGTATTCCTCCGTATGGCCCGGTGACTACACGGCCGAGATCGACGTATTCCTCGACCCGTCGTGGGCTGTCGGGCAGGGATTCGACTACACCGTTGCGACCAATGGTACCAGCAACGTTCACCGGCGGGACTTCATCTTCCACGTTGGCGTACATGCAGATGGCCGCCTGCTGGTAAACGGGAGCAACAACTCTGATTTCACCGTCAACGACTACAAACTTGAAAACGACGGTGATGGGACGCCGTATCAGGTCGCAACAGCCGGATGGTACAAGCTGCAGCACGTCTTCTACGACGATGCCGGCGTTCTTGCCGTGGACCTCCGGCTCCTCGACAGTTCGGGCACCCTGCTCTGGACCACGACGCGCAAGGACGTGAGCGACGTCGTCGGGAGCGTCGTCGGTGGCCATCGCTACGGCTGGTTCGCCTTCAGCACAAGGACGCTGGCGATTGACAACCAGCGACTCGCGCTGGCCGCCGCGCAGCCTGCTCCGAGCACGGTCGC
>DATHZE010000046.1:0-12804 GCA_035458765.1 Longimicrobiales bacterium
GGCGTCCGCTGGACGCCGCCCCTTCGCTATTCCTGCCTCAGCACGGTGCCGGGATGTACCCGGACGGCTCTGCTCCCCGGGATCAGACAGGCAGCCACCGAAACCATGAAGAGGATCAGGATCACGCCGGCGAGGATCATCGGATCGTAAGGCTTCACGCCGTAGAGCAAGCCAGCCATGGCTCGCGTGAGCAGCAGCGAAGCCGCCACCCCTGCCACTATGCCCCAAGCCGCCAACGCGAGGCCCTGACGCATCACAACACGAAGCACGCTCGAGGGTGGTCCGCCCAGCGCCATTCGGAGGGCGATGTCCCCCCTTCGCTGGTGGACGCCGAAGGCAGTGATGCCGTAGAGGCCGACCACGGCGAGGGCCAGGGCCACCGAAGAGAAGACCAGGAGAACGAGCATGAGGTGCCGCGGCTGGGCCAGAGACCCCTCCAGCAGTTCATCTCCGGTGGCAAGGGCCGTCAGGGGGGTGGTGGGGTCTACCGCACGGAGCTCCTCCCGGACCAGCGTCGCCAACTCGGTTGGCGAGCCATCCGTCCTTATGAACAGGAACGGGGTGCTGGACCGTCGCGCCGGGTCCGGCTGGTAGACCGTTCCCCCCGCGGTCGTACCGAGGCCTTGGAAGGGCACGCTGCCCACCATGCCCACCACCGTCGTCCATGCGCAGTCGGTGCAGCCTCCGTGACGGAAGCGCTTTCCGACGACATCCTCTCCGGGGAAGAAGCGGAGTGCCCAGGCCTCATCGACGATGGCGACCTCGGGCTCGTATCGACGGTCGCCTTCGTCGAACATCCGTCCCGCCCGTAGAGGGATCTTCATGGTGGTGAAGTACCCGGGATCCGCCAGAATCCACGGCACGGAAGGCTGGCTTTGGCCCGGCGGAGTGGGGGCGTCTTCGAGATCGAAGTTGTTGGTGACTCCGTTCTCCACAGGGGGGCGCCCGCTGGCCAATCCCACCGCGGTCACCTCCGGGCGCCCCACCAGACGTCGAGCAACCCGGTCCCAGAATTGGGCTCTGGTTTCGGCGTCCGGATAGCCGACGGGGGACGGGGCCACTCGCACGGTCAGCAGCCCCGGGGCGGTGAATCCCGGATCCACCTGCTGCAGCCGCGCGAAGCTCGACACCAGCAGGCCCGCGCCGGTCAGGAGCGGCACCACCACGGCGAGTTGCGCGGCGACCAACATCCGTTGCGACCGATGCTCCCGCCGGCCCCCGGAGACGGTCCTTCCGCCACCCTGAAGGGGGTCGCTCGCCCCTCCTGCATAGAACAACGGCAGGACTCCGAACAGGAACCCGCTTGCCATCGCGATGGCGACACTGAACGCCATGACCGATCCCGAGAGGTGGACCTCGCCGAGGCGGGGCAGATAGGCCGATGCGATGGAGGGAAGGACGCCGATGGTGGCGTGCGCTACCAGGAGGCCCACGCCCACTCCCCCGAGCGCCAGAATGCCGCTTTCCGTCAGGAGATGGGAGAGGATGCGGCCCCGAGACGCGCCCAAAGCCCTGCGCACCGCCAGTTCGCGAGCGCGTGCCGACATCCGCGCCAGAAGCAGGCTCGCCGCGTTCGCCGTTGCGATGAGGAGGAGCATGGCCACCGCGCCCATCATCACGGCCAGGAGGGGGCCGCTATTGCCGCGGAGGGTGATGGACAGCGGTTCCAACCCCCAACTGGCCGTCTCATCCTGGTAGCTGTCGACCCAGAGGGGAAAGATGCGGGAATTTATGGCTTCCAGTTCAGCACGGGCCGATGCGGGGGTCGAACTCGACGCCAGCCTGCCGACGACGGTCAGAAAGAAAGGACCTTTGCGTTCGGGGGGGGCGAGACGGAGGGTCGGGTAGACCTCGGCGCCGCGGGCCAGGGGGTTGCGACCCACGCCGGGTACGATGCCGATGACGCGAACCCGCGTACCGTCGAGGTCCAGAAGCGAGCCGAGAGCGTCGGACGCATCGGCGCGAGTGGATCCCAAGTGCCGGCTGGCGAACCCTCGGGTCACGAGGGCAGTGGGTTGTGCCCCGGGCTGCCCATCCTCGTCAGCCGGCGCCCTTCCGGCCAGCAGGGGCAAGCCCATCATCTCGGTGAAGCCTGGGGTGGCGGCGAACACCAGGATGCGCTCAGCGGTCTCCGCGGTGACGAGCGTCTGGTTCTGGCGGAGATAGGCGGCCACGTCCTCGAAGGCGGTCTGCTGGGCCTTCAGTGCCTGGAAGTCCGCCACTGACAGGGGCCACTGGTTCGGAGGGGAGTCGGTGTAGATCCAGGCGAGGCCCTGGGGCTCCGAGTAGGGAAGCGGCTGGAAGAACAGCGCCTCCACGACAGCGAAGACGGCAGTACATCCTCCCACCCCCACTCCCACCGTCAGCACGATCGCCGCCGTGAGCCCGGGAGCTCTGGCGAGGCCGCGTGCGCTCTGAGCGACGCCCTGGAACGTGGGCAGTGGGCTGTGTCCGCTCTGGCTGATGAACTTCCTGTAGGCCCGGCCCGAATACCTGCGCAGCTTGTCCGCCAGCAAGCGCCACGGATACTGGCGCCACTGCCGCAGAAAGCGGCGGCGGGCCTCACGGTGACCGACACGCTCGACCCAGAGGGTGTGGAGTTCCTCCATGTCCGCGTGAATGGTGCGGACGTCCGAGGGCGCGCTCATGCGCTTGACGGCCCAAAGCGCCCACCGCGGCGGGCGCGGTCGTCTTTCACCCATCACGCGTTCTCCGGGGAGTCCTTGAGGCCGGCCCAGAAGCGGTCCATCGTGGCCTTGGATTGCCGTAGGAGGGCCACACCCTCGGGGAGCGCCCGGAAGTATCGCCGTTCACGCCCCGTGCCGGAGTCGGCCGCATCCTCCATGCGGGATGCCACGAGGCCTTTCTCCTCCAGGCGACGCAGGGCGATGTACACCGCCGCCTGGGCAACCGGCCGCCCTCCCCGTTCCTCCATCTCCATCACCATGGGCACGGAGTATGACTCCCCGCCGAGGCGCAGAATGGTGAGCAGCACCTGCTGTTCGAACTCCCCGAGACCCTTTCTCGTCATGCTCGCCTCACTAGCTGAGTTAGCTATCGATAACGAGCGGCTCGGTCGAGGTCAATAGCGATGCTAGTGTATCACGACGTCCAGACCTCCCCGAAGAGCCTTACCCAGTTGGCTCCCAGCACCTTTTCGATGCGGGCCGACGTATGACCCCGGGCGGCCATGGCGTCGGCGATGAGGTCCATGCGCCGACTGGAGTTGAGCTCGGGCACGGTGAAGAGGAAGTCGGGGTCCTCGGCCGGTGCGGCGATGCCCTGGTCCACACGCCGCGACACGAATTCGCGGTGCTTCGCCCAATAGTCGTCGGATCCGTCGATGGGTGTTACCGACAGGTCGCTGCCGATGCCCACGTGGTCCTCGCCGCAAACGTCGATGGCGTGCTCGATATGGACCATGACGTCTGCGGTGGTGGGCTCCCGTCCTGGCGTCAGGAAGGGCATCAGGTAGATGCCCACCACGCCGCCGCGCTCCGCCATGCTGCGGAGTTCCTCGTCGCGCTTGCTCCTGGGGTGGGGCTCCACGGCGGCACATCCCGAATGGGAGATGGCCACGGGTCCGGACGAGGCCAGGATGGCGTCGGCGGTGGTCCGCTGGCCGCAGTGGCTCGTGTCCACCAGCACGCCCAGTTCGTTCATGCGCGCCACCAGTGCGTGCCCATAGTTGCTGAGGCCGGCGTTGGAGGGCTCCAGGCACCCGTCGCCCACCAGGTTCCGTACGTTGTAGGTGAGCTGGATGACCTTCACGCCGAGGTCGGCGAACAGTTGGAGCCGATCCAGGTCCCGGTCCACCGGGGCGGCGTCCTGAAACCCGTAGATGATGCCCAGGCGGCCCGTCCGTTTCGCTTCGTTCAGCTGCGCGAGGCTTCGCACGCGCTGCAATGCCTCGGGGTACCGTTCGATTTCCGCCTCCCACCGGGCGATCTTGGCCACGGTGCCCTCGAAGTCGCCTGCGCTGACCGTGAGATTCACGCCGGTGATGCCGGACTCCACGGCGTTGCGCACCATGGTGGCGTCCAGGGGCGGGTCCGCGGGGTAGTTGAAGTATCCCGGGCTGGCCAGGAAGTCCACGACCACGGCCTCGGCATACCCGGGCCACCGGGAATTTGGATATGCGTCGCGTCCGCGGGTCACCGCGGCCGAGGGTCCCGCCGCGGCGGCACCGAGGCATCCCGGAAGGATGGGCGCCACCGCCAGGGCGGCAGCTCTCTGGACGAAGTCGCGTCGCGTCGGTTCGCGGGCCTGTTCCACGCTTCTACTCCTGCCTGATTCAACGAGTGGCTGACCGTATCCGCCGCACCTTCGCCGGGCAAGGCGTCTCACGGCGCTCCTGCGGATCGTTCTCTCAACGGGGGCGTCACGGGAATGCCTTCGTGGCAACACTGCCCGCGTCTCCCGCGTATACTCATCAGTCGTGTCCTACACGCCACTCCATGATCGGGGAACGTCATGAGACGCTCGCTCGAAGTCTCCATAGCTCTGCTCTTTCTCTCCGTCGCCGCACTCGCCGACTCCGGCCACGTCTCGGCACAGGTCGCTCCGGCCGACTCGGCCGCCGTGCTCCTCCAGGCGGCGACCCACTTCGAGGCGTCAGGACAGCCCGACGTGGCTCAGTCGATCTACCGGCTCATCGCGGATCGTTTCGGGGACACCGCCGCCGCCGCGGAGGCGCGCGCGCGACTGACGACGGTGCGTGCGGCGGGGACCACGGGAAGCGGAAAGGTGGAGCTGCAGGTCTGGAGCACGCTGTACGGGCTGTGGCTGGGAATCGCCGTGCCCGGCGCACTGGGAGCCGACGACTCGGAGCCCTACGGCGTCGGACTCCTGGCAGGTGGACCGGCCGGCTTCCTCGCGGGCAGGGTACTGTCCCGGGGCGGGACCATCACAGAGGGGCAGGCGCGGGCCATCACCCTGGGTGGCAGCTGGGGCACGTGGCAGGGTTTCGGGTGGACCGAGATTCTCGACCTGGGCACCGAGGACGTCTGCTACAGCGATCCTGTCTACGGCCGGAGCTGCTATGCCGACACCAACGACGGCGAAGAGAAGTTCGCAGGCATGATCCTGGGTGGGATCGCGGGCATTGCGGCGGGGGTGGCACTCTCCCGAGGTGACGTTTCCCCCGGCGTGGCCACGGCCGCCAACTTCGGGGCCCTGTGGGGGAGTTGGATCGGCTTCGCCACCGGCTACCTGGCGGACCTGGAAGACGACGGCCTGCTGGCTGCCGCGCTCCTGGGCGGGAACGCAGGATTGGCCTCCGTGGCCCTCGTGGCGCCCAGGAACGTGAGCCGCAGCCGCGCGCGCCTGGTGAGCATCTACGGCGTCATCGGTGGTCTTTCCGGCCTGGGGATGGACCTGCTGACTCAGCCCGACAACGAAAAGGTGGCGGTCGGGGTTCCCCTGGCGGGCAGCCTCATCGGGTTGGGCATCGGCCTGGGCACCACGCGGGACTTCGACGACGCGCCCTCGGGTGGCCAGGGTGCGCCGGGTCTCGGCCTCGTGAACCTCTCCAACGGCGAGTGGAGCCTGGGAACGCCCGTTCCCCTCCCTCGGATGCTGGAACTGGACGGTCCCCGTGGGTTGATGCGAAAGCCGGCCCTCGGCTTCACGCTGCTCAACGCCCGGTTCTTCTAGGGTACCAGCCGGGGTCCTGATCCGGGATCGGGACGATCCAGCCGGTGGGCGACGATGCGTCCGCCGTGCTCCCGACCGTTCTCGATGAAGATCTTGTTGGCGTTGTGCCCCGCGGCGATGACCCCTGCGATGTAGATGCCGGCGACGTTCGTAGCCATGGTGGCCGGGTCGTGGGACGGGATTCCGGTGGCATCGTCGATGGAGACGCCCAGGTTCCGCAGGATGCGGGGGTCGGCCCGCCAACCGGTCATGGCCACGACGAAGTCGTTGGCGATCTCGACGACGCGTCCCGTGACTTCGCTCTTCAGGACGACGGAACCGTGTCTGATCTCGTGGACGCGGTGCCGCCAATGCATGGTGATCTCGCCATTCTGCAGGCGATTGGTGATGTCGGGCACCACCCAGGGCTTCACGCCCTTGTCGATGGTGTCCAGGAAGTGGACCATGGAGACCCGCGCGCCGTTTCGGTACATCTCCAGCGCGGACTCCACCGACGAGTTGCCGGCGCCCACCACAAGCACGTCCTGATCGTAGAACGGGTAGGGCTCCCTGTAATAGTGGAGCACCTTGTCCAAGTCCTCGCCCGGTACGCCCAGGAGGTTGGGCTCGTGGAAGCCACCGGTCGCCACCACGACGGCCTCCGCTCCGTAGACGCCTTCGGATCCGTCCCGCCGCCGGGTGCGCACCGTGAAGTCGCCTTCGGTACCGCTGATCTCGGTGACGGACTCGTACTGGCGTACGTCCACATTCCAGTGGCGGACCACGAACCGGTAATACGCCAGCGCCTCACGACGGGAGGGCTTGTCGTTGGGGATGGTGAACGGCACGTCCCCGATCTCCAGCATCCGCGCCGTGCTGAAGAAGGTCATGTAGTAGGGGTAGTTCACCAACGACGACGTGATGCACCCCTTTTCGAAAAGCGCGCACGACACGCCCGCCCTTCGGGCCGCCGCGCCCACGGCGATGCCGCACGGCCCCGCCCCCACCACGAGAATCCCGAAACGATCCGTCGATTGCATGAGGGTGCCGTACCCCGTTCGGTGGAATCGTTTCCCCTTCTCCGGAGCGGCATTGCTGCCCCGGTGCACGCAGGACAAGTTCAGGTCCATGAGCACTTCAGCCGAGTCCGAAGCCCGCAAAGCGCTGAACAGGTTGAGCCGCGCCGCCGAAAAGGCCGAGCGCGAGTTGGAGACCCTGGAGGGGGCGTTGAAGCATGCCGAGGGCGGGGACTTCCCCGCCGAAGAGTACGCCCAGGTCCGGGGAGCGCTGCGCCACATCCTGAACTTCGCCGACGAAGAGGGTCAACGCCTGCAGGAGAAGATCCTCCACGCAGGAGGACTCGAGCCCGGACGGGTACGCAGGGGAGGCCCGCCATGACGATGAAACGACGCACGTTCGTTCACGCCGCCGGCATGGCGGCGGCAGGAACCCTTCTGGACCCACGAATCGCGCTGGGGGCCCGCCGGGCGGATCTGGTCCTGCGGGGAGCCACGGTCTTCGACGGGTCCGGCGCGCCCGGCCGGGAGATGGACGTGGCCGTGACCGGAGATCGGATCACGGGCGTCGGCCCGGACCTGCCCACAGGAGGCGAGGAGTTGGATCTTCGGGGCCTGGCGTTGGCGCCGGGCTTCATCGACATCCACTCCCACGCCGACATGTCGCTGTTCATCAACCCCAACGCCGAGAGTCGCGTGAGGCAGGGCGTGACCCTGGAGGTGGTGGGGCAGGACGGTGGCTCCATGGGCCCCTGGTCCGAGGACGAATACCAGCAGACGCGGGAGAGCTATCGGTCCCGGTACGGCGCCGAGATCGACTTCCGGGATCCCCCGGGATTCCTGGGGGGAATCGATCGCCTGCGCCCGGCGGTGAACGTGGCGACCATGGTGGGCAACGGAGCCGTTCGCGGATACGTCGTGGGCGGCGAGAACCGTCCGTCCACCGACGCCGAGCTCGCGCGCATGGTCCAGGAGGTGCGGAAGGCTGTCAACGGCGGGTGCGTGGGCCTGTCTTCGGGGCTGGAGTACACGCCGTCCGGCTTTGCCGACCCGAATGAACTGATCGCTCTGGCGTCAGTCCTGAAAGGCACCGGGTACCCGTACGCGTCCCATATGCGCAACGAGGACGATCGCGTCGTGGCCGCCGTGGAGGAGACCATTCACATCGGGCGCATGGCCGGTGTCCCGGTGCAGGTGTCGCACCTGAAAGCCCAGGGACAGCGCAACTACTGGAAGCAGCACGTCATCCTCGGCCTTCTCGACGAGGCGCGGGCGGCGGGGGTGGACGCCATGTTCGACTGCTATCCGTACATCGCGTATCAGACGGGGCTCACGAACCTGTTCCCCACGGAGACGAGGGCCGGCGGAACGAGAGCGTTCCTGGCCCGCCTCAGGGATCCCGGCACCGCGGCCCGCCTGGAGCGGGCTTGCCGCGACAAGGTGGCCCTCCTTGGGGACTGGAATTCCGTGCAGATCACGTCGGCGGGTGCGACGCCCTGGGCTCGCGGTCGGAAACTGGGGGATCTGTCCCGGGAGCGCGGGGTGGAGCCGTACGCGCTCACTCTGGAGCTGCTGGAGTCCAACGACGGCGGCGTGGGCATGATCGGGTTCGGCATGAGCGAAGAGAATGTCGCGGAGCTCCTGGCGCACCCGCTGGGCATGATGTGCTCCGACGGCGGCGCCTACGCTCCGTACGGGCCACTTGGCACGAGTTCGCCCCACCCTCGCGGTTACGGGTCCTTTCCGCGGCTCCTGGGGCACTACGTCCGGGAAGCGAAGACCCTTCCTCTGGAGGCGGCGATCCACAAGATCACCGGCGCGTCAGCGCGTAGGTTGCGCCTCGCCCAACGCGGCGCCATCGCGCCAGGGGCGTTCGCGGATCTCGTGGCCTTCGATCCAGCCACTGTGGCGGACACCGCCACTTTCGAGGATCCGCACCAGTATCCGCTGGGGATCCGCGTGGTGGTGGTCAACGGTGTCGTCACCATTCGCGACGGAGAGCAGACCGGTGACCGCGGCGGGCGCGGCGTTCGGGGGGAAGCCAGAGTCTAGCAAGCGAGGACGCATCATGTCCTACTTCGATTTTTCCGAGCGGTACGGGACGCGGGCCGGCGGATACCGCGACCTGATGAGCCAGCAGGTGCGGCACGTGCTGCTGGCTTCCTCGCTCTACGAGTCCTTCATCCTGGCCGAAGACGGTCACCTCCACGAACAGGTCCTGGGCAAGTTCCTGGAGGCCTCGCCCCGGGAACCGCCGGACCTCACCCGGGTGTCGTCGGGGCGAGAGGCCTTGAAGCTCCTCAGGAGCGACCACCGCCGCGTGGACCTGGTCATCGCCAGCCCGGACCTGGGCGACATGGATGCGGTGGAACTGGCCGCCGCCATGGCCCGCGAAGGCCTCAAGGTTCCAGTGGCGCTGTTGGCCTACGACCGCGAGGACCTCCGGGACGTGGAGAAGCGCCTGGACGGGACCGGCATCCTGGCCTCCTTCCTGTATCAGGGGGATGCTCGCATCCTCATGGCCATCGTCCAGGCGGTGGAGGATCGGCTCAACGTGGAGCGGGACACACGCATCGGAGTGCCGGTGTTCCTGGTGGTGGAGGACAACGTCCGCTTCTACTCGGCTTTTCTGCCCGTCATCTACTCCGAGGTCCAGCATCTCTCCGAGTCGGTGCAGGCGGAAGCGGGAAACCGGCTCCAGCGCATCATGCGAATGCGCTCCCGACCCAAGATCCTTCTGGCTACGACCTACGAGCGTGCCATTCGTGATTTCGGACAATATCGCTCGTCCATCATGGGGATCTTCAGCGACATGCAGTTTCCCAAGGAAGGCCTGGCGGATCCCGACGCCGGCCGTACTCTGGTGCGGGCGGTGCGGGAACTGGAGCCCGAGGTTCCGATCTCGCTGCAGTCGTCCCACGAAGAGAATCGCAGCATTGCCGCGGATCTGGGCGTCGGCTTTCTCTTGAAGGGTTCCCCCGACTTCCTGTCCCAGCTCCGCACGTATCTGTCCGAGCACCTGTTCTTCGGAGACTTCGTCTTCAGGAACGAGGAAGGGGAGAGCATAGACCGGGCGCCCGACCTGAAGACGCTCGTGGCGAAACTCAGGACGGTGCCGGCGGAGAGCGTGGCTTACCACGCGCTGCGACACGATTTCTCACGGTGGCTTCGGGCGCGAGCCGAGTTCGGGTTGGCGGGTCAGCTGCGCCCGAGGCTCCTGGAGGACTACGCCACGGTCGAAGTCCTGCGGGACTCGCTGGTGCTCGACATCGATCGGTATCGCCGGGAACGGAACCGTGGTTCCGTGAATCCGTTTCGGCTCGAGCTCTTCGACGGGGAAGAGGGGATCGTTCAGATCGGCGGCGGTTCTCTCGGCGGGAAGGGACGGGGCCTCGCCTTCGCGTCCCGACTCCTGGACGAGGTCCGGCTCTCCGAACGCTTTCAGGGAGTGCGGATCACCGTGCCGTCGGCGGTGGTCCTGGGCACCGGTGTCTTCGATCAGTTTCTGAACGACAACGACCTGCGGTCCTTCGCCCTGCAGAACGAGGACGAAGACGAAACCCTGCGCCGGATCCTGGCGGCGCCGCTGCCAGAGGAGATCATGGAGGCGTTGGAGCGGGCCGTGTCGGTCGTGACGTCCCCCATCGCGGTGCGCTCATCCTCGCTGCTGGAGGACTCCCCCCAGCAGCCGCTTGCAGGCATCTACGGCACATGGCTTCTCCCCAACAATCATCCCGATGTCCGCCTGCGCCTCGCCCAGCTGGTGGACGCGGTGAAGCGGGTGTATGCCACGACCTTCGGCCGGCGGGCCCGGGCTTTTCTGGGGGCCACCTCCTACCGGCTCGAGGAGGAGGCCATGGCCGTGATCATCCAGCGCTTGGTCGGCAAGCGCCATGGGGACCGCTTCTATCCTGAGATCTCAGGTGTGGCGCGCTCGCACAACTACTATCCCCACCCGCCCGCCCGGCCCGAGGACGGCGTGGCCGCCGTGGCCCTGGGGTTGGGCAAGACGGTGGCGGAAGGGGCGCCCTGCCTCCGCTTCTCGCCGGCACATCCTGGACACATTCTGGACCACTCTTCGGTGGAGGCCATGCTGGAGAACGCACAGCGGGGCTTCTGGGCCGTGGATATGGGTCTCGACGCCCCCCAGGGCGGATGGGCCCAGGACGGACCGCTGGTGCAGTGCGCTCTCCGGGACGCGGAGGTGGACGGGACGCTGGGTCCCCTGGTCAGCACCTACTCGGCGGAGAACAACGCGGTCTATGACGGCATGGGTCGCCCCGGGGTTCGCCTGGTGACCTTCGCTCCCATATTGAAGCACGATGTGTTTCCGCTCGCGGAGATCCTCCAGGAGCTGCTCATCCTGGGGATGGCAGGAACGCGGCTCCCCGTGGAGATCGAGTTCGCCGCCACGCTGGGCGCCGGAGGAGAGCCCGCGGAGATGGGTTTTCTCCAGTTGCGTCCGGTTGCGCCGTCGAGAGAAGACGCCGACGTGAAGCTCGGCGACGTCCGCCGCGAGCGCATCTTCTGTGAGAGTCCTTCGGTGCTGGGGCACGGGCGGTGGGATCGGCTCACGGATTGGATCGTGGTGGACCGGAATCGGTACGAACGGTCCCAGAGCGCCGAGGTGGCCGCGGCCGTGGCGGAATTCAATGGCCGCCTCGCCAAGGAGGGCCGGACGTACGGCCTCATCGGAGTGGGCCGTTGGGGTTCGAGTCAGCCTTGGCTCGGCATTCCCGTGAAGTGGGAGGACATATCCGGCGCCCGGGTCATCGTGGAAGCCGGATTCCGTGACTTCCGGGTGACGCCCTCCCAGGGCACACATTTCTACCAGAACCTCGTCTCCCTGGGGATCGGCTACTTTACCGTGAACGCCAACGCCGGTGAGGGGTTCGTGGATTGGGACTGGCTGGACGGTTTGGAGGCGGTAGCCAGCAAAGGGGCCGTGCGTCTCCTTCGCTTTCCGACGCCTGCCGTGACCATTCTCAACAGCCGTGAACGCCGCGGCGTGATTCTCAGGCCCGAGGGGGCATAGCGAAGTCATGCGCATCGTTGCTGGGTTGTGGGCGGGGAAGGACCTGATGTCGCCGGGAAAGCGCGTCAGGGCCACCGCGGAAGAGGTGCGGGACCGTTGGCTGACCTACCTCGAGCCCTATCTGGAGAGCGCTCGGGTGGTGGATCTGTTCGCGGGTTCGGGCGCGCTCGGCCTGGAAGCCCTGTCCAGGGGAGCCGCCCTGGCTGACCTGGTGGAGGATGCGCCCGTCGCCCTTCACGCGCTCAAGGCGAACGTCGCCGCCCTCAAGCTCCGGCCTCTCAAGGCCGGCATCCCTCCTACCGCGAAGAACAAGGCGGCCAGGATCTTCAAGAAGGACGCGATTCCCTTCGTGCAGGGCCTGCCCGAGGGCACCTACGACCTGGCGTTCGTGGACCCTCCGTACCGGTCCCGGAAGCTGGATCTGGTGATCCAGAGGTGGGAGGAAGTCCGCTTCGCCCGGATCCTGGCCGTGGAGCACGCCTCGGACCACGAAGTCCCTGCGGGTGGCAAGCGGCTGGAGTTCGGCGAGATCTACGTCACGGTCTACGGCCAGCCCCGACGGCGGCCGGGACGGCCGGACACCGCCACCGGAAAAGGTACGGGGAAAACCCCACCGCGAAACGGGAAAATCCCTACGTGACAAAGGGTGCGAGCATGGTATGAAGTCCCCATACTTAGGAACCCTCCCTTTCAAGTTCGACCTGCCCTGATTTCCACTCCCACCGACTGAGAAACGAGCGCGCGTATGGGTGCCTACGTATCGAGCCTCATGGAGCAGGTTAAGGCCAAGAACCCGGCGGAGCCGGAGTTCCACCAAGCCGTCCACGAGGTAGCGGAGTCTTTGGAGTTGGTACTGGAGAAGCGGCCCGAGTATCGGTCGGCAAAAGTCCTCGAGCGGATCATCGAGCCGGAGCGGGTCATCCTGTTCCGTGTGCCCTGGGTGAACGACCGCGGAGAAGTCCAGGTCAACCGTGGATTCAGGGTGGAGATGAACAGCGCCATCGGTCCCTACAAGGGTGGGCTACGGTTCCATCCTTCGGTGACCCTGGGCCTGTTGAAGTTCCTGGCGTTCGAGCAGGTCTTCAAGAACGCCCTCACCACCCTCCCCATGGGCGGCGG
>DATHZE010000047.1:0-16201 GCA_035458765.1 Longimicrobiales bacterium
GTCCAGACCGGCGGAGCGAATGACGTCGTAGGCCACTCGGCCCACGAGCATCTGTCCTTCGGCGCTCATCGTGGTTCGCCGGGCGTCCACGTAGTAGGACGAACGTACGCCGCTGGCCAGGGTAAAATCGCCGGTACGAACCGATCGCTCCACGAGGAGCTCCTTGAGTCTTTCACGATGATCCATGCGCGCCAGAGTGTCCGACGCGGCGTGACCGCGCAAGTGTCCAGCGGCCTTCGGGTGCCTGCGGGGCTCGTGAGAGCCGTGCGCCCCATGGCCGCTTTGGCCCTTCTGTTCGGCTTGACGGGATGCGGGGACGACCCCACTCAGGTGGGGGCGTTGCGCTACGGGCAACTCGGGAGCATCGAGGTCCTCCTCGACGCGCCTCTCCGGCTCGGCGTGGGTCGCCTGCGTCAACAGCTCAAGTGGGGATCCAGCGGCGTCTGGACCATCCAGGAGGCGATCTCGTACCAGGGCGTTGTCGGGGATGAGGACTTTCGCAGGAGTCCCGGCGATCCGTCCCAGTACGCCGCCGCCTATGCGTCCCTCATCACTCAACTCAATGAGGTGGATGCACAGAAGCTCTTCATTCCCGAGCTGTCTCCCGACACGATCCCCGAGTGCGGCCCGACCCGCACGAAGCTCACCCTCACCATCCGCGACGATCCGAAGAGCGAACAGACCACCTGGGTTCGATGCGTCGAGGGGTCCATGGCGAACATCACGCCCGCCAATGCAGGCCCTGATCCCGCCGCGTCCCGGATCGCGTTGGCCGCCGTGCTCGCCCGTGACTACACGCTCGGAGAGGCTTTCGCCTCACGGTATGCGGGGAGCGTACCGTTCGCGACGCTTGGCCGAGGTGAGGATCTCGCCGCCGCCGAGCGAAGCCCCACGGTATTCACGGACTCCGTGAGCTTCCGTTCGTTCTGGGGCCAAGCGGGTGGCGGACGCCCGTTGCCCGCCGTCGACTTCTCCGCCGAAATGGTCGTCCTGGGGGTTGTCGGTGAACGAGAGGAGGCGGGGGATTCCGTGGAGGTGAGGAGGATACTCCAGGTGGACGAGGGCACCCTCCTCGAGGTTTGGGAACGAGTCCCGGGGGACTTCTGCTCCCCTGCGGCGCGTGCCCATGTGCCCTACCACGTGGTCGTCGCCCCGCGCACACCGGAGCCTCTTCGGTTCTCGGACATTCGCGTAGAGCGTGTCCCGTGCGGCGGGTAAGCTGAGAAGCCATGTCGATCAGGCGTCTCTTCGTATCCGTGTTCGTCGCTTTCGCCATCGCGTCTTCCGGGATCGGCGGCTTCCTTGCGTGGAGAGAGGCGAGCAAGGCTGTCGAGGCCGAATTGGATACGCGGGCCACCTGGGTAGCGGGAGCCGCTGCAGAAACCGGACTCCAGTCGGGCCTCCTGCTTGGCCTCGAGCCGGGATTCGAAGATCTGAGCGCGTGGACTTCCACGAACAGCAAGCTGGCCCGACTCCGTCGATACGTGGCCGAGGCCTACATCGTCGATGAGGACAACACCGCGGTCGTGAGTTCCCACCCGGCCGACTCCGTGCCCATTGGGACCCGGCTGTCCTTTCTGGACCAGTTCGGTCCCGAATTGGAGCAGGCGCGGACGCTCGGCAACGCCACGACCCTGGCGTTCACGGGAAGCGACGGTCGTCTGTACAAGTGGGGGTTCGCCCAGCTGGAGCAGTCGCCCCTGGTGCTCGCCGTGCTCATGCAGGCCGATTATCTGTCGCCCCTGGCGCTCCTCAAGCAGAACCTCCTGATGGTGTCGGCCCTGGCCGCGTTGGTCGCCGCCATCCTGGGGGCCCTCATGGCTGCGGGCATCATCGAACCCCTGGAGCGACTGTCTCGAGTGGCGCTGCGCATCCAGCGCGGTCACATGAGCAAACCGGTGGACCTCGAGCCCGGCGAGGAGCTCGGACGGCTTTCCCGCGCCATGGAGCGCATGCGGCGAGGCGTGCTGGAGCGTGACGAACAGCTCCGCCTCATGCTCGCCCAGGTCGCCCACGAGATCAGGAACCCTCTCGGAGGGGTCGAGCTTTTCGCTGCCGCCGCCGCAGACTCGGAAGATGCGGCGGAGCGCCGCCGGCTCATAGCGCGGGTTCGATCCGAGGTGTCCGGGTTGAACGTCATCATCGACGATTTCCTGGCCTTCGCCCGTCCCTTGGCGCCGAGCCACGACGTCACCGACCTCAGGGAGCCCCTCTGGGAGGCGACGGAGCTGATCAGGGGGGTAGTCGAAAACGCCGGGGGCGAACTGCAGGTCGATCTGCCGAAGGAGCCGCTCATGGCTCGCATCGGCGCGGACCATATCAAGCGCGTCACGCTGAACCTCCTGCGCAATGCCGCGCAGGTTTCGAGCACGGTGCGGCTCAGGGCCTGGGGCGAGCGGGGTGAGGTGGTCGTTTCGGTCTCCGACGAGGGTCCGGGCGTGCCGGAGGCCCTCAGAGACCGGATCTTCAACCCCTTCGTCACAGACAAGGAACAGGGCGCAGGCTTGGGTCTCGCCATCGTCAAGAAGGTGGCCGAAGCCCACGGGGGCAGGGTCGAACTCCACCGCACGGGGGAAACAAATGGTGTGAGGGGGTCGGAGTTCCGCCTATATTTCGAGAGCCTCGAAGACCTGCCGCCTCCCCCCGTCCTCAGGGGGGAGTAAGCCCCGAAGACCATGGCCGAAATACTCATCATCGACGACCACGACTCCATGCGGGAGGGCCTTGAGCTCCTCCTGCGTCGCCGAGGCCATCGCACCCGCTCCGCCGACAGTGGAAAGCGCGGCCTGGAACTCCTGGGCGAGGAGCCGGCCGACCTGGTCATCACAGACCTGAAGATGGCGCGGATGGACGGCATCCAGGTCTTGCGGCAGGTGAAGGAGGCCCTGGCCGACACCGAGGTCATGGTCATCACGGCCCACGGCACCATCGAAGTGGTCGTGGAGGCGATGAAGCTCGGGGCCGCCGACTTCATCACCAAGCCGTTCTCCTCGGAGGAGTTCGGAGTGAAGGTGGACCGACTCCTGGCCGAGCGCGCCGAGCGCCTTCGCCTGCTCCGGGAGAACGTGGCCCTGCGGGTGGAGAACACATACCTGCGGGAGGAGACCCACGCTCGTTACGGGGAGATCGTGGGCGAATCGCCGCCGATGCAGGATGTGTTCAGGTGGATCGACCGGGTCGCGCGGAGCGAGTCCACGGTCATGATCTATGGAGAGTCCGGCACCGGAAAGGAACTGGTCGCTCGCGCCATCCACGCGGGGTCTCCGCGGAAGGATGGACCGTTCATCCGCGTGAACTGTGGGGCGCTGTCCGAAAGCCTTCTCGACTCCGAACTGTTCGGGCACGAGAAGGGAGCCTTCACCGGCGCCGAGAAGAAGCGCCGGGGTCGATTCGAGTTGGCGAACGGCGGGACCCTCTTCCTGGACGAGATCGCCACGGTGCCCCACACGACCCAGGTGCGTCTCCTCCGGGTTCTCCAGGAGAGGGAACTGGAGCGGGTGGGCGGGGAAGAGACCATTCCGGTGGACGTGCGCATCATCGCGGCGACCAACGCGACCCCGGAAGGCCTTCGGAACGACGGGAAGTTCCGGGAGGACCTCTTCTATCGGCTCCACGTGGTCCCCGTGACGCTGCCGCCCCTCCGGGAACGGAAGGAGGACATTCCTTTCCTGGTGAACCACTTCATCGAGAAGCTGGGGCCGCGAACGGCTTCGCCGGCCAAGGCAGCGACCCCCGATGCGCTGACGTGTCTGGCCCGCTACTCCTGGCCGGGAAACGTCCGCGAGCTCGAAAACGTCATTGAACGGGCGTTGGTCCTGGCCGACGGGGAAGAGTTGGATGGTGACGACATCCCCCCCCTCACCAAGGAAGACCACCACCGGTCCTTTCCTGGGAACAAGTCGAGCCCCGCAGAGTCCGGAGCGCTCCCTGACGGAGGCCTCGACCTGAACCAGGCCGTCGAGGGAATGGAGGAGCGGCTTCTCCGCCAGGCCTTGGAGCAGGCCGGTGGGGTGAAAGCGGAAGCGGCACGGCTTCTGGGCCTCAAGGCGAGCGCGCTCTACTACAAGCTCGAAAAATACGGGATAGAGGCGTGAGCACCCGGGGGGTCCGCCATGGCCGCGCTGGTGCATCCGTCCCCGTAACGGCCCTCGTGTCGGTGCTGTGCGCCCTGTGCGGAATACCCCTGCCCGCGTCGGCGCAGACGGCAGAGCAGTTGGTGGTGGAGCGGCGTCTGGAACTCGTGGCGGCGCGAGCCGCGTTCGAGGCTGCACGTGGCGCCTTCAACGTGGTGGAGCGCCAGTTCTCCGCGGCGTTGGAGGAGGTCGCTCGGGCCCGCAGGCAGGGTAGCGACGACGCCCTCGAACGGGCGTATGCCCAGGCACAGGACCGCAGCGTTCCATATCGGGACAGAGAGACGCGCCTGGGCGAAGCACGAGAGGCGCTGGTACGCGCTCGCCAGGCGGTCATCGAGATCATCGAAATCCGGCTGGAGCAGCTCGTGGAGGAAATGGACGCGGCCCGAAGCGCCCAGCAGCGGGAACGACTCGACATTCTCTGGCGGGACCTCGCGACCGAGCTTCAACAGCTTGAAGCCGAGGCCGGGGATACGTTCCGACTCGAGCCCGTCGTTCTTCCCGAGGTGGCATCGGATCCAAGGGACACGCCTGAAGACATCCAGGCCAAGGCCGCGATTCTGGAGCGACAGGCTGTCGTCGCCGACACGCTGATCCAAGAAAAGGAGAGGGAGATCCAGGCGCTCACCGCGCGGCTGCGGAACCAGCGACAGCGCAGGGACTTCGTCGCGGGAACCGACCGATTCGACGACACCCGCGTGCCGGTCGTCGCGGGCGCCCCGACGGGGGAGCGCACACCCAGCTCCGACAGCACGGTGGTGGGACAACGGCCAATCACGTTGGAGGAGCGGATCCAGATGCTGCAGGACTACGTGGAGCAGCTGGCATCGTACCGCGATCAGCTCCTCATACGGGCGCAGGTTTTCCGCCAACGCATCAGATCGGTGGCGTCATGAGCCGTCTTCTGGGGGTGGTGATGTGGGCCGGCCTGTTCGCCCTACCCGGAGCGGTCCAGGGCCAGGTCAGATTCCAGGACCTGGTTCTCAACCTCGGTGGGTCGGTGGATGCGTATTCGGGCAACCTGTCCGCGGTGACCGTCCCCATCGTCGACAAGACCGATCACGCGACCGCGGCCGTGGGAGAGTTGGGCCTCAGGGGCGTCCTCTCTCTTCATGCATCTCCGCAAAGGTCGCTGGTATTCATGTTCGACGGAGGCATGCGGCAGGCGGCGGCCGTCGGCTTCCAGCTCCGCGACTATGCTCCGCGCGAATGGGTTGGCAGTTCGTCCGCGCGGCTCACGCACACGTTGGGGACATGGGGCTCGCTCGTCCTCCGGGGTGGCGTCCGTGGTCGGTCGGTGGAGGATCGGCCGCCCATGCCCCTCTTCCTCCAGCCGGGATACTCAACCACGTCGGGCGGCCTCGGCCTCGCGACCCGGCCTTTCGGGGGTGTGAGCTTCGACCTTCAGGCCGACGTGGAGGGCGCGGACTATCGAGCCCTGGAGTACCTGCCCCAACTCGACCTTCTGGACAGGAACGGCAAGGGCTTCGAATTGGGGGTGAGGTGGGGAGGGCCATCCACCATCCGGTTCTACGGCGGCTTCCGATGGACCGACTACAACAACCAGGGGAGCTTCGACCCTGCCGACCCGTACAGGAGGGACCGCACCGCTCGGGTGGGCCTCGAGTGGACCTACCCGGGAGACGTCTTCGCCCAGATCGGTCTGGACGGAACCCTGAATCGGTCCAACTCCAACCGCCCGGAGTACGATGCGGTCAGCCTGCGGGCGCTGCTCACGGCCCCCCTCCCCGGCGAGTTCTCGCTCAACCTTTACTCCGTGCTCACGTTCAAAAGCTACGTGCACGAGATCAGCTTCGCCCGTTTGGTGCCGGGAGAAGAGGCGGACAACGCCTCCGTCGCGTATCTGCAGATCGGGCGCGCCCTGGCCGCCAACCTGGACGGGGCGGTGCGTTTCGCCTGGACCCGAGCGGAGACGGATATCGGTAGCGCCTATTATCGGCGGCTCGGCGGGTCCGTGCAGTTCAACTACCGGCCCTTGGGGAACTGACGGGGGACGGTCGCCGCCCTGCCTGCCCGGCTATCCCAGGAGGATCGCCCAGGCGATCCAGTCGCCGTGGTGTGAAAGAGACACGTCGGCTGCAGCAGGTGAGCCATCCAGCAGAACCTGGGGTGGGCGTCGTCCGGTGACCCCGGGCTGACAGACGATCTCGAGTCGCTCTTCGTCCACGGCGAGGGCGACCGCGAGGGCGGCGCGGGCACCCAACCGCACGGCGGCCGAGGGGATAGAGTGCACGGGATCGGCCTCCCGCTCGCTGAGGCGGGACATCAACGCACCCAGAGATCCGCTCCAGGGCATCCCTGGCTGGCTGAGCCTCCCCAGGCCGGGGAGGACGTCCTCGAGGGGGGCGCCGGCGCAGGAAAGGGCATGGAGGACCGTTGCGTGCTTCGTGATCTGCAGGGGGTAGCGGCAACCCTCATGGTCCACGCCGTCGTGGGTCACGACGAACTCCCGGTGCACGAAGACGGGCGGTTCACCCCTGAGCTTCGACACCACCTTGTAGGCGGCTTCCTTGCCCGCCCAGTGCCGCCACAGGGACTCGTCGGGGTCTGAGGACTCGACCACCGCCCGGGCTTCGCCCTCGTGCAGCACCCGGGCCATGAAGCGCTCGTTCGCCGTCTTCCCGACCGTCCGCGGGTCGAGCAGGTCCACGACGTCGTTTCCCACGACGCGGGGCAGTGTCATGGGCTACTGTCCCCGGTACACGATTCTCCAGATGCGGCCGCGGAGGCTATCGGATACGTAGAGGGACCCGTCGGGGCCTACGGCCAGGCCCACGGGCCGGGCGGACTGGACACCCTCGCCTTCCCTGCGGAAGTCGTTGGCGAAGATCTCCCAATCCGTTCCGAATCCGTCCCCCTGGGTCGGGACGAACACGACGCGATACCCGTCCTGGGGGTTCGGCGCCCGGTTCCAGGAGCCGTGGAAGGCGATGAATGCGCCGCCCTGGTATCGCGCGGGGAACTGCGAACCCGTGTAGAACTCCAGGTCGTTCGGAGCCCAGTGCGCGGGGAAGCCGATGATGGGGAGGTCCTTGTCCGCGCACCGCCCGACCTCGTGCCCATCGCCGCCATACTCGGGGGCCAGGACCTTTGCGCCGGTTTCCGGATCGTAGAAGCAGTAGGGCCAGCCGTAGTCGGCTCCCTCGTCGAGGCGGACGAATTCCTCAGCGGGCTTCTCCGTGCTCTGATCGACGGTGAAGAGGTCCGGCCAGAGGTCGTGCAACTGATCGCGGCCGTGCACGGCCCCGTACAGCACCTGTGTGGTCGGATTCATGCGCAGGGCCACGACGTTGCGGAGGCCCGTGGCGAACCGCGTGCCGTCGGCCTCCACCTGCCCCGTGCGCGAGCCATCGAAGCGCCAGATTCCGGCCCGAAGGTCGAGCTGTGGGCAGGGGTCCTGACCTGGCGATCCCGGGGTACGGGCCTGTTCCTGACATGCGTTGGAGGGGGCCCCGATGTTCACGTACAGACTGCCGTCGGAACCCAGGGCGATGCTCTTGGCTGCGTGGTTGTCCACGGCGGGCAGGCCCGAGACGATGGTGTCCGGAGGGCCCGACGGGGTCATCTCACCGGCCGACAGCGGGTACCGCAGCACAGCGTCGTCAGGGGAGTGGTAGACGAACCCGTCAGCGAGCAGAACGTCGTTGCCTCCGTTCACGCCCCAGCGCTCGGTGACGTCGGGGTGGGCATCACCATCGGTGTCCCGTAGAACCGCGACGCCGCCGGTCGAAACTGGCCCGTCACGGCCTGTCCGCGTGTTGCGGAGGGCGACGAAGACGTCACCGTTGTCTGCGACCACCAGATGGCGCGCGCCAGGTAGGCTGTCCGAGACGACGATGGCGCAGAACCCCTCAGGGAGCGTGATCCCGCCGTTGTCGGGCGCACACTGTGCGGCGAGGGGGGAGGGAGTCCCACCCGACATGGCCGTAACGGAAGCGTCGTCGGCCGGGGCGCCGGGAGCGCATGCGGCCAGTGCCACGAGGGTGAACGGGAGGAGCGTGCCGGGGCGGCGGCGGGTGGCGATCATGGCAAGAGCTCCAGCGGATTCGAGAAAGTGGAACGGGAGGATCGACTCGCGCCCGAGGGGCGTCAAGAGCCAGGGGCATCCCGCTCCGATGGAACACCCAGCGCGGACCGGACCTCAGCGGGGACCCTGAGCGGTCGCCGGTCGGGCCCCACCCACACGGCGGTGACCCGTGCACGAGCCAGGACCGAAGCAGGTTCCTCCTCGCGCACCAGCTCCTGGGCCAGGACCAGGGAGCTGCGCCTCTCACTCTCGACCCACGTGCGCACGCGGAGCCGTCCGTCCATCTGGGCTTCCCGCAGGTAGTCGACTTCGATCCGGACGACGTAGACGCCCCAACCCCGGGCCTGGAGTTCCGAGTACGGGAATCCTCCCTCCGCGAGCGCCCGGAACCGGGCGTACTCGAAGTAGTTCAGGTAGACCGCGTGGTTGACGTGGCCGAAAGAGTCCAGCTCGTAGCTGCGCACGTCCACGGGCGTCTCGAAGTGGCGGACCATTCCGGAATAACGCCGTCGGCATGCGACGGGTGCAAGGGGTCCTTGCACCCTGGTGTCGCATCGCGGTAACCTCGCGGGTCATGTCCGAATTCCTCTCCACTCGAATACGCCCCGCAACGGCCCTTGCCCTGGCCGTGGCGTTGCTGGCGAGTGGACCGAGAACCGTGGCGGGTCAGGGGGGCGGCGACGACCAGCTTCTGGTTCTCGCGGCGGCGAGCCTGACCGATGTGCTCCCCGCGGTGGCGGCAGCGTGGGCGAAGGAAGGTGGGGGGGAGGTACGCTTCTCCTTCGATGCCACCTCCCGGCTCGCTCCCCAGGCGGCGGAGGGGGCCCCTGCGGACGTCTTCTTCTCGGCGGACCGGGCGTGGATGGACTGGTTGGAGGCGCGGGGTGGCGTCGCACCCGGGTCGGTGAGGGATTTTCTGGGGAACGCGCTGGTCGTGGTCGTACCCGCAGATCGCCCTGCCCCGAGCGGCCCCACGGGTCTCCTGGCCCTCCACCGCGTTGCGTTGGCCGGGGAGAACGTTCCGGCGGGCAGGTACGCTCAGGAGGCCCTGGTCACACTGGGCCTCTGGGACAGCCTCTCCATGAGAGTGGTGCGCGGCGGTTCCGTCCGAGGGACCCTGGAGTGGGTGACCCGGGGAGAGGTGGACGCGGGCGTCGTCTACCGGACCGACGCCCTGGCGCAGCCGGCGGTGAGGGTTGCCTTCGCGGTGCCGGCGGGCACGCACCGGGAGGTCCGGTACCCCGCCGCCGTCCTCTCGTCTTCGCGGCACCCCGAGAGGGCCGACGCCTTCCTGGACTTCGCCGCCGGGCCGGCCGGTCGGGAACTGTTCCGGAGCGCAGGGTTCGAGGTGGGCGCCTCCGCCGGTTCCCCAGCGGGACCGGCGGTCGCATCTCTCCCCGACCCGGCTTCGGCGGTGCGCATCTCGTTGGTCGTGGCGCTTCTGGCCACCCTGGCGGGCCTGGCTCCGGCGGTGTGGGTGGGTTGGGTCCTGGCTCGGAGGGAGTTCCGGGGCAAGGCCCTCGTCTCCACCCTCGTGTTTGCGCCCCTGGTCCTTCCCCCCGTGGTGACGGGCTTCCTTCTGCTGAGCCTGGTGGGGACCCATGGTCCCCTGGGCCAAGCACTGGCCGAGCTTGGGGTTTCCATCCCCTTCACGCTCGTCGGGGCGGCGGTGGCGGCCTTCGTGGTCGGCTTTCCCCTCTACGTGCTCTCCATTCGAGGTGCCTTCGAGGCGGTGGATCCTCACTACGAGGAACTCTCCTTGACGCTGGGCGTGACGCCCCGGGAGACCTTCCGCCGCGTCTCTCTCCCTCTGGCGCTGCCCGGGATTGCGGCCGGCGCCGTGCTGGCCTTCGCGCGGGCCCTCGGGGAATTCGGCGCCACGGTGGTTTTGGCCGGGAACGTGGAGGGGAGCACGCGCACCATCGCCCTGGCGGTGTACACCCTGCTCGAGTCACCGTCCGGGCGCGAGACCACGTGGTTTCTGGTCGGCGCCAGCGTCGTGCTCTCGATGGTGGCCCTCCTGGGCTACGAGGCGCTCTCGCGTCGCCAACGTCGTCGCCTGGAGGTGCACGGTGGCGACTGAGTGGAAGGGCATCCGGGTGGACGTCACCATCCCCCTGCCGGGGCGCGACCTGGAGATGCGCCTGGAGACGCGGAGCGACGCCCTGGCCATCGTCGGTCCTTCGGGGGCCGGCAAGAGCACGCTCCTCCGGGTCCTTGCCGGCGTGGAGCGCCGCGCGCGCGGGACCGTGGAGGTGAATGACCGGACCTGGCAGGACCCGACCCGCGGCGTCGTGGTGCCTCCGTGGGAACGGAGGGTAGGGTGGGTCCCGCAGGACGTGCTTCTCTTTCCCCACCTTTCGGTGCGGGAGAACCTCGGCTACGCCGGCGCCAAGGCATCTGAGATCCAGGAAACCGCCGGTATGCTCCAGGTGGATGGACTCCTGGATCGGCGCCCGCGGCGGCTGTCGGGAGGAGAGCGGCAGCGGGTTGCGCTGGGGCGGGCGCTGCTCTCGAACCCGGCGCTCTTCCTCCTGGACGAGCCGTTCTCCGCGTTGGACCGTCCCTTGCGCGCTCAGGTCAGCGCCACGGTCAAGGAGGTGGCGAGGGCCAGGGGGATTCCCCTCGTCCTGGTGAGTCACGACGAAGAGGACGCCGGCGCACTCGCAGGCGAGCGCTGGCACCTGGCCGATGGAGTGCTGGTGCGGGTCTAGCGGGGAGGGTCCCCTGGGAACTCAGTCTTCGAGGAGGCCCTGTTCCCGGACCAGGTCTCCCAAGGCGGCCCGGGAGGACACGTCCAGCTTCTGGAATATGTTCGACAGGTGGGTGCTCACCGTGCGTGGCGAGATGGCCAGGTCCTTGCCGATGGCCTTGTTGGATTTCCGTCGCGCGACCTGACGGGCGATCTCCAACTCTCGCTCGGTCAAACCGGCCATACCCTCGCCGGAACCCCGGGGGGGCGGGCGATGCCCCACCTCACGGAACTGGATGCGCGTCTTTTCCAACTCGCTCTCGGCGCCCAACCGCACGAAGACATCGTGCACCTGGCGGAGTTCGGCCACGGCGCCCTCGGTGTCCCCGATCTCTGCGAGGCGGCCGGCCAGCTGCCGCCTGATTCGAACGGCGTACGGGATCATGGGGATGCGCTCGAGGGCCTCCGCGGACCGGCGCATGGCAAGGGCACCGCCTTCCGGGTCACCCCTCTTCCACGTCACCATGGCGTCGCATGCGTCGGCCCACGCGATTCCGAGCTTGTGGTCCATGGCGGTGGCGTATTCGCGGAGTCTGCGTCCAAGCCTCTCCGCTTCGTCCACCTCTTCGGCCCACAGGCACGCCTCGGCCAGGATCGGGAGCAGGCGGTGCACCGCCCAGAGGTTGTATCCGGTGCCTTCCGCGATCTCGAGCCCCCGACGAGCGGCCGACATCGCGTCCTGGTACTCCCCCCGGGCCACCAGATAGTTGGCCAGACAGATATGGGCCGGGACCACGAGGTGCACGTCGCGGTCGGCACCGGGTTCGTGCATCCCCGAAACGCGGCAAGCCTCATCGACCAGGGCGCCGGCACGCTCCATGTCGCCTCGCCCCGTGTAGAGTAGGGATGTCCAGGCCATGAGGCGCGGCAGGAGCAAGTGCTGATTCAACTTCCGCGCCAACGCCATGGACTGCTCCCCCAGTGCGATGGCCGCGTCCCAATCGCCGGTCCCATATGCCAACTCGATGGACATTTCGGCCGTCCAGAGGCGGAGAACGGGGGACCGGAGTTGATCGGCAAGGCGCGTGGCCTCGGCGATGCCCTGACCCATGCGGGCGGTGTCTCCGGTCATCCCCCACAGCACGGCCAGTCCCCAGACCGCCCAGAACTCAACCGAGAGGTCCCCGACCTCCCGGGCCAACGCGATGGCTTTCTGCGCGTGCCCGTCGGCCTCGGCAGGCGGGCCGATCCACACGTGAAGCAGAGCCAGGGACCGATGCACCCGAGCGAGTAGCGCCCGATCGCCCAAGGCCTCCGCTTCCAGCAAGGCGGACTCGATGTCGATCTTCGCCTCCGCCCCACGCCCCGATTCCTGCAGGCAGTGGCTGCGAATCAGCAGAAGGTGGATCGACTGCGACGGATCGCCGGCAGCCGCGGCTGCGGCCATGCCGTCGGCGAAGTGCGTGAACGCCTCCTCACGTCGGCCGCACCAGAAGGCGGCCAAGCCCAGGGCCCTCTTCAGTGCAGCGTATCGCGCGGTGTCCGGCGGCTCGTCTGCAAGTGCCCTGGCCCACAGGACCGCAGCCTCCTCGTACTCACCGAGACGCTGGTGGGCCCGCGCCAGATCCTGGACGAGGGCGCCAGCGCCCTCCGGCGTTCCGACGCTCCGCGCGCGTTCCAGGGCAGTACGCAGATAATCCGCAGCTTCCCGGTCCGCATGACGGGCCAGTGCGTCACGACCGGCTGCACTGAGGTACTTCAGCGCCTTCGTGGAGAGTTGGTCGGAGCTGGTTCTGGCGAAGTGGTAGGCGAGTTCGTCGGCGTGGGCCAGCGCGTCGTCGCCCCAATGAGCCTCCATGGCTTCGGCTACGGCGCCGTGGAGCAGGCGACTGCGCTGCAGGCCGAACTCCTGGTAGAGTGTCTCCCGAACCAGAGGGTGCCAGAAGTCGTAGACCACGACCCCCGCATCAGCGCGCTCGTTGAGGATGCGGTGCGTGCACAACTCCTCCAGGGCACCAAGAAGCGCGTCTTCGGGCAGACTGCTTATCGACGCCAGCAGCGGATACCCTGCGCGCGCGCCGATCACCGCCGTCAACTCCGCGGTCACCCTGGCGGGTTCCGAGAACGAAGCCAGGCGAGCGAGCACGGCATCCCGGATAGAGCCTGGAAGAGCGAAGTCCCGGGCGCTCCATCCGATCCACCTGCCCTTCCGGTTGGTGAGGCTACCACGCGCGACAAGAGACTTGAGGATCTCCTCGACGAAGAACGGATTGCCCTGGGTCAAGGAGTGCAGCATCTCGGGAAAGTCTCCCACCAGGGAAGCATCGACGGAGAATGTGCGGCAGACCAGTTCGGCCACGTCCCTCTGGTCCAGGGACCCCAACGTCAGAGACTCGGCCACGCCGAGGGACAGGAGGGAGCGCTCCGTCTCGAGGAGGGACGTATTGTTGTCCCGGCCGATCTCGCTGTAGGTGGCGACGATGAGAATCCGGTTGTCCGAAGCCTGGCGGGCGAGGAAGTGGATAAGCCCCAGAGAAGAGGGGTCGGCCCATTGCAGGTCCTCCAGCAGGATCAGAAGAGGCTGCCGCGCAGCATAGCTGCGAAGAAACTCGGCGAAGTTCCAGAAAAGACGCGTGCGGAATTCGGCGGGATCCCCGCCGCCCCCTTCGGGGTGCTCCGTGTCTCCTGGTCGCAGGGCAGGAAAAAGAAGGCGGAGGTCGGCTTCGCCACCCCGACTGAGGACCGTAAGCGTCTCCGCGTCCATGCTGCGGAGTGTGGGAAGGAACGCGTCGGAGAAGAGCGCGTAGGGAACGCCGCGCTCCACCGGATAGGCGCGTCCCTTGGCGATTGCCCAGCCATTGCCCTCGGCGCGGGCCTGGACTTCCGCGAGCAGCCGCGACTTGCCGGATCCGATGTCTCCGCGGAGGAGGACGGCCGACAGGGGCGCCCTTCGACCGTCGAGGAACGCATCGAGAGAAGCGAGTTCTCTTGACCGGCCCACCAGCGGGGTGGTGCCGGGGAATCGGCTCACTGCGGTTCCCGGACCGTCGTTGGTCGGGCCATTGGCATGCATGGCGACGGGGGTTGGAGGGTCTTGGCTGCCCGCAAGGTAGGCGGCGCCACGGGGCTGCGGCTAGACGGCCACCCCGACCCGTCCGAAGCGCCGGTCACGACTCCGGAATTCCCGCACGGCCGCAGTCAGGTCGCCGGCATCGAAGTCGGGCCACATCCGAGGGGTGAACACGAGTTCCGCATAGGCGCACTCCCAGAGCAGGAAGTCGGAGAGGCGCTGCTCACCCCCGGTTCGCACCAGGAGGTCCACGTCCGGCGCCCCGTCCTCCCCTCCATGGATGGCTTCGCCGAGAGAACGTTCGAAGCTCTCCACGTCGGGTCCCTCCGACGAAGCGTATGCTCGGGCCGCTGCCACCAGGGCCTGACGGGCGGAGTAGTCGACGGCCAGGCGAAGGGTCAACGCCCGCCCCTCGGCGGTTCGGGCCTCCGCCCCTTCCAGGGCCCGGAGTACCGAAACAGGAAGACGGTCCCGCCGGCCGATGACCTGGAGTCGGACCCCTCGGTCTGCGAGCTCGTCGGCCTCACTGCTCAGGTAGCGGCGGAACAGGCTCATGAGGGCCCTGACCTCGCGTGCGGGCCGGTTCCAGTTGTCCGACGAGAACGCATAGAGGGTGAGGACCCGGATCCCGAGATCGGGCGAAGCCTCCACGACCCGCCGGATGGCCTTGGCTCCCTCGCGGTGTCCCCATTCCCTGGACCGGCCGCGCGCCTGGGCCCATCGCCCGTTGCCGTCCATGATGATGGCCACGTGGAAGCGGTGCCCGCGGAGAGCACTCTGTCCCACGGAGTTCTGCGGCAAAAAAATAGAATCCGTTTCTGGTTTGCCTGTCATCGTTCTTTCGTCGCCTGGATTATGGCCTCCATGTGGTCCAGATATGCCTGGAGGGCGCTGCGCCCCGACGGGCTGAGGGCGTACTCCGTGCGAGGCGTCCTCCCCTCGAACGATTTGCTGCAAATCACGTAGCCGGCGTCTTCCAGGCGACGGGCGTGGGCGCTGAGATTTCCATCCGTCGTGCCCAGAAGGTCCCGCAGGTCCGTGAACGGAAGCGTCCCGTTCACCGCCAGGGCGCTGACGATGCCCAGACGGACCCGTTCGTGGATGAGTCGATCCAGGTCGAGGGTACCCGCTTCGAGCCCGTGGCCCGGGACGCTTCCCAGGGGGCTTCCGCGGTTCGACCCCGCGCCCTCCTGTTGCCGGGCGGCTTCTCGTTCAGCCCCCATGCTTCCTCCAGATGATGGCTCCGAACAGGATGTGGAGAAGTCCGAAACCACCGGCCATGAAAAGGTTTCCCCACGCCGAGGGTGCAAAGAGCGCCACGCCACCCACGGCCATGAATGTCAGCCCCATGATGGGCACGACCCGCACCGAAAAAGCGCCGCCCGTCACGACTCCGGCCCCATAGAGAAGCAGCCAGATTCCGGGGAGGAACGTCGTCGCTCCCGACTGGGTTATGGCCACGGTCAGCAGTCCGCCCACCAGGAGCGGAGGCGCGAGATTCCAGGCGAACTTCCTGCCTGCTCCCCCCAGGATCGGGCCCCCGGCGGCGCGGGCTTTTACGACCATGGCCGCCAGGGCGATCCCCAGCGACACCGCGGCGGCCCCCATCCAAACGGCCACCCATGCACCCCTGGTTTCCGTGCGGACCGCGAGAAGGGTGGCGCTCAACGCCACCAACCCCATGAGTACCCCACCAGCACCGGAAACGGCGGTGAACGACTGGGATCGCTCCATGGTCTCGCGGATGAAGCGGAGATTGTCCATGGCGCGGTCGTGGAGCGCCAGGGGTTCCCGCTTCAGGTCCGGCAGCTTTCTGGCGGGGAGCATCATGGAAACGACCCTAGCTTTGCGGGGGATCTGCGTCAAGTACTCTGTTCGGCAAAGTGCCGGCGCCGTGGCTCTGTCCCGAGGGCGCTAAGCGCGGGTGGGCGCCACGACGGTAAGGGCGCCGGGAAGAATGCGCACACGAACCTCCGCTTCGGCCGCCTGGCGCACGTCACCGTCCATTTCGAAGCGCGGGGGGGCGTCGAACGTCAGGCGGAATCCCGTGTCGTCCAGAACCTCGACACGCTCGGACTCCACGTGACGACCCTTCTCGGCCAGGTTGAACAAGCGAAGGCGGGTCAGGGGCGGCGCGTCCAGGATGCGGCAGGCGTGAAGGCGCCCGTCGTCTGCGTGGGCGGCAGGGGCGATGGGAAAGCCTCCTCCGAAATAACGGCCGTTGGACAAGGTGAGCATGAGGTGCCGCCCGCCGCGCT
>DATHZE010000048.1:0-79341 GCA_035458765.1 Longimicrobiales bacterium
CCCCCCCCCCCGGCCCGGGGATGTCAGGCCCGACCGGTCGCTTTCAGGACTTCATCCACATACCGGTCGACCCCGGCCACGACCTTCACCACGTCTTTTCGTTCTTCCGCCGCGGCAAGGTCCTGGGCGAACTTCAGGAAGCTGCCCCGCACGGAGTCCCGGGCCGACGTCCCGGAGGTGCGTTGCTTGGGCGCCGGCGCCTTCTTGCCCGGTGCTCTTTTCTTTCTGGGTGGAGCGAGCTTGCGCTTGACCTGCAGGGGATAGCGGGCGTGGAACTGTCTCTTGGTGAGGGCGGCCACGTCCGGACTTACGTCTTTGGCAAGCTCGAAGAGCTCGTCGACGGTGGCGGCGGGCTTGGTCCGCAGGGCGTTCTCCACCGCTGCCAGGACCTTCTCGTCGGTATTGGACAAAAGGGACGCCTTTCCCCGAAGGGGAGCTGGAGAGAGCCGGCTCGATGCGCCCAATAAGGACGCGTCTCGAGGTTCGGTCAAGAAGAACGACAGCGGGTATGGTCGTGGGCTATTCGTGGTCTAGTTGGTGCGGATGGAAACCCGCACCTTCGCGGAGGGACCCGCGAGATCCGAAGGCCCGACACCCGGAACGTCGTCGACTCCAAAGACGCCGCGATACCCCACACCCAGCCCGAGCCCGAGTGGGCCGGCCAGTGGGATCATCCCCACCACCTCCGGCTCGACGACTCCGAAGTTGTCCGCCCCGATCTCCAGACCGTACACGGTGTCTTCGATCTTCGCGTTTCCGGCGCCGACGAGGGCACGCAGCGCCAGATACCGATCCGTCGAACCGACGAGCTTCAGCTGCAGCAGCACCCCACCGTACGCCAGGCGAAGATCCAGGTCCGAACCGGCGCCATCGCTCTCGACGGTGGTGGGGCCCAACATGAGCGATCCCCCGGCCCCGAAGCTGAAGCGGCCATCCAGGCTCAGGAGGCCTGCCATGCCCAAGAACCCGACCGTGGATTCCAGCACGCTGCTCCCGGCGAGGGAAGCCTCCAGGGAGGCATGGGCTCTGGGTTGAGCTGCCTGGGCAGCGACGGCCCGTGGGCCTTCCAGAAGGAGAAGCGCCAGGGCAAAGAGACCGATGCGTCGCATGGTTGCTCCAGGTGTTGCCGGGGGGGTGGGGCCGAAGAAGCCCCAACAGTGTAAAATAGGAGCCGCGTGTACCCCCAGGAACAGGCTTCTCCCGCCGACCCCCGAAACGGGACCGTTGAGCGCGACGGGTTCGGGTAGGATCTTTGAGCAGGTCATCGACACCGAGGAGGTAAGGATTGTCGCGGAGTTCCGGGCGTACGTCGGACTCGAGAGGGTCGGGGGGCTTCTCCCTCCTGGAGGTGGCCATGGTCCTGGTCATGGCCGGGCTCGTCATGGGCTTCGCCGGGCTGACGTTCGGTGGCTATTTCCAGCGCGCTTCCGCGAAGGCGGCGGCGCAGGTGTTCGCTGGAGACCTGACGTTGGCGCGCTCGACCGCCATGCGTTCGAGGCAGGCGGTGGTCCTCCGTTTCTTCGAGGAGGGAGGGTGGTACCGGATCCAGATGGCCGGCTCGGGAACCGAGCTCGTGAGGAGACGCTTCCGCGCGAACGCCGACGTGGACCTGAGTTCCATCGATCTCGTATTCCGTGGGGACTCCGTCCTCTTCACTGCGCGTGGCGTCGTGGATCTCGAGAACATCCAGGGGAGGGGATCGCTCGGGGAGGCGAGATTCTCTTCCGGGTCCACCGTGTTCAAGGTGTACTTCAACAGCATGGGCGCCTCGAAGGTCCAGGAAGGTGAGTAGGAACCGGCGCGTCTGTACGCCCTCTCGTCAGGGCTTCACGCTCATCGAGGTCCTCGGTGCCCTCGTGATCTTCTCGGTGGGCGTTCTCATGGTCCTCAAGCTCACGGGCGCCCTGTCCGCGCAGATGGAGTACGCGGCGAAGGCATCGGAGTTGGTGGTACGCTCCGGGGAACGCCTGGACTCCCTGGAAGCCCTTCCGTTCGCGTCGCTGGTGTCGGGCACCTCGGAGGACACCGTCACAATCCGAGGGGCCATCTACCGGCGGAGCACCGTCGTCGCGCCGGTCACGGGTCTTCTGTACCGGCTCCAGGTGAGCTTGGATCGGGTGGACGGCGGTGAGGGGCCCGCCTTCACCGTCACCTCCTACGCGGCGGCTCCCTGGTGAGGTACCCCCGGGCCGGCTTCACCCTGGTGGAGGCCATCGTCGCACTCACCATCTCGTCGGTGCTGGTCGTCCTGGTGGGGACCACGTTCCTGGTGCAGAACCGATACTACGCCCTGCAGGTGGAGCGAAGCGCGGCTCAGGACAACGCCCGCATGGTCACGGAGATGATCGCCAGCGAAGTCCGCTCCACGATGGTGGGCGGCGTGGTCACGGCCGGGAACAAGCAACTGGTCGTCCGGTCGCCCATTGCGCTGGCCGTGGTCTGCGCCAACGGGGTCGGGCCCAAGTTCTCGGTATATATCGAGGGGGGCGATACGCTCATCGACACCAACGAGGTCACCGGCATTGCCCTGCGCGACCCGGCCACCGGGGGATGGACGTACAAGGACGACGCCTGGTCCAGGTTCTTCCAGGCGCGGCGGGCGGCGTCCTATTGCGCCGCCAACGGCGCGGATACCCTGGGGGCCGCCGGCGAGTTCGTCGACCTGAAGAGGCTGAACGTCTACTTCGGTTCCAGCCCCCCGGTGGGTTCCGTCCTCATGCTGTACCGGGAGGTGGAGTACTCGTTCGCCACGTCGGTCATGGATCCGGGCACCATGGCGCTGTACAGGAGGGTCGGCCGCGGCAATCCGGTGGAGTTCGCAACGGGCATGGATGCCCGCGCTCAGTTCATGTATCGGACCGGGGGCTCCACCTACGCGACGTCGGTGTCCGGGGGGAACCTCGCGCTCATCGACGCCCTCCGCATCGAGGCCTGGGCACGGCGTGCTCCTCGGACCGGGGGAGTGGACGACGTGACTTTCGGCTGGGGCGTGAACGTGGCCCTGAGGAACGGCCGATGAAGACCGGGGCGAGGACGGGCGGCGAGGGCGGCTTCGCCCTGGCCATGGTGGTCCTGCTTCTCTTCGCCATCGCGGTGGCGGGCGTCACGGGCTTCCAGGTGGCGAGCAACGAGTTCACCCTGGCCACCCAGAACCGGGACAGCCAGGAGGCCCTGATCATCGCCCGGGGGGGACTCCAACGCTTCCTGGGGGAGACGGTCGGCGTGGTGGGGGATTCGGTCAGCTACGCCATCGGCAACGGCATCGCCACCGTGACGACGCGCAAGGTGGTGGAGCAGGACTCCGTGAATCACCTCTACTACATCCGATCCGAGGGGGCGGTGGCCGACGCGCGCTCGCCGGGCTTTCCCGCCGTCCGTGTGGTCGCCGAGTACGCCTGGCACAGGCTCAGCCCGATCCCGCTGAACGGTGCGCTGTGGGTCAGCGGCGGGACCACGACCCTGGACCAGACCGCCTTCGGCACCGCCGCATCCGCCAACGGGCTGGACCAGGCCGCCGCCTCGGATTGCGTGGGAGGTGGAACCACCGGGACCGCGGGAGTCGTGAAGGGTAGCGGCCCCATCACGGTGTCAGGAGGGGCCACCTATACGGGCAACCCTCCGTCGTCGACCTATTCCGGCTACCAGGCGATGTACGACACCACCGGCATACGGTGGGACATCCTCTCGAGCCCCAATTTCCCGGTGGACTTCGACGGGGCTCCTCCCAACTTCGCGTCTCTGCCCTCGGACTCCTTCCCCATCGTGCGGCATCAGGGCGATCTCACCGCGCATTATCCCTGGTCCGGCCGGGGCGTGCTCATCGTGACGGGCCGATTCACGCCTGGTTGGGGGTTCCAATGGGATGGGATCATCCTGGCGGGGAGCCTGGGCAGCGTGCCCTGGTACAGCCCGATCATCCGCGGGATGCTCATCGCCGGCCTCAACGGCCCCAACCCCGACGTGACGGTCCGGTCCGGCACCTACCGCTACCACTCGTGCAACGCCTACAAGGCGAACTGGTCCCTGAGTTACCTGGAAGTGGTGGACAACACCCTCTTCGAGGTGAACGGGTAGGGGCGGGCAGGGACACGCAGGCGGGCTGCGAGGCAGGGTCCGGCTCCCGGCGGTGTGATGAGGCCCTTGCGGGGGGCCCCGCTCCACTTCGGGCTGTCGCAAGGCGTTGCGCGGGGCCCTCCTCAGGGCCTCTTCCTCACGGCGGGTGGGCGGACCTTCGCCGCGGACGCGCTGGTATCGCTGCCGTGGGGACAGGGCGCGCGAGGGTCGGGCGCCCTCCGGGTGATGGCCGCCACGGGGGAGTCTCGCGATCGCTCGCGGGCGTTCCCTTGCGTGGCGGCGAGGGGGGCCCAGATTCTGCTGCACCCTCCCGGTGGCGCGCGGCCGCGCCCTGCCGTGGGGTTGCTGCGGCCCGGGGGGGCCGCCACGGGCCACCAGGCAGGGAGAAGTGGATGGAGCCGACCAACACCCGGGATCCGCAATACTACCACAAGGTGGTGGATTGCCAGTGGGCGTGTCCTGCCCATACCAACGTTCCCGAGTACATCCGCCTCATCGCCCAGGGGCGCTACACCGACGCCTACATGCTCAACCGGGAGTCCAACGTCTTCCCGGGAATCCTGGGCAGGACCTGCGACCGTCCATGTGAGCCTGCGTGCCGCCGCACCCGAGTGGACGGAAAGCCGGTGGCCATCTGCCGTCTGAAGCGGGTCGCCGCCGATCTGCGCGAAAACGTCAGCCATCGCATCCCAAGAGGACCCTTTCCGAAGAACGGAAAGAGGGTGGCCCTCATCGGCGGCGGACCGGCGTCCCTGACGGTGGCCAATGACCTGCTTCCCCTCGGGTACGAGGTGGTGTGCTACGAGAAGCACGACCGCCTGGGCGGGCTCATGCTCACCAACATTCCCTCCTTCCGCCTTCCGGCCCGCGTCCTGGACGACGAGATCGGGTTCGTCGTAGACATGGGCCTGGACGTTCGCCTGAACACGGCGGTGGCCAGCATGAAGGCCCTTCTGGATGACGGCTACGATGCCGTCTTCGTGGGTGTGGGCGCGCCCCGGGGGAAGAACCTGGAACTGCCTGGCCGCTACGATACGCCCAACGTCCACATCGGCATCGACTGGCTCGAGTCCGTGGCCTTCCAGCACATCGAAGCCATCGGGGAGAGAGTCCTGGTCATCGGTGTCGGCAACACGGCCATGGACTGCTGCCGGACCGCCAAGCGGCTCGGTGGCAAGGACGTGAAGGTGATGGCACGCCGGGGCCGGAAGGACTTCAAGGCCTCCGACTGGGAGTTGGAGGACGCGGAAGAGGAGCAGATCGAGGTGGTGGAGTACCACTCCCCCAAGGAATTCGTCGTGGAGGGTGGGGTCCTGAAGGGGATGAAGTTCGACGTGGTCGAGTGGTACAAGGACGACGCCGGCAAGGATCGCTCCCGGAACGTGGAGGAGGTGTTCATCCCCTGCGACGACGTGATTCTCGCCATCGGCCAGGAGAACGCGTTCCCCTGGATGGAGCGGGACATCGGCATCGAGTTCGGCGACTGGGACATGCCCATCGTGGACAAGGGCACCATGCAGTGCACCCGTCCCGGCGTTTTCTTCGGCGGCGATGCCGCGTGGGGTCCCGAGAACATCATCTGGGCGGTGGAGCACGGGCATCAGGCCGCCATCTCCATCCACAACCACTGCCAGGGCATTCCGCTCACGGAGCGGCCCGCCTACGGCATGAACCTCTCTTCGCAGAAAATGGGGCTCCACGAGTGGAGCTATTCCAACGACTACAATCCCGAGGCCCGCACCAGGATGCGGTACGTGGACCTCGAGGAACGTCTGCGGGGCATGAACGTCGAGGCGGAGCTGGGGTTCAGTCCCGAGGAGACGGCGCGGGAGGTGGAGCGGTGCCTCAACTGCGACATCCAGACGGACTTCGCCGCCAACCTGTGCATCGAGTGCGACGCGTGCATCGACATCTGCCCGCTCCACTGCCTCACCATGACGGAGAACGGCATCGAGGCCGACCTCCGCGCGCGCCTCACGGCTCCGGCCGAGAACCTGACCCAGGCGCTGTTCGTTTCCGAAGATCTCCCCCAGACCCGGCGCGTCATGGTCAAGGACGAGGACCTGTGCGTGCACTGCGGTCTGTGCGCCGAGCGGTGCCCGACGGCGGCCTGGGACATGCGCAAATCCGAACTTCTCGTTCCCTACGCAGGACACATCTCTTGGCCCACCACGAACGCGACCGTCTGAACGACTTCGCCCTGAAGGTCGGGACGGTCAACGGCACAGGGTCCGCAAGCGCGAATAGCCTGCTGCTGCAGGCTCTGTTTCGCATGGGGATTCCGGTGTCCGGGAAGAACGTCTTCCCCTCCAACATCCAGGGGCTCCCCACCTGGTACGAGATCCGGGTGAACAAGGACGGCTACACCGCCCGGAGCCCGGACTTCGACGTCGTGGTGGCCATGAACCCCCAGAGTCTGGCTCGGGACATCGCCGAGGTATCGTCGGGGGGGTGGGTGCTCTATGACTCCACCAAGGCCCTGGACGACGAGCTCCTGCGTGAAGACGTCACGTTCCTCGGAGTCCCGCTGGCCCGCATGTGCGCCGAGAAATTCGACAAGGCGCGTGAGCGGATCCTGATGAAGAACATCGGCTACGTGGGCGCACTCGTGGCGTTGTTGGACATCGAGGTGGACGTCGTCCGCGGGATGTTGGAGGAGAAGTTCTCCCACAAGCCCGCGCTCATCGATTCGAACTTCAAGGCCATCCGCATGGGCCGGGAGTATGCCGCGGAACACTGGGCGTGTCCCCTCCCCATCCGCGTCCAGCGCATGGACGCGACCAAGGACTGCGTCCTGGTCACGGGCAACGCCGCCACGGCATTGGGTTGCGTGTACGCCGGTGCGACAGTGGGGGCGTGGTATCCCATCACGCCGGCCACGTCGGTGATGGACGGCTTCCAGGAGTACTGCGAACGCTTCCGCGTGGACCCGGATACGGGGAAGAACAACTTCTGCATCATTCAGGCCGAGGACGAGCTGGCCGCGGCGGGCATGGTCATCGGCGCCAACTGGATGGGCGCGCGGTCCTTCACGCCGACGTCGGGCGCGGGCATCGACCTCATGAGCGAGTTCATCGGCCTGGCCTACTACGCCGAAGTGCCGTCGGTCTTCGTGGACGTGCAGCGCACGGGGCCTTCCACCGGCATGCCGACGCGCACCCAGCAGGGTGACTTGATGCTCACGGCGTACGCGTCCCACGGCGACACCAAGCACATCGCGCTGTATCCCGCCAACCCGAAGGAGTGCTTCGAGTTCGCCGTCGCCTCGTTCGATCTGGCCGAGCGCTTCCAGACCCCGGTATTCCTGGTGTCGGACCTCGACATCGGCATGAACGACTGGATGATCCCCCGCCTGGAGTGGGACGACGGCTATCGTCCGGACCGTGGCAAGGTGCTGTCCGCCGAGGAGTTGGAGAAGGCGAAATCGTTCTTCCGCTATCTGGACGTCGACGGCGATGGCATCCCCTATCGCACGCTCCCGGGAGAGCACCCCAAGGGTGCGTTCTTCACCCGAGGCTCGGGCCACGACAAGCACGGCAGATACACCGAGGATTCCGACGCCTACCTCGAAGTGGTGGACCGCATCGCCCGGAAGATCGAGAGCGCGGCGGACCACGTGCCGGCTCCGGAGGTCCATGCCCTGGAGGGCGTGAAGGCCCGTTACGGCATCGTCTCCATCGGGGGTGCCCACTGGGCGGTGATGGAGGCCCGGGACGAACTCCTGGGGGAGAACGTGGACGTGGACTACCTGCGCGTTCGCGGCTTTCCCTTCAACGATACGGTGGAGCGCTTCCTCGCCGAGCACGAGACGATATTCGTAGTGGAACAGAACCGCGATGCCCAGCTCCGTATGATGCTGGCGCTGGAGACTTCGTGCCCCAAGGCCAAGATGGTGTCGGTGAGGTACTACGGAGGGCAGCCACTGAGTAAGGGCCACGTGCTGGCGGGAATCCGGCCCGTGCTGGAACGGGCTTCTGCGGAGGTCGCACCATGAGCTACATCTCCAAGCCGGTCGCCCGGCACCCCAAGATGCGCACCAACGCCCTGGGCCTCACGCCCCGGGACTACGAGGGTGCCATGTCCACGCTGTGTGCGGGATGCGGGCACGATTCGGTGACGGCCGCGCTGGTGCAGGCGTTCTTCGAGTTGGACGTGGAGCCCCACCGCGTGGCGAAGCTGTCGGGGATCGGGTGCTCGTCCAAAACACCCGCGTACTTCGTGAAGGAGGCCCATGGCTTCAACTCGGTGCATGGACGTATGCCGTCCATCGCCGCCGGGGCCAACGCGGCCAACCAGGACCTCCTCTACGTGGGGATCTCCGGAGACGGGGACTCGCTGTCCATCGGGTTGGGGCAGCTCTGCCACGCGATCCGCCGGAACGTGAACATGGTGTACGTGCTGGAGAACAACGGCGTGTACGGCCTCACCAAGGGACAGTTCTCCGCTTCGGCGGATATCGGCACGCGTTCAAAGAAGGGTGAGGTGAACCGGCAGGGGCCCATCGATCCGGTGAACCTGGCGCTGTCGCTCGGGGCGACCTTCGTGGCTCGATCGTTCTCCGGTGACAAGCGCCAACTGGTGCCCATCCTCAAGGCGGCCATGAAGCACCGGGGCTTCGCCCTGGTGGACGTCATCTCGCCGTGCGTGACCTTCAACGACCACAAGGGCTCCACCAAGAGCTATGCCCACACGCGCTTCCACATGCAGGAGGTGGTGGCGACGGACTTCGTGCCCCTGCGCAGGGAAATCACCGCCGACATCGCCGAAGGCGCAGTCCAGTCGGTGAAGATGCACGACGGGAGCGTGGTGAAGTTCCGGAACGTCGCCGCCGACTACGACCCTACCAACAGGGGCGCCGTCCTCGAGTATCTGCGTGCGTCGAGGGCCAGGGAGGAGGTCGCCACGGGACTGCTGTTCCTGGAGGAATCGGGTGGGGACATGCACGCCATGTCGAACACGGTGGACCGACCTCTGGTTGACCTGGAGTACGAGACGCTGTGCCCCGGAAGCGCGGCGTTGGACGAACTGCAGAAAGAGTGGTGGTGAGGCCCGACGCTCAGCGGGGAAGCCCCAAGCTGTCCACCAGAGCCTGGAAACGAGGCTCGTCCCGGATGAAGTCGAAGATGGGGTCCACCGCGATGTAGGGCATGTTCTGGTCGTGGTCGGCGTACGCCTTTTCCAGGTAGTCCAGGGCTTGCTCGGTCTCTCCTGCGCGCGTGTACAGCGTGGCGATCTGCCACGGCGTGACGTACCGGGCCTGCGATCGGGTCTCGAACAGTTCCGCCACGGCGCGAAGCGCCTCGGCATACCCGCCTCGCCCGTAGCCGTTCTTCAGCGCCGCCACCGCCTCGTCGTCTCCCGCCGCCCGATACGACGCCTCCCACATCTCCATGGCCTCCTCGTGACGACCCATGAGGTGGTACGTGGTGCGCAGGGTCGAGAGAACGTAGGGCGCTTCGGGGTCGCGCTCCCTGACCCGCTGTAGCACCGCTTCGGCCTCGCCGTATCGCTTGAGGAAGACGAGGTCCTGGGCGTAGACCCCCTGGACCAGTGTGTTGAAGGGATCCAGGCTCGCGGCGCGCTCCACCTCTTCGGTGGCTTCGGCGTCCCGGTCCAGGTACAAGAGGAGTTGGGAATAGTAAGCTCGGAGCAGCGAGTCGGTGGGGTCGTCATCGAGCGCCTGCTCGAAGGCGACCAGGGCGTCCCGGAACCGCCAACCCGACCAGGTCAGATTCAAGGCACGCTGCGAATGGATCGACGCGAGGGAGGGGTCGAGCTCTTCCGCCTTCGCCTTGAAGGGTTCGCCCCGTGCGATGGCGTCGGCTCCGGAGACGAGACCCTGTTGAGCCCGCATGAACCAGACGGCGCCGAGGCCCCACCACGCCTCCGCCGAGAGAGAGTCCCGCTCCAGCGCCAGTCGGTAGTACTCCTCCGCGGTATCGATCCCGGCCGGGGTGAGCTTCTGCCCGTGGAAGCGGGCCTGGAGAAGCAAGTCGTAGACCTGGGGGTCCACCTCGTCGGAGATCGCCAACTTGGCCAAGACTTCGGAGGACAGGACCACGCCCATCTGGTCGGCGATGGCCCGGGCGGCATCGTGGTACAGTGCGAGGATGTTGCCCGGCGACGTCTGGAACGCCTGGGACCAGACGATCTCCTCGGTGTCCCGATCCACCATCTGGAGATCGATGGCGACCTGGTTGGACCGGCGTGTGACGCTTCCCTGCACCACGCCGTCCACGCCCAACTCCGCAGCGATCTCCCGGATCGGGAGCGTGGTCCCGGCGTACTGGGCCACGGAGCCCGGGTTGATGACCCGAATGGCCTTCGAGAGCTCCACCACCAGGTCGTGGTGAACACCGTCCACGTAGAAGTCCTGGGCGGTGTCGTTCACCGCGTTCCGGAAGGGCAGCACGGCGATGCGGTCCATCCGGGGCCCTCCGAGGGCGTGAGCGCCCCACCACGCCGTGGCGCCCACCGCGACCGCGCCCAGCGCGAGGGTGGCGCGGTGCAGGAGCCGGCGCCTGTGACGGGTCCGTGCGTCGGCCTCCACGGCGCGTCTCGTGACGGCTTCGTCCAAGTCGGTGACGAGGTCCGTGGCGGTGTTCTGTCTCGCCGTCGGGTCGATGGACATCGCCCGATGGATGACCGCCTGGAGCGTCCCTGGGACGTCGGTCCGTGTGGAAGGCAGGCTTGGCGCCCCCCCAGCCAGCTTCCGCGCCAGCGTGGCCTGGGGGGTCCCCGCCCTGAACGGAGGCGTTCCCGCCAGCATCTCGTGGAGCATGCACCCGAGGGCGTAGACGTCGGTGCGTTGATCCACCGGAAGGTCGGCATCGAACTGCTCCGGGCTCATGTAGTCGATGGTCCCCACCGCGACCCCCGTCCGCGTGAGACGGCGTCCCGTCTCTTCGGCCACCTGGGCGATACCGAAGTCGCAAACCATGGCGTGGCCGGCTTGGAAGAGGATGTTCTCCGGCTTGATGTCGCGGTGCACCAGCCCCATCCCATGAGCGTACGCCAGGGCGTCCCCCACCTCGCGCGCCACCCGCAGCGCCTCTTCCACGGGGAGCGGGCCGTCCCGGTCGAGCCTGGTGCGCAGCGAGTCCCCTTCCACGTGGGGCATGACGAAGTACTGGAGCCCGTTGGTCTCGCCTGAATCGTGGAGTGCCAGGATGTTCGGGTGGTTCAGGCGGGCCGCCACCTGGATTTCCCGACGGAAGCGGGTTCCCTCTGATCCGATGGACGTCTCGGGGCGAAGGACCTTGAGAGCGACCTGTCTGCCGTGCTTCAGGTCATCCGCGAGGTACACCAGAGCCATGCCGCCCTCACCGAGCAGCCGCACGATGTGGTAGTGGCCCGCGAGGCCTTCCTCCAGTTGGGGCGCGACGTCCATCCCTCAAGATGGGGTACCCGCTGCCGCCACGCGACACCGGCACCTGCGCGCGGCGCTGGCCATCACCCTCGGAGGCGGGATCAGGGGTGCCTGAGCGACGTGTGGGCCTACCCCGACGAGGAACTCCTCGTCGTCGTCCTGCAGAACTCCGCGAGCCAGAAGGGGCCGGGGCTTCTCGCCCGGTCGCTCATGGAGGCAGTGATCAGGTCGTCAGGGCCAACTCCCGGTAGAGCCTTACCATGGTCTTCATCCCCCGCTCGAGCTGGCTCACGGCGATCCACTCGTTGGGCGCGTGCATGTTGGCCCCGGGGAGGGCGAAGCCCATGACCGCCACCGAGGGGGTGAGAAACTCGGAGAAGTCGCTGGCGATGGGCAAGGTCCCGCCGTGGGCGACCCGCACGGGCTCGATCCCGTAGACGTCGGCCAGGGCCCGGGAAGCGGCGTCGAAGAGCGCGCCGGTGGGGTCGGACCGGAAGGGACGGTTCGCCTGGAATCCGGTGACGGTGACCTGCATGCCCTCGGGTGCGCGGTCTGCAACGTGCTTCTTGAGCAGGCTGGTGATGTGCTCCGGGTCCTGATCGGGAACCAGTCGGCAACTCACCTTGGCCAGGGCGCTGGAGGGGAGCACGGTCTTCTTTCCCGGTCCCGTATACCCGCCGACGATGCCGTTCACGTCCAGACAGGGGCGGATCCAGAGCCGCTCAGGGGTGCTGTAGCCCGGTTCGCCCTGGAGGGAGGCTCCCCCGGCGGAGCGCTGGAACGCCGCCTCGTCGTAGCCGAGCTCCGCCCAGGATGCGCGCACGTCCGCCGGGACGTCCAGCACCGAATCGTAGAAACCATCCACGGCGACACGGCCGTCCGGGTGGTGGAATGACGCCAGAATCCGAGCCAGAGCGTGGACCGGGTTGGGCACCGCGCCGCCGTACTGCCCCGAATGGAGGTCGTGCGGACCCGTCCGGACCTCGATCTCCACGTAGGCCATGCCCCGCATGCCGAAGATCAGACTCGGACGGGTGGGTGTGAACATCATGGAGTCGGCGATGACCGCGTGGTCGGCATGGAGCGCCTCGCGGTTGGCGGCCACGTAGGGTGTGAGGTGGGTGGAGCCCACCTCCTCCTCCCCTTCGAAGAGAAGGATGAGATTCACGGGCATCCCGTCGGTGGCCAGAGCCGCTTCGGCCGCTGCGATCTGGAGGATCACCTGGGCCTTGTCGTCCGCGGCACCACGGGCGACGAAGTTGGCGCCCTCCCTGGTCAATTCGAAGGGCGGCGAGCGCCACTCGCCCAGAGGATCCGGGGGCTGGACGTCGTAGTGGGCGTACACGAGCAGCGTGGGCGCTTCCGGTCCGGCCACGTGACGCCCCAGGACCAGGGGGTGCCCTGCCGTCTCCACGATTTCGGCGGAGAGGCCGGCCTGCTCCATGCGGCGGCGCACCCACCCGGCCGCCTTCCGCACTTCATCGGCCTTGGCCGGATCGGTTGAGATGCTGGGGATGGCGATGAGCTCGGCGAAGTCGTCGAGAAACCGGGTGAGGTTCTGATCGATGTACTGGTCGGCTGTGGCCACGGTGTCGATAGGAGCTGGGGAGGGCCTGGGTCGCAATCTTGTGCCTCGGCGGCCGGGCAGAAAGAGGGGGAACTCCCCTACCCGAAGCCTTGGCGCCGGAAGCGCTTCGAAAGCCGTTCCCCCACATTCCGCCAGGGGGATCTCCCGACTGCATCCGGGCGGGGCGGCCACAGCTTTCGGAATGCGCGCGGGAGACGTCCGGCGCTCCATTCTCGAGGGTGTCATGCGCGAGTTCATCGACGGCGCCGAGGCCATCGCCCGGGCTGCCCTTCATGCGGGTTGTGATTTCTTCGCCGGGTATCCCATCACGCCGGCGACACCCATCCTGCTGCACATGGCCCGGGAACTCCCCAAGGTGGGGGGCGTGGCCATCCAGGGAGAGGACGAGATCGCGTCCATGGGCTTCTGCATCGGCGCGGCCATGACCGGATCCCGGGTGCTCACCGCGACCAGCGGCCCCGGCCTCAGTCTCTACAGCGAGAACGTGGGTCTGGCCATCATGGGGGAAGTGCCCATGGTCATCGTGGCCGTGCAGCGCATGGGACCGGCTACGGGCGGCGCCACCACCGTAGCTCAGGGTGACATCCAGTTCCTGCGTTGGGGCACGTCGGGCGGCTTCCCGGTCATCGTGTTGGCGCCGACCTCCGTGGCCGAGTGCTACTCCCTCACCCTCAAGGCGTTCGACCTGGCGGAGCGCTTCCGCGTGCCCGTCTTCGTCGCCACGGACAAGGAGACGGTGCTTTCCAGAAGCACCGTGGACGTGGCGGCCTGGGAGAAGGTCCCGGTGCGGGATCGGCGCACCGCTCCGGCGGATCAACCGTTCGTCCCGTATCCGCTCGATGCGCCCGAAGGTGTGCCCGACATGTCCCCCATCGGGGGCGGGCACCTGCTTCGTTTCACCACGTCGTCGCACGACGAGCGGGGATACCTGTCCAAGAGCGCCGCCCAGGTGGACGGGCTGAACCGCAGGCTCACCACCAAGGTGGAAGCGCACATGGACGAGATCGGCCTCGTGGAAGCCGACCTGGAGGATGGCGCCAAGACCCTGGTCGTGAGCTACGGCATCACGGCCAGGGCCGTGAAGGAGGCGGTGCACCGCGGGCGCAGGGAAGGACTCGCGCTGTCGAGCCTCACGGTCCACTCCCTCTGGCCGGTCCCCGAGGGTGCCATCCTCCAGGTCATGGAGGGGATCGAGCGGGTGGTGGTCGCCGAGCTGAACCTGGGCCAGTACTCCAGGGAGATCGAGCGCCTGGTTCACGGACGGGCCCGGGTCGAAGGACTGCACCGAGTGGATGGCGAGCTGATCACGCCGGAGCAGATCCTCGAGGCGGTATCGCCGGAGGTGCCCGCATGAGCACGACGCTCCCCACCTACCTCGATCCTGCCACCCTGCCCTTCCCCTTCTGCCCCGGGTGTGGTCATGGCACGATCCTGGAGCGACTGGACGCCGCTCTGGTGAAGATGCAGATCGACCCCAGGAAACTCGTCCTGGTCTCGGACATCGGGTGCTCGGGCCTCTCGGACAAGTTCTTCGCCACCAACGCGTTCCACGGGCTCCATGGGCGGTCCGTGACGTATGCCACCGGCATCAAGCTGGCGAACCCCGAACTCCACGTCGTGGTGCTCATGGGCGACGGAGGCTGTGGCATCGGAGGGCACCACCTCATCAATGCGGCACGACGCAACATCGGCGTCACCGTGGTGGTGTTCAACAACTTCAACTACGGGATGACGGGGGGGCAGCACTCGGTGGGGACACCGCCGGAAGGGATCACCTCCACGACGCCGCTTGGGCAGCTGGAGCGCCCCATGGACATCTGCCGGACCGTGGCGGTGAACGGCGCGAGCTTCGTGGCGCGCACCACCACCTTCGACCCCGACGTGTCCGATCTCATGGGCCGCGCACTGGCCAACGACGGGTTTTCGCTGGTGGACGTCTGGGAGTTGTGCACCGCCTACTACGCGCCCACCAACAAGCTCTCCAGGAAGTCCATGCAGGGGCTGCTCGAATCCCTGGCCTTCCCCACCGGCGTGGTGGCCGACGAGAAGCGGCCCGAGTATGCCAAGGCGTATCGCGCCCAACACGCGGTCGAGTCCGGTCAGGCCGTCGCGGACGTCATGCCGGGCCGACCCATGACCGTGGGGTTCACCGGTGCCCTGGAACGCCCGATGTCCTGGATCATCGCCGGAGCCGCCGGCAAGCGCATCGGGTCCGCGGCGGGGGCTCTGGCACGGGGCGGGGTGCTCTCGGGACTGTGGGCCACCCAGCGCAACGACTACCCGGTGACCGTGCGCACGGGCTTTTCTCTTTCGGAGGTGATTCTGGCGCCCGAGGAAGTGCTCTTCACAGGAACGTCCTCGCCCGACGTGGTCCTGGACCTCTTCGCCGAGGGGCATGCCAAGGCGGCGGCACGCATCCGGACGTTGGGCCCCCATGCCCGGGTCTACCGCAACGCCGAGCTTCCCCCGGTGGAGACCGAGGCCCAGGTCGTGACGCTGGACTTCGCGCAGTGCCGGGGGTGGGAGCGGAAGAAGGAGGCCTGGGCCCTCATGGCCGTGGCCGCAGCGCTTCGGGATACGGGGGCGTACCCAATGGATGCCCTCCGGGAAGCCGTGGGTGCCTCGGGGGTCGAGGCCCTCGAGGCGGGACTCCTGTCCTTCTGATCAACTCAGCACCTTGCACGCGCCAGGGGTCCTACCGACGATGAGGGTCCCCAACCCGCGATCTATCACCACCGGTACCCACACCAGGTGAAATCCATGTCACGCACGTTGCTTTCCTTTGCCCTGGCGGTCACGCTCGCCGCCTTCTTCGCCGCCCCTGCCACGGCCCAGCGCCGCGGCAACGGTCAGGCTCCGGCTCCGGTCGACCTGTCCGACTCCACGCTGGTCGGCACCCTCACGCTCAGGTCCATTGGTCCGGCCGTGATGAGCGGTCGCATCGAGGACATCGCGGTGGCCTCGTCCCACGGATCCCGCGGCGGCGAGCTGGGCACCGTCTTCTACGTCGCGGCGGCCAGCGGCGGGGTGTGGAAGACCACCAACGCCGGCATGAGCTGGAAGCCCGTTTTCGAGAAGGAAGGCGTGGGCTCCGTCGGTGCCGTCGCCGTGGCGCCCAGCAACTCCGAGACCGTCTGGGTAGGCACCGGCGAGGACAACAACCAGCGTTCGGTCTCCTACGGCGACGGTGTGTACAAATCCACCGACGGTGGCCAGACGTGGACGAACATGGGGCTGGCATCGTCGCAACAGGTGGGGCGCATCCGGGTGCACCCGGACAACGCCGACGTGGTCTGGGTCGCTTCGGTGGGACCCATGTGGGCCGCAGGGGGCGAGCGGGGCGTGTTCAAGACCACCGACGGCGGCGCAACGTGGCGCAGCGTGCTCACGGTGGATCAGTACACCGGGGCCGCGGACCTGGTGCTGGACCCGTCGAACCCCGACGTGATGTACGCCGCGACCCACCAACGGGAACGGAGGGCCTTCAACTACGTAGGTGGCGGCCCAGGGAGCGGTATCTGGAAGTCCGTGGATGGGGGTGAAACATGGACCCGCCTCACCGCCGGGCTCCCAAAGACGGACATGGGCCGCATCGGGCTGGACGTGTCCGCGGCTCATCCCAGCACGGTGTACGCCGTCGTCGAAGGATCCGAGCAGGGGGTGTACCGCTCCGACGACGCTGGTGCTTCGTGGCGCAAGATGAGCGACGTAGCCTCCATTCCGTGGTACTTCGGCGAGATCCGTGCCGACCCACGGGATCCCCAGACCGTCTACCATCTGGGCGTGCAGCTCCAGGTCTCCCACGACGGAGGCGCCACGTGGGAGCGCACGGGTCGCGGGACGCACTCGGACCACCATGCCCTATGGATCAACCCGGAGAACCCGGCCCACATCATCAACGGAAACGACGGCGGGCTGTACGTGTCGCGGGACCGTGGCGAGACGTGGGACTTCTCGGTGAATCTGCCCGTGTCCCAGTTCTACGCGCTGGGCCTGGACATGGCGGAGCCCTTCTTCGGCATCGCCGGCGGGCTTCAGGACAACAGCACGTGGGGCGGGCCCAGCCGGACCCGGGCGAGCGACGGGATCTTCAACTCGGACTGGTACGCCATGGCGGGTGGCGACGGCTTCTACGCCGCCTTCGACCCCACGGACCCCAACGTCGCGTACGTGGAGTCCCAGGGGGGCGGAATTCTCCGCTTCGACCGCCGAACCGGCGACAGGAAGGGGATCCAGCCGCGGGCGCCCGAGGGTGAGCCCTCGTACCGCTTCAACTGGAGCGCCCCCATCAAGATCTCTCCGTGGGACCACAACACCGTCTACTTCGCGGCGAATCACCTCTTCAAGAGCACCAACCGCGGTGATGCGTGGACGGTGCTGGGAGAAGACCTCACGCGGAACATCGACGAGGACAGCCTCCCGCTCATGGGGAAGGTGCAGGCCAGGGACGCCGTGGCCCTGCACGAGGGCGTGGTGGACTTCAGCACGATATCGGACATCGACGTTTCCACCGTGCAGCGCGGCCTGCTCCTCACCGGTTCGGACGACGGGGTGGTGGCGGTATCCACCGACGACGGGCAGAGCTGGACGAAGCAGATGCGCTTTCCCGGGGTGCCCGACACGGCGTACGTCAGCAAGGTGCGCCTATCGCAACACGACGCGTCGGTGATGTACGTGACATTCGACAACCACCGCTCCAACGACTTCAAGCCGTACGTCATCAAGAGCGTGGACGGGGGGAGGACCTGGGTCAACATCACGCGTGACCTGCCGACGTTCGGCAACGTCCGGGCCTTCGCGGAACACCACGCCAACCCGAACCTCCTCTTCGTGGGGACCGAGATGGCGGTGTTCGCCTCCATGGACGGGGGAGGAAGCTGGAGTCGGATCCGTGGCGGCATGCCCACGGTGCGGGTGGACGACCTGGCCATCCATCCACGGGACAACGCCCTGGTGGTGGCGACGCACGGGCGCGGCTTCTGGATTCTCGATGACCTGGCGCCCCTGGAGCACCTGGCCGACGCCAAGGCGGCCGAACACGCCTATCTGGTACCGGTGAAGTCCGAGTGGCTCATCGCCCCGGACGGCTCTCCGACCAGCGGAACCCACGCTGCGCGCGACTACGCCGGCGCCAACCCGCCCATGGGGACCGTGGTCTCGTACCTGCTCAAGAACACGGCCCAGGACATGAAGCTGGAGATCACGACGCCTTCGGGTGAGGTGGTGCGGACGCTGGATGCACCGTCGTCGGCCGGTTTTCACCACGTACTCTGGGACTTCCGGATGGACGCGCCCTACTCGGGACCGCCCCAGGAGCGGCAGGCGCCTCAGGGCTTCGGAGGCTTCGGGAGCTTCGGCGGCAGCGGTAGCGCCCTGGTGGTGCCGGGGCAGTACACGGCGCGCCTCACGGTGGGTGACGCGAGTCAGGAGCGGACCTTCACGGTGAAGAAGGACCCGGAGCTTCAGCTTACCGACGCGCAGCTCGCCGAGCTGCGCGATGTGCGTCTGCGCCAACTCAGGCTCAACGCCAGGCTCACCATGGCCATCCGCCAGTCCGACGAGCTGCAGGATCAGATGGCCCAGGCCAAAGCCGCCCTGGACGGCGCCGGGGCGCCGGCGTCGGTCTCGCAGATGGCCGGCGACCTGGAGCGGGACCTCAACGATGTCCGCACCAAGTTGGGTGCGGGTGGAGGCGGTGGCTTCGGTGGAGGCGGGGCGTCCGAGGGACCCAGGAGCCTCAGGACGCTCCTGGGCTACGCCGGCGGAGTGCTTCGCGCCAACGCCATGCCCACCGAACAGGAGATGGAGGCGCTGAACCTCGTGCCCGACCGGCTCGATGCCGAGGTGGCGCGTCTCAACACGATGGTCGGTGAGCGCATGCCTGCGTTCTTCCGGGCCCTGGACGAGGCGGGGGTCCCCTGGACGCCTGGGAGGCCCATCCGGTAGGAGCGTCCGGTCGTCCCACCCGTACGGAGAAGGGGGCGGTCACCGTGTGGTGACCGCCCCCTTTGAACTGTCCGATCGACCTGGGCTACTCGCCGCCCGGAACCACGGCGAACTGATCGATGAAGTAGAGTTCGTCGAACGTCCTGTTCAGCGTGCGGCTGTTGAAGTTCAGCATTCGCATGCCGCCGGTCCACGCCACCGTGGCGCCGACCGTGACTTCGGACACGGGTGCCGCGAGCCACAGGGACTGATCCCCGGCGGCGACCAAAAGGTAGGTGTATCCTCCGGAGTTCATCGTCTCCGTGACCTCCCCCTGGAACTCAGCCACCCCGACATCCCTGGTGGCGGTCTGGAAGGCACCGGTGAAATAGAGAACGTCGAAGGTCCGACCCACCGAAGCGGCGGTGAAGTCGATCATGGCCATGGTGTCGGGCAGGGACACCTGGTCGCCCACCGCGAGAGCCGCGGTGGGGCCGGCGGCCCAGATCTCCCGGTCGCCGGTGTCCAGCAGGGCGAAGGTGTACCCGCCCCCGTCCATCGTCTCCTGGACGACGCCTGAAAGGACGGATCCGGGCGCACCCATGGCGCTGATGTCCGGGTGCCCTTCAGGGAGGGCAGCACCCGCCTGTGCGGTGTCGGGCGACTCACCCGGCGCGCACGCGGCCACCGCCACAGCGAGTGCCAGCGCTCCGAAGCAGAGTCCGCGAGCCTGATTCCTCATATGGTCCTTCCTGATCGATGAAGACTTTTCGGTCGGTCTTCGGTTTTCCGTGGTAAGCAGGGTCCAGTACTCTAGAAGTTAAGGCCTTCAAAGAAAGCCATCTGTCGGGGTTTTCGCCACGGGGGCGTCAGCGTCCCGAGTACGGAAGGCCTTCGGTGATCCAGGGCGCCGGCGGCGCCCCTTTGAGGTAATGGTCCAGCCACTCCTTCATTTTCATGGCCCAGTCCAGCTTGTTGGCGTATTTCTGGGGATGGTGAGGCTCGTCCCGGTACTGCAGGAAGACGGCCTCCTTGCCCAGGCGCCGCATCGCGAGGTACAGCTCGATGGACTGATACCAGGGCACTGCATCGTCCTTGTCGCCGTGGAGAATGAGCATCGGCGTGTGGATCCTGTCGGCGAAGAACACCGGCGAATTGTCGATGTACTCGTCCCGTGCCTCCCACAGACTCCCGCTGAGCCGGCTCTGCCCCTGCTCGTACTGGAACTGCCGGGCCAATCCCGAGCCCCATCGGATGCCGGAGTACGCGCTGGTCATGTTGGCCACCGGCGCGCCGGTGACCGCCGTCTTGAAGATGTCGGTCTGGGTCACCACCTGCGCGGTCTGGTAGCCGCTCCACGAGTGACCGTGGAGGGCCAGGGCGTCGGGGTCGGCCAGCCCGATGTCGATGAGATGCTGGACGCCTGGGACTATGGCTTTGGTGGCCGAGTATCCGGGACGCCCGATCTCGAAACGCACGTCGGGCAGGAAGACCACGTACCCGTTGGACGCGTAGAGCGGGAAGCTCGGGCGATGGTTCACCGCCGGCTCGTTGAACTCGTGGAGCCGCTGGGAGAAGAGCTCGTAGTAATAGACCAGGACCGGATACCGCTTTCCGGGTTCGTAGTCGCCCGGCTTGATCACGACGCCCTGGAGCATGGTTCCATCCATGCCGCGCCACTCGGTAAGCTCCGAAGTGCCCCAGGCGAAGTCCGAGATGTTCGGGTTCACGTCGGTGACCTTGTGGGCGTCGGAAAGGTCCGGCTTGGCGACCCAAAGATCGGGAAACTCGTCGTAGTCCTCCCTGGTGAACATCAGGACGTCTGCATCCGCGGCTTTGGCCCTGAACTGGAAGCGCCGGTCCTCCTCGAGGAGGCGCGTGACGCCGGGTCGGTCCATGCGCGCGCCGTAGAAGCCGAAGTTCTTCCGCACGTCGTCGTAGGAGGACAGGAGGAGCTGGTCCCGCGCTCCGAGGGCCTCGGTCTCGGGATCGGTATCGATGACCCGGAACTTGCGTCGCTCCTGGCGGCCCTTCCCTTCGGTGAGGTTCCATGCCCGTCCACCGTCGGTGGGGATGACCCAGATGTCGAATTTGTCGTACACGACAACCGCGGCGTCGCCGTCGGTCCATCCGCCCACCCCGTATCCGCCGGGCTCGTCGGGGGTGTCGTGGTCCTCGTCGGCGAAGTCCACGCCCAGTCCCTGGGTGATGTTGCGCGTCGTCCTGGCTGTAGCGTCATAGAGGTGATAGTCCCCGGAGTCCCAGTACGCGACGAAGCGACCTTCCGGTGACAGGTCGGGGCGACCCCCACCCAGGCGCTCGGCCACTTTGGCACGGGCGCCGGTGGCCACGTCCACCAGGTATACGTCGGTGGCGCCGCCGGTCCACGTCGACTCCCAGCGGTAGGGCAGGTCCGATCGGCCCAGCGCCACCCGTGGATTGGTGGGAACGTCGACGTCGGGGAGGTCCAGGCCCGCCAGCGCCACGGTGCTCCCGTCGGCCAGGTGGTGGACCGCCCGGTACGTGCGGTTCTGCTCCCGGCTCCACACGATCTTCTGCTGCGAATTGATGACCGGATCCTTCCAGTGCCAGACGTCGACGCCGCGCGCGGAGAGGATGGCCTCGGTGTCGTAGGCGTCGAAGCCGTCCTCGGGTTCGTCCGGTGCGGTCCCCGCGACGGCGGGTTCGTCCGCATGACGCGGCCGCCAGCCGAAGAAGACGTCGCTACCGCTTTCACTCCATTGAACGGGGGCTCCTACCGGGATGATCCACCCGTCGGTCTCGCTCGCCAGCACCCGGGTGTCGGACCCCTTCCAACTCATGAGCCGGGTGGAGGGGTCGGGCTTCCCGTCCTCGTCCTCCCGGGTCGCGAGGAAGGCCAGGGCCCCGTCCTTGGACCAGGTCACACTGGAGTAGGCGGCCCGGGCTTCGGCATGGACGGTCGTCTCGCTCCCCTGGGCCAGACGCTGGACATGGAGGCCGTCCGTGCCTCCATCCGCCGCCGCGACCGCGTATGCCAGGGCGTCGCCGTCATCGTCGAACACGTAGCTGCGAACATCCTGGATTTCGCGCTCCGCGCCGCTCGCCAGGTTACGCACCACCAGAACGGTTCCCGGCTTCCGCTTCCCGCTGGCCGCTTCGGCCCCCGAATCGGGCTCCGCCTGGTAGCGGTGATAGGCCAGCCAGGCGCCGTCGCCGGAGAAGGCGAAGCTCTGCACCTCGGGGAACTCGGTCACCGCCCCCGTGGGGGTGGCAAGCAGCGCCATGCCCCGGTGCGGCGCGCTTCCCGCTTTGGCGGTTTCCGTGGCCTCGAAGGCGGGGTTCAGCCTCATGGCCACCCACGCGCCGTCCCTGGAGATGGCCGGGTTGCTGCCCAGGGCCACGACGTAGCGCTGGGCGCCTCGGGTGCTGTGCACCACGACCTCCGGATCCCCCCGGTCAGGCTGGGCCGTGAACGCGATCCAACGGCCGTCGGCGGCCAGGGAGGCGTTCTCGATCTGCCGCATCCGCATGAGATCGGTGAAGGTGAGCGCCTTCTTCTGCTGGGCGGCGGCCGGTGCGGCCAGGACCACGAGAAGGAAGAGGCTCACACGAGTGGCGAGCGTCACGGGGCGTGTCGGGGCGGGCACGGCCGACCCTCCTGAGGTCCGGGAGAACAAGGCGGGACTCGAGGCGAAACTACCCGGGAACGTGGCTCCGGAAGATTGAGGTGGCAATGACTCGAACCCCCTCGGACCATTACCTTTCCACGTCGGGTAGCGCCCCTTGCAGGGTTCGTCCCGCACCTCGCTCTGCGGCGCGGTTCCCTCCTGCGTTACGCACTCGTGCATGCCTCGGTGGCGCTCCCAATCCACAGGATCTGGAGGAGCGGTTCCATGAAGCACACTTTCTTGCGGTTCACAGGCGCGCTCGCCGTGGCGGTCGCCGTCTGGCCCGCAGCAGCCCAGCAGACCACCACCATGCCCCCGGGGTATGTCCCGGAGTTCGGCACCATGTGGACGTTCGACGCGCCCCCACTGGATTACTGGCAGTCGCGGTACTCGTTCAACGCAACCCGGAGTTGGCTCGACCACCTGCGCCTCGCGGCGGTGCGGCTGCCCGGGTGCTCCGCGTCCTTCGTGTCCGCGGACGGCCTGGTCATGACGAACCATCACTGCGCCCGTTCGTGCATCTCGGCGGTGTCTCCCGAGACACCCGACTATCTGCACGCCGGCTTCACCGCGCCGACCAGGGCCGAGGAGTTGAGCTGTCCCAATCTGTATGTAGATCAATTGGTGGGAATCGAGGACGTGACCGACCGGATCCGCGGCATGGTGACCGCCGCCTCCGACGCGCAGCGCGTGGCCCAACGTGAGGCTGCCGTGGCGTCGCTCCAGGCCTCGTGCCAGGAGAGCTCGGGCAATCGGTGCCAGGTGGTGAGGTTCTACAACGGCGGGATGTACTCGCTGTACCAATACCGCCGCTTCGACGACCTGCGCCTGGTCATGGCGCCCGAGCTCGAGGCCGCGTTCTTCGGCGGGGATCCCGACAACTTCACCTACCCCCGCTACGACCTGGACGTGACGTTCCTGCGGGTCTACGAGGGTGGCCGGCCGTACCAACCGGAGCACTACCTGTCGTGGAGCGCCGCCGGCGCAGCCGAGGGTGAGCCCGTCTTCGTGGTGGGCAACCCGGGTTCGACGGGCCGGCTCCTGACCCTGGCCCAGATGGAGTACCTCCGGGACGTGGACCACCCGGCCCGTCTGACGGACTACGACCGCCGTCTCGAGGTCCTGTACGCCCTCGTCGCCAAGGACCCGGAGGCGGCAAGGCGCTACGAGAACACCATCTTCGGCATCGAGAACTCCAAGAAGGCCTACACGGGATACCAGGCCGGCCTCCTGGATCCGTCCATCATGGCGCGCAAGAAGGCCTTCGAGGACGACTTCCGGGGACGCATCGCGGCGGACCCGGCCCTGCAGGCGCAGTTCGGCGATGCGTGGGGCGAGATCGCCGATGCGGAACTGGAGTTGGCGACCTTCTCCACCCAGGCGCGGTACTACGGGTTCGGCGGCTCCACCCTCCTGACCCGCGCCGTGAATCTCGTCCGCGTGGCGCGGCAGGCCGGACTTCCCGATGCCCAGCGGATTCCGACGCTCCGGGGCGAAGGGCTCGACAGCGCCCGCCAGGCGCTCCTTCTGGACGAGCCCGTGGACCTGGCGCTGGAGCAGATGCAGTTGGCCCAGTGGCTCGGCACGGCCCGGGACGAGTTGGGAGCGCAGGATCCGTTGGTGCGGGCGCTGCTGGGGGTACGCACGCCCGAAGCGGCCGCGGAGCGCTTCATCCGGGAGAGCCTGCTCATCTCCGTGGACGAGCGGCGGCCCCTCGTCGAAGGAGGCGTCGCGGCCGTGGACGGGTGCGTCGACCCCCTGGTGGCCGCCATGCGCAGCCTGGAGCCCATCGCCAACTCGTACCTGACGCGTTCCCTGGACCTCAACACCGTCATTTCATCCAACACCGAGAAGATCGGCCAGGCCATCTACGCCGCCTACGGGAAGGCGCTTCCACCCGACGCGACCTTCACGCTGCGGATCAGCGACGGCGTGGTGAAGGGATTCCCGTACAACGGGACCATCGCGCCCTACAAGACCACGTTGTACGGACTCTATGCCCGCAGCGCCGACTTCGACGACAAGCCGCCGTTCGAGCTTTCGGAGCGGTGGAAGCTGGCCGAAGGGAACGTGGACATGAAGACCCCCATCAATTTCGTCTCCACTGCGGACATCATCGGCGGCAATTCGGGGAGCCCCCTGGTGAACCGGGCCGGCGAAGTGGTGGGCCTCGCCTTCGACGGCAACATCGAGATGCTTCCCAACAAGTTCATCTTCACCGACGAGGTATCGCGGACCGTGAGCGTGCATTCCAGCGCCATCATCGAGGCCCTGCGCAACGTTTACGGCGCCGGACACATCGCCGACGAACTCCGGGGTGGGCGGCAGTAGGCGCACGTGAGGGGAGGGGCCCGTCCCGCGCCTGGTCGGGGCGGGCCGCACCTTCCGCGGTCGGCATGAGCTCATGAAATGGATCCCCGTGACCCTGGGCGCCCTCGCTCTGGTCGGGTGCATGAGCGCCGCCGCATTCAGCCTGGGAGGGATCGCGTGGAGCCGTGCCTCTGAGCGTATGCGCCGGGAGATGCGGGACGGAGCGATCAGACCCCCGCCGGTGGCGCCGGGCGATGTCTCCCTGCCTGAGCCGGTAGCCCGATACCTGGCTCGGTCCATTCCACCCGGTGCGGATCCCATCGGGACGGCCCGGCTCCAGCAGGAGGGGGAGTTCCGGACCGGTGAGGGCCCGGAGGGGTGGAGGACGTTCACCGCCGACCAGGTGGTGCGCACGTACCCGCCCGCCTTTCTTTGGGACGCCCGGATCTCCATGGCGCCGCTCGTGACCGTGAGGGTGCGAGACGGGTATGGCGACGGTCAGGGGGCGATGGCGGCGAAGGTCGGCGGGCTGATCCCGGTGATGGACGCGCTGCCGACGCCGGAGCTGGCCCGCGCCGCGTTGGAGCGGTATCTGGCCGAGGCGGCGTGGACGCCGAGCCGTCTCCTCCCCGGGCACGGGCTGACGTGGGAGGGGGCCGACGACTCCTCCGCGGTGGCGACGCTCACGGACCGCGGTCTCTCGGTGTCGGTGACGGTGTCGTTCAGCGCGGATGGGGACGTGGTTCGGGTGTTCGTCCCCGATCGTGGCCGGGAAGTGGACGGTGCCTACGTGCCCACGCCCTGGCTCGGCAGGTTCTGGGACCACGGGCCCGCGCCGGATGGGTATCGCATCCCCCGGCAGGGTGAAGTGGCGTGGGTCCTCGACGGGGACACGGTGCCGTACTGGCGCGGCCGGTTGACGTCGGTGGGGTATGGACGCCGTCCGGATGCGTGACACTTCTTGGCGAGGGTCGCCGGTACACCTAGCTTCTTCGCCCGCAACCGACTCCGCCCGTACGGGCCGGCACTGCCTGCCTGCCGCAAGGATGCTGCATATGCGCCGACTTGTTCTCGCCATCGCCATGCTCCTCCTCGCGTCCGAGGGAGGCGCGGCCCAGGAGACCCCGGTCTTCACCCGCGCGGATACGCTGCGCGGCTCCATCGGACCCGCCAGGGCCTGGTGGGATGCGACGTTCTACGACCTGCACGTGCGGGTCAACCCCGGAGACAGCACGATCGCGGGCCGGAATGCGATCACTTACCGGGTGCTCGCACCGGGCAATGAAATGCAGATCGACCTCCAGCCTCCTCTGGAGGTGGACAGCATGGTCCAGGCCGGGGTCCGCCTTCGCTACCGCCGCGACGGCAACGCCTTCTTCGTGGCGCTGCAGTCGGAGCAGCGAACGGGGGAGGTGCGCACCGTGACGGTCCACTACGGTGGTAGGCCGGTGGTCGCGCAGCGGCCGCCCTGGGACGGGGGCTTCATCTGGCGGGAGGACGGACGCGGAAACCCCTGGGTGGCCACGGCCAACCAGGGCCTGGGCGCCAGCGTTTGGTGGCCCAACAAGGACCACGGGAGCGAAGAGCCGGACAGCCAGCGCATCGCCGTCACGGTGCCCACCCCCATGGTGAACGTCTCCAACGGGCGTCTGCGCAGCACCACCATCAACGACGACGGGACCACCACCTTCGAGTGGTTCGTCACCGAGCCCATCAACAACTACGGCATCTCGGTGAACGCCGGGACGTATGCCCACTGGCAGGAGATCTACGAGGGCGAGGACGGCGATCTGACGATGGACTACTGGCCCCTGGCGGAGAACGAGGCCGACGCAAGACGCCAGTGGACTCAGGCACGGTCGGTGATGCAGTGCTTCGAGAACTGGTTTGGGCCGTACCCGTTCTATGCGGACGGATTCAAGCTGGTGGAAGCGCCCCATCTCGGCATGGAGCACCAGAGCGCGGTGGCTTATGGGAACGGTTACCGGAACGGCTACCTGGGCAGGGACCTTTCGGGGACGGGGCAGGGGCTCAAATGGGACTTCATCATCATCCACGAGGCGGCCCACGAGTGGTTCGCGAACAACATCACGGCCAAGGACGAAGCCGACATGTGGATCCACGAGAGCTTCGCCAACTACTCGGAGAACCTGTACACCGAGTGCCTGACCGGGTCCAAGGAGGCCGGGGCGGAGTATGTCGTGGGAACCCGCGCGGGCATCCGGAACGACCGGCCGGTCCAGGGTCGCTTCGGGGTGAACCATCCGGGCTCGGGAGACATGTACCCCAAGGGCGGCAACCTGCTGCACACCATCCGGCAACTCCTGGAGGACGACGACAAGTGGCGCGGGATCCTCCGGGGTCTCAACAGGACCTTCCGGCACCAGACCGTGACGGGGGCACAGGTGGAGGCGTACATCTCCAGGGAGTCTGGGATCGACCTGACGGAGATGTTCGATCAATACCTGCGCACCACCATGGTGCCGGTGCTGGAGTATCGGCTGGAGGGCTCGGAACTCTCCTACCGGTGGGTGAACATCGTGCCTGGTTTCGACATGCCGGTTCGCGTCGACCTGGGGAGCGGGACCTTCACGTGGATCCAGCCCAAGGGTGCGTGGCAGACCGTCGAAACGACGCTGGGGTCCGCCGCGGCCTTCGCGGTGGACCCCAGCTTCTACGTCGAGGCTCGGGAGACCGGTTGAGCGTCACTCGCCCCGCTTGATGATGCTCTCCTGGATCTCGATGAACGTGTTGATGTTCTGCGTCAGTTGGGCCATGTCCACGTTGACCGTTGCCGGGTAGTCGCCGGCACTCCCGAAGAGCTCGCGCGCGCGAAGGAACCTGGGGAGCGTGGCCTGGGCCGTCTCCACGGTTCGCGGCTCCTGCTGGGTCACGGCCGCCTGGAAGATGCTCCAGCCCAGCCAGAAATCGATCTGCTGTCTCATGCCGGTCGAGAGGTTGGGAATCGCACGGGCGGCGGTGAGGGAGGCTTCCGACACGCCCCACTTCTTGGGCTGGACGCCCTTGGCGTACGCGTCCGCCAGGACCATGCGTCCAGCGGCGTCGGCCTGGGACGGGTCGGCGGCTGCCAGCCCCTTGAGGACCTCCACCCCTTCGGTGACGCGTCCGGCGTCCATGAGCCACTTGGCCTGGCGGAGGTCCAGGTTGGGGTAGGCCGGGTCCATGGCCCGAACCCTCTCCAGCGCGCGGATGGCATCGGGGAGACGTCCGGCACGCTGGAGCGCGTCGCCGTACGTGGACCAGAGTCCCGGGTCTTCGGCATGGGTCTTCACCACTTCTTCAGCCATGGCGACGGCCTCGGCCGCTTCACCGAGTTGGACCAATGCGGCCACGATGCTGCGCAGCTCGCCGGCGGGCGTCTCCGGCCCCTTCGCGACGTAGACCCGCTGGTAGGCGTCGATGGCCTGTCGGTAGTATTCCACTGCCGCGGGTGCCAGACCACCCGCGTCGTTGCCCGTCTGCTTCTGTTCCTCGTTGATGCGCTGGCCGGCCGCGAAGGCGAAGCCACCCAGCTGCTCCCAGAGGTCGATGTTCTCCGGGTCCTGGTCGAGTCCCACCTCGATGAGTTGGGCTGCGCCGGCGGGGTCACCGGCTTGGGCCAACTCGTAGGCGATCTTCATTCGGACGGCCGCGCTTCCGGGGTTGAGCGCCAGGTACCGGTCGTAGTAGACCAGCGCCTCATCTTCGAGCCCCTCCACGGCAGCCACGTACCCGGCGAGCTGCAGCGCGTCCTGGTGAACCGGGTCCTGTTCCAGGACCCTCTGGAGTTCCGTCAGCGCCTCGGGGTACCGATCGGCCTGGTACAGCACGAACGCACGCTGATATCGGGTGGCAACGGCCTTGGGGTTGAGCTCCAGGGCTCGATCGCAGTTCGCCAACGCCTCGTTCCATTGGCTGCTGGCGGCGTACTCCCGGCAGATGCCCGCCGCTCGGATCTGTTGGATGTACCGATCGAACTCGCCGAAGATGTGGCCGGCCGCCGCATCGGCGCCGTTGGCGGGAACCCGCGTCGGCGAGATGGCCAACATCTCGCTGGACGCGATGTCCCAGACCTCGGCCTCCACCCTGAACCCATCCCCGTCGGGAGCGTACGTGGCGCACACGGCAACCTGGGAACCCATCTGGGCGGCCAGCTGGCGTCCCGTGATACAGTCCAGGCTTTCACGATCGACCTTGAGCCCCTTCAGGGTCTTGTCCATGTCCTTCCGGGACACGGCCTCGTGGGTCATGAGCGTGTTCATCCGCGTCCTCAGCGCCTCGGCGGCGTTTTCGCCGAACTTCCGCGCGGCGTCGGACTGGGGCGCGAAGTCGGGGATGAGGACGGTGAATTTCCCCGTGATCTCCTGAGCCGGAAGCGTGGATGCGGGGATAAAGAAGAGCGCCAACGAAAAGCGAACGAGCGAGCGCTGTGAGCGTCGCCTCATGATCGACCTCCCCGGGGTTCGTCCCCGTTCCAGGTTGCCAATGGGCCTGGCGGTCGGTCAGGAGTGGGAGGTCCTTCGTCCCTGAGGGGCGGAGGGGCAAGGAATGCCGCCAAGCCATGTTCAATTATACACAAGACGGGAGGTGGGGTTACATGGGTGGGCGACCCGGGCCCAAAACGGAGGGCGTGGCTGCTGGAGGATCTTCTGCCGCCGGCTCGGTTGACGTAGCTTGGGATCGCGAAAGGCGGCAGGGGAACGTTCGAACGCCAGCGGAGCGGACGCGTCATGGCAGAGCAGGACAGGGGAGCCTCCAGACGGATTCTAGTCGGTAATGACGCGAAGGGCTCGGCGCTCATCGGCGCCAGCCTCTGGCCCATGCTGGCCTTGGCCGGGATCGCGCTGCTGGCGGTGGGCCTGTCGGACCTGGCGCTCGCCTGGTACCCCCCACTTTTCGGCAACCGGGAGTGGGAGTTCGGAACCGTTACGGCGACGCTGAATGGGCTCCCGGTGGTGCTGATGGGTGCGGTCTTTGCGTATCTCGGCGCCGCCAACCGCGGGATGGTCCGCACCACGCGGCTCATCGGCGTGGTTTCGCTTCTGGGTGCGCTCTGCATCGTGGCCATGGCCGGACTGTACCTCACGAATGTGCCTCTGGCACTCCAGTCCGTCGAGGGGCCGATCCTCCTGGGGGTGAAGAAGGCCATCGCCAAGTCACTGGTTCAGAGCGTGGTTTACCCCATCACGTTTGGAGTCCTCGGCGTCCGGGCGCTGCGCCACTTCCGCTCAGCAACGGGCTGATGACTTAAGGATTCCACGTGGCCGCGGATTGAGCGCGTCGGGCTGGTCGCCGGCTTGCCGGGTGGGTGAACCGATCCTACCGTGCCTTCTCCCATCCCCCGAGCAAGAAGGAGTGGCGAGCCATGGCTCCCCTTCGGCAATCCCTCCGCGTGGCGGTCTGGGCGCTTCTGTGCGCCGTGCCCGCTTCCGCCCAGCAGTCCGTGCTGGAGACCCGAAATCCCAACCAGGTCCAGGACGAGGACTTCGCCCGCTCCGTGGCCGAGTGGACCACCATGCCCGAGTTCACGAGCCCGTTGGTGGACCACCTGCCGAAGGTCGCCGGCGTGCCGTCGCCGAAGGATGTGCTCGGGTACCACATCGGCGCGCCCAAGAAGCTCACCTACTACGCCGACATCCTCCGGTACTACCGGGCCCTGGAGGGGGCGTCCCCCCGGGTGAAGGTTCTCTCCATGGGCGCCACCGACGAGGGGCGAGAGACCGTGGTGGTCTTCGTGGGATCCGAGGAGTCCATCGCCAACATGGAGAAGTACCGCGCCGACCTCGCGAAGCTGGCGGACCCCCGGGGCCTCTCCGAGGGGCAGGCCAGGGCGGTCATCGCCGACGCAAAGCCCATCTATCACGTCATGGGCGGCCTCCACAGCGGGGAGACGGGCCCCTCGGAGATGTTGATGGAGTTGGCATACCGGCTGGTCACCGAGGACTCGCCCCTGATCCAGGGGATTCGGGACAACGTCATCGTGTCGTTCACCCCCGTGGCGGATCCCGACGGTCGCGACCGGTACGTGGACTGGTACTACCGGTACCTGGTGGACATCGACGACGAAGACGACCGCATGCCCGGTCCGCCCTACTGGGGCAAGTACGTCCTGCATGACAACAACCGCGACATCAACTTCTCGCAGGTGACCATGCGGACGCTGCTGGATTGGTACCTGGACTGGCATCCCCCCATCATGCACGAGCTCCACGAGTCCATCCCGCTGCTGTACGTCTACAGCGGGCAGGATCCCCAAAACCCTGCGTTCGACCCCATCCTGTTCGGTGAGCTTCCCTGGTTTGCCAACTTCGAGATGGCCCAGATGATCAAGTACGGGATGCCGGGCGTGTGGACCCATGCGTTCATGGACGCCTGGTCACCGGGCTACCTCGGGGCCATGTCGTACAACCACAACGGTCTCATGCGCATGTACGAGACCTTCGGCAACGGCGGAGCCACCACCATGTGGCGGGACCTCACCGGTGGGGGTGGCCGGGGCGCCACCGAGCGCGAGTGGTATCGGCCGCTCCCGGCCGCCGACTCGGTGCTCTGGTCCATGCGCAACAACACCAACTACATGCAGACCGGTGTGCTGCTGGGGCTCCAGCTCACGTCCCAGTTCCCCGAGGTGGTCCTGGAGAACTTCTACCTGAAGAGCCTCCACTCCATCGAAGACGGAATGAACGAGGCGCCCCACGGGTGGGTCCTGCCGGCCGGCCAACGGGACATGACCAGGGTGGCGCTCCTGGTGAACATGCTCCGCACCCAGGGCATCGAAGTGGGGCAGGCCACCAAGGACGTGAAGGTCGGCGACGCCACCTACCCGAGGGGTTCGTACGTCATCAAGCGGAATCAACCCTACGGGCGTTTGGCCAACATCCTGCTCCAGCGTCAGGACAACTATCCCGACGAGAGCCTCATGACGTACGACGACAGCGGCTGGACCATGGGACTCATGCTCCAGACGGACGTAGTGGCCGTGGACGACAAGTCCATCCTGGACGCGTCGGTGTCGCCCGTGGACGCGGTGGCCCTGGCGGGGACCGTGGCCGGCTCCCGCAATGCGTCGGTGTACGCGGTGGCCCACCTGGGTTCGAGCAACATGATCACCCTGCGGTACCGTCTGGCGGACCTGGGCGTGCAGGCCGCCGAGGCCGACTTCGCAGCCGGTGACTTGGACATGCCCGCCGGCTCGTTCGTCATTCCCGCGGGCGAAGACGGCGACCGGATCCAGGCCGTCGTGCGGGAACTGGGCCTCACCGCCGTGGGGATGTCGTCGGCTCCCGACGTGCCGACCCACGACCTCGACCTGCCCCGCATCGCCATGTACAGCACATGGGGGAGCACCCAGGACGTGGGGTGGGTGCGGTACGCCTTCGACCGCTTCGAGATCCCGTACGACCTCATCTACAAGGATCGCGTGCGCCAGGGCAATCTCAGGCAGGATTACGACGTCATCGTCATGCCGAGCCAGGGGCGGGACGGCAAGAGCTTCGTCCACGGCCTGGCGCCCCAGGACAAGCCCATCGCGTACACCCAGACGCCGGAGTTCAAGAACCTGGGGATGTACGGATCGTCCGACGACATCACCGGCGGCATGGGGCTCGAGGGCGTGCTGGAGTTCCAGCGGTTCCTGGCCGGCGGGGGCGTGGTCATGACGCTGGGCAACGCCACCACGTTCCCCACGGATTTCGGGTTGGTGCGCGACATCAGCGGGTCGCGCCCATCGGGCAACTTCTACGCGCCCCGGCCCATCGTGGAGGCCGAGGTGACCAACCCCGACCACCCGATCTTCTATGGGTACACCGAGACGAAGATGCCCATCAAGTACACCAATGGACCCCTGCTTCAGGTGCCGGAGGCGGACAGGGACCAGGAGGTCCTCATGAAGTTCACGGGCGGGAAGGAGGGCGTCCTGAGCGGCCTCATGCGCAGCCCCGACCAGATCAAGGGTCGCCCCGCCATCGTGGACGTTCCGGTCGGCCTGGGACGGCTCCTGATGTACTCCACCAACCCCGTGTACCGGTGGCAGAACCACGGGGAGTTCAACATGCTCTTCAACGCCATCATGAACTACGACGACCTGGAGGCGAAGAAGCCGATCCTGTAGGTCGCCCTCGGCGGTAGGGCAGAGGTGACGCGGGGGGGGCGCTAGCTGCGCCCCCCCGCTGCGTTCAGGGTCCCGGCGCGGTCCCGAGGGTCAGCGCCTCCGGATGCGGAGCGTCCGGATCTCCCATGGCTCCAAGCCGATCCCGGCCGCGGCCTCGGGGGCGGCGGTCCAGGGCCCCGTGCCCTCTTCCAGCAGGTCGGCCTCCTGCCACTCGAAGGGCCATGGGAACGTGAGGGTCGCCCGGGTCGCGCCGCCGTGGCGCTCGACCAGGCGGACCACGAGGTCGTCTCCGTCCTCGGCCATCTTCAGTGCGCCGAGCTCGACGCCGTCCACCTGGGCGAAGCCCCGGGCGCGCCCCTGGCCGGGGTGGGCCGACACGGCCACCGCCCGGAGGGGCTGGTTCATCTCCTCGGCGGCGGCTTCCGTGGCGCCCGAACGCCAATCGCCGTCGTGGACCAGCAGCGAGTACTGGAAGCGCTGGGTGCCCCGGTCGGCCTCGGGGTCGGGATACGACGCCGCCTTGAGGAGGGTGAGGCGGAGCGTGTCCCCGCGGACGTCGTATCCGTATTTGGAGTCGTTGATCAAGCTCACCCCCCATCCCCCGGCGCTGGCATCGATCCACCGCTGGGTCGGCATCTCGAAGCGCGCGGTGTCCTTGGGGGTGATGGGCACCGACGGGCGCGCCATGGCGCCGTACGGGAGCTCCGCCCAGACGCTGTCGGCCCTCACGGCCAGGGGAAACGACGCCTTGAGGAGCCGGTGGTCGGCCCGCCATTCGGCCACGGTGGCGACGTCCAGTCGCGCCTCGTCGGCAGGCAGGAAGAGCCGCTGTTCGTAGTGCCCCCAGGCGTCGGCGCGGATCACGGTCATGGACGAGCCGGTGGGGTCCGTGGTCACGGCGGTCGTGCGCACCGTATCCGCCACGGGAAACCAGGGTCCATCGACGCTGTCGATGTTCCAGGCGTCCCATTGGAGCGGCGTGTCCACCATGGTCGCGAGGCGGTTGCCACCTCCTGCCGGAAGAAGCACTTCGCGTCCCCGGATCTTGTCGTGGACCCGCGCGAGCTCGCCGGTCACCGGATCCACCTCGACGCGGAGGCGGGCGTTCTCCAGCACGATGGGCGCTACCGCAGGCGTCGAGGTGGCGGCGGGCGTCCCGGGAGCGGGGGATGCGCCGGAGCCCGGGCCGCTGGTGGCAGGCACCAGGAACACAACCTTGCCGCCCGTGGCGGGCACGTCGTCCACGCGGAAGTGGAGCGTGTCGCCGCGCACCGCCGACGGCAGATCACGCCCATCGCCGTCCACAACCCGAACGTCCCCACCTCGCCAGGGAAGGGCCACGGCGCCGGAGCGGACCCGGCCCGAAGGGTTGAGGACCACCCACGGGCGGGCCGCGTCGAAGAGAGGGCGGGTGTCGAGTGTTCGCGCCACCTGTTCGCCGGCGCGCTCCAGCGCCAACGTCGCCAGGCGTTGCGCCTCGCGGTAGTCGGCATCGGCGTCCAGGTAGATCTCCCCGATGCCCGATCCCGGCAGGATGTCATGGAACTGGTTGAAGAGGGTCCTCTCCCATGCCTGGGTCAGGGCCCCGCGCGGGTAGTTGTACCACTCGTCGCCGGGGGGAAGTGTGGACGCATGGGCGGACAGGGCCTCGGCGGCGCCGAGGAGGCTCTCCATGCGCCGGTTCCATGCCTTGGTCTCGGCCTGGCTGGTGAAGACGCCCCGGTGGTACTCCAGATACAGTTCGTCGTCGATGACCGGGGCGTCGCCGCCGCCGTCGGCCCGCATGCGCTCCAGGGCCACGTTGGGCAGGTCGCCCCCGAGGTGTGGGTAGGTTGGCACGCGTTCCAGAGCCCGTCGGCGCTCCATCATCTCCATGGTCGGCCCGCCGCCGTGGTCCCCCACGCCGTACAGCACCATCATCCGACCGCCTGGGGTGCTGTCGCGGCTCGCGATCCACTCGGCGCCCAGGCGGTCGCTCTCCAAATGGTGGGAGTACCCGTAGGGGACGTACGTGAGGATCCGCGATCCGTCGCGCCCCTGCCACCAGAACAGGTTCCGGTCCGCGCTCCACTTGTCGGTGTCGTTCCAACGGAGCTTCTGGGTGACGAAGTAGTCGAAGCCCGCCTTCTTGAAGATCTGCGGGAGCGTCCACGCATATCCGAAGGTGTCCGGAATCCAGGCCACCCGTGCCTTGTTGCCGAAGATCCGTTGGAACGTGCGCTGCCCGTAGAGTCCCTGTCGGACCAGCGCCTCGCCCGACGGCACGTTCACGTCGGGCTCCACCCACCAACCTCCGACGAGCTCCCAGCGGCCCTGGGTCGCCAGTTCCTTGATCTCTTCCAGGAGCGCCGGCTCGTACTGCTCGAGCCAGACGTAGTACTGGGCCGCCGACGCGGCGTACGTTGCCTCGGGGTACTTGGCCAGCAGCTTGGTCGCCGAACGCCAGGTGTTGCGCACCACGTCCACGGTCTCGGGCCAACGCCAGAGCCAGGCTGCGTCGATGTGCGAGTTCCCCACCAGGTCGATGGTGTCCGCGGTGATGGTGCGGGCGGCTGGTTCGAGGCGCTGCATCCACTCGGTCACCAGGGCCCGGTACCGTGTCTTGTCAGGGTCGAGGCTCCGGGACAGAAGCTCCGTGGCCACGTCCCGGCCGGGGGAGACCGCAGCGGCATCACCCAGGAAGAAGCGGGCCCAACGGGCCCCCTGGTCCATCTCGAACCAACCCGCATCGGGCACCAGCAGGCGAGGGGGGTCCCACCAGGCTTCGCTGGCCGGACGGAGGGTCACGGCGAGGCTGTCGCCGGGGTTGCACGGACCGCACAGGGTCACCCTTCCGGTGGCATCGGGCCTCCGCACGGCGCCGTCGACGGTGAAGGCCGCCTCGGGTCCGAACTCCGCCGCGTCCATCTGGAGGGTGAGTCCGCCGAGCCCCCGCGGGATCCGGGTCCGAAACGTCAACTCCGCGGCCCGGCGGCGCACCCCGGCGTCCACTCCGTACGCGTCGGCGGTGGGCAGGGGCTGCCAGCTTCCTGCGGTGTCGCGCCACTGCCATCCATCCACCGCCACCGGGTGGGCCAGGGTGGACAGCACCGCTCCCGCGTCCAGGGGGCGCCCGTGGCGACGGCCTCCTCCCAGGGCGGTCACCGAGTCGCCGCGTCGCGCGGCTTCGGCCAGCTCGGTCCAGGTGAGCGCCAACTGCACGCCGGCGGCTTCTCCCTCGGCGCCGGAGGGCACCGACTCGGTGTGGCCGCCCAACCCGACCTGCACGTCCCCCTGGAGGCCGCCCCATCGCGCGGCCCGGATGGTGAGGGGGACCCGGAGCGTGCCCGTGGCTGCGTCCAGCACCGCGGAGGCCGCCACGGCCGGGGGCGACAGCGTCACGGCGGGCGCTGGCGCCGAGGCCACGACGGCGTCGGCCGGCCGGTCGACCCCGAGGACCAGGTCGTTGATGTCGTCCTGGCTGTCGGCCAGGAGCCGACCGCTCAGGCCGAAGCCTCCGCCCCTGTTCACCACCTTCAACAGGAGGCGGTTGGCGCCGGCAGCCAGGCGAACGGTGGCGGTATCGGTGCCGCTCCCCACCCCCCGAGCCACCTCGTGGTCCACCACCAGAGTGCCGTTGAGCCACACCCGCAGATCGTCGTCGGACTCGAAGGCCAAGGTGACGGTGCGGTCCTCCGGTGTCGTGATCCAGGTGAACGCGTAGCTCGCTGCGTTGGCGACCGGGGAGATGCCCGCCAGAACGGGGAGCAGGTCCAGACGGCCCAGGTTGGCCGTCTCGGCGGTGGCGTGCATCCAGGTGCGGCCGTCGGCTTCCTCCCCCACGCGGGGCGCGGCGTCTGCCTCGCCCGGCAGGTACGGCCGGGTGACGCGCTCCGACCCCTCCACCACCCCCCAGGTGCCCAGGACGAGCCACTCCGGGATGGGCCGGTCCACCTGTCCCAGAGCTGGGAGGGCGGTGAGGAGGAGTGTGAGGAGGGGGATCGCTAGGGAACGGCGGTTCATGGGTGACCCTCACAGGCGAGCGGGTGCGGCGGCGTGCCGGTGATGCGTACCCACCGCGCGGAGAAGCGTCAAGCTCACCCGACCTTTCGCCGCAGTTCGACGCCGGGGATATTCACCCCGCACCCCGTGACGGAGCGGGGGGACTTCGGAGAGGACGGGGACATGGACTCGAACCGCAGGTTCTCGGAGCGGGAGGTCGCTCTGGTCCTACGGAAGGCCACGGAACTGGAGCAGATCGCTTCGGAAGTGGGCATCTCGCCCGCCCTCATCCAAAGGGCGGTGGCGGAGATCGACCGGAAGGCCAGAAGCAATCCCCTGGCCGGTGCGCCCCTGTCCAGCGAGTCCATTCGCGCCGTGACCGGGGAACTGGGCGCCGAGGGCGTGGCGGCCCTGGTCGCCGCAGTGGAACGCAACAGCGATCTGGTGGGCGAAGTCACCGAGGCAGTGGGCACAACCCGGTGGACCGCTCGGGGCCGGTTCGGCTGGACCCGGTTCGCGGGCAGGCGGGCCGCCCGGGTGGACAAGCTGGCCGGCGAGTTGGCGCAAGAAGCCGCGAGCGCCGCGCGGTCCGATGGCGGTGGAGAGGATCCACGCCGGTGACCACGGCAAAGGGCGTCGGCCTGCTCCTGGGCTCCGTCCTGTGGGCGTGTGCCGCGCCGGGCCACCGCGCCGACGCGTTCACAGACGTCCTGGATGTCACCGGGGTACCTGACAGCGCGCGGGACGAGCGCGTGTTCGCGTTCTCGGACCAGGGCGCGTGGCACATGTTCGGGCTTCCCGACGTGACGGCCGGGGATCCGGTAGGCGGCTTCACCGGCCCGTTTCTTCTCACGGACGGCGGGGTCTGGCTGGGGCGCTCGCTGGCGGGGCTCGCCGTCTGGCAGGAGGGCCAGGAGCAGCCGCTCGCCTGGGGGGCGGGACCGGATGCGGTGGTTTCCGCGCTTCCCGGGCGCCTGCACCAGGAGATGTCTGCGGGTGTCGTGGACGCCACCCTGGATCTGGTCTTCGCTTCGGGTCGGAGTGCCCTGGTGCGGGCCACGGTGGCCAACCGCAGCGCCCAAGTCGTCACCCTCGCGCCCGGCTGGGTCGGGGACGCGGCCCTGAGTCCGGCCCGGATCATGCCCGACGAGGACGGAGTCCAGATCCGCGTGGAGGGGTCGTCCACGGTGGTGGACCTGCAGCTCCCCCAGAACAGGACCTGGGAAGCAGCGGTCGGGTCCGAGGGCTCGTTCGAGCTGCGCATGTCCCCGGTGGTGCTGGATCCGGGCGCGGCCATCACGGAGTACCTGTTGGTATCCGCATACGAGAGCGCTACGGCCATGGAGGGGGACCGGGCCCGGCGCGGGCGCCTCCTGGCTGACGCCCCGGTGCAGATGGACGCCCAGGCCGTCCGGTGGGAAGGGTACCTGGCTTCGGCCCTGGGCCGGCTCCGCGGCGACGCCTCCCCCATCCATCGTCGCATCGCGGTGAAGGCCGTGCAGACGCTGCTCTCGAATTGGCGGTCCCCCCTGGGAGACCTGAGGCACGACGGGTTGTTTCCCTCTTTCGCCTACCGCGGTTTCCACGGCGTCTGGTCGTGGGACTCGTGGAAGCACGCCCGGGCCTTGGCCCTCTTCGCGCCGGAGCTGGCTGAGGAACAGATGCGGGTGATGCTGGACTGGCAGGACGGCGCGGGCATGGTGCCCGACGTCATCTACGCCGACAGCACAGAGAACAATTGGCGCGACACCAAGCCTCCGCTGGCGGCCTGGGCCGTGGCCGGGATCTTCGACGCCACCGGAGACACGGCCTTCGTCCGGGAGGTCTACCCGGCTCTGGTCGCATACCACGCCTGGTGGTACGACAACCGCGACCACGACGGCGACGGGCTGTGTGAGTACGGATCCACCGACGGAACGCGCATCGCTGCGGCGTGGGAAAGCGGCATGGACAATGCCGTGCGCTTCGATGAAGCAGTCATGCTGGAGAATCACGAAGGTGCCTGGTCGCTCGATCAGGAGTCGGTGGATCTGAACGCATACCTGTATGCCGAGAAGGGGTACCTGGCGGAGATGGCCGAGGCTTTGGGACGCGCTGACGAAGCGCGGGCATACAGGGTGGCTGCGGACAAGCTGCGCACACGCATCCGTGACACCATGTTCGACGAGGAGACCGGCTACTTCTACGACGTGCGCATGAACTCGGGAGAGCCGATCCGCGTGCAGGGGCCGGAAGGATGGATTCCCCTTTGGGCCGGCGTTGCCACCGACGAACAGGCTCGGCGCGTGGCCGCGGTCATGATGGATCCGGAGAAGTTCTTCTCGCTGGTGCCGCTCCCCACGTTGTCGATGGCGCGCTCAGAGTTCGACCCCGCCGACGGCTACTGGCGCGGTCCCGTCTGGCTGGATCAGGCGTACTTCGGGGTGCGTGGCCTGGAACGGTATGGATTCATGGACGAAGGCGACGCGCTGCGCGCCCGACTCCTGGACGCACCGGCGGGGCTGACGGGGCAGGGGCCCATCTTCGAGAACTACGATCCCCGCACCGGCGAGGGACTCAACGCGCCCCACTTCAGTTGGTCGGCGGCCCACCTGCTCATGCTGCTGGACGCCCACGATGGACGGCGCCCCTAGGGACGCGTTGTCTTCCTATCGAACGGCCTTCAACACCTCGCGAGTCAGCCCCCACCGATCGAAGCCCTGGCGTCCCCAGTCGAGGCCCCGGCGCACGATGACCAGGTTCCTGGACGGCACCACGATGACGAACTGACCGCGGTTGCCGGAGGTGGAGTAGGCGTCGGGGGGCACCTCGTCCTTCCGGTTGTCGGGGACCAGCCACCACTGCCCGCCATAGGCGTTGCCGATGGTGGCGGTGGCCGGCGCCGGCGTGCGCTCGAAGTCGATCCACTCCTGGGAGAGGATGCGCTCTCCGTTCCACACCCCGCCCTGCTGGTACAGCAGGCCGAAGCGCGCCAGGTCCCGGGCGTTGGTGTAGACCTGGCTGCTCAGGATGAAGTCGCCGAAGCGGTCGGTGCTCAGGAGCGTGTTGCGCATGCCGATCTTGTCCAGGAGCGCCTTGCGCGGGAATTCGAGATACGCCTGAGGATCGCCGATGGCTTCCTTCATTTTGTAGACGGCCAGGAGCGTCTCGTAGTTCTCGTAGTCCCACACCGTGCCCGGTTCGCGTACCAGCGCCTTGCGGAGGGCGCCCTGCACCGAGCTGGCTCCGGCCCAGTAGGACATCCCCGACCCCGTGGCGTACTCGAGTCCTCCGTTGTCGATGGGGTAGAGGCCACTGGACATGTTCAGGACGTGGCGGAGCGTGATGGCGTTCCGTGGGTCGGTCTCCGGTGAGAGCGCTCTGGGCTGCCAGTCGAAGCCCAGAGGCTCGTCCAGGTGCATCCTGCCCTCGTCCACCAGGATGCCGACGAGCGTTGCCGCGATGCTCTTGGCGGTTGACCACGTGCGGGTTCGGGTGTGCATGTCCACGCCGGGGGCGTAGCGCTCGTGGATGATCTGGCCGTTGTGCAGCACCACGAGGCTCAGGGTGACCTGCTCCGGCGTGGGGCGATCGAAGGCCCAGTCCGACGCCGCCTGAAGGGCCGCCGCGTCCACGTTGGCCGGGAGGGGTGCGTCCTCGACCAGGTCGCCGTCGGGCCACGGGATCGTGTCCGGGTCCCCGGCCAGGGGTGGCGTGAGGAGCACGGGGAGCTCGTCGATGTCTTCGAAGTCCTGGTCCGGCGACAGGATGACGCACCCGATCCCCTCCCGGAACGCGGCGCGCATGACGGGGGCTCCGCTCCACGGCGAGCCGATGGCGACGGCCCTGCGTTCCCGGTCGACCTGGTAGTCGCCCCCGCTTGGCGTCCCGATGGGCTGTGGGAGGAAGGCCAACTCCTGAGCGTAGACCTGCTCGAGGGTCCGGTTGGACGTGAACAGCCCGTTGCACGTGAGAATGGCCTGCTGGCCCCTGCGGATCATGTCCCTCTGTGGCGACCAGTAGTCGAAGGTCTCCCGCTGCTGGGCCTGGGCAGCGCCCGGAAGCGTGAGGGCGGAGCAGAGGGCGGCGGCGAACAAGCGCTTCATGAGAGGTCCAACCGGGTCGGCGGTTCGGGATCACGAGGGGGTGGCAGGAAGGTAGAGGCCTCCCGGTGTGGTTGCGACCCCCGGGGCGTTCGTTCTCCATCGTCACGTGCGTCTTGCCGGGCGGACGTCTGTCCTCCCATTCTCCTCCATCCAGTTGGACGGACTTCTGCCCAGGCCCCCATGAGCGTATCGGATCCGGGTTCCGTACGTGCTCGACCGTCACCCTCGTCTTGCCGCATCCGCGTCGTCCAGGAGGACGGGCGCCTGGCGGTGCGCGCGGTGGAGCGCATCGCGAAGGGCCAAACCGTCCTTCGGGTCGTCGGCCTGAAGGCTGCGCACCCGACACGTCATTCGCTTCAGGTCGGCTGGCATACGCACGTCTCTTGTCCCTCCGACATGCCCCCCCACGTGGCCGCGTCGGACTACGGTTGGCGCTTTCTGAACCACTCGTGCGCGCCCAACGCATACCTGCGGGGACTGGTCCTGACCGCCTTGGCGGACATCGAAGAGGGTGCGGAGATCACGTTCGACTACAACACCACCGAGTGGGACATCGCGCACCCGTTCGCGTGTGCCTGCGGAGCGCCTGTCTGCGTGGGAGCCGTGAAGGGGTTCCGGCACCTTGATACGGCGCAACGCGCGCGGTTGCGTCCTTATCTTCCCCGGTACCTCAAGGCGAAGCTGCCGAGGACCGGACTTCCCGCCTAGACGCCGAAGACCCTCTTGGGGTTGTCGTACATCACGGCGCGCAGCGTGTCGTCCCGGAGTCCCATGGCGTGGAAGCCCTCCCAGTAGCGGTCCCAGCTCAACCCGTTGGAGCCGAACAGGACCTTCTCCGCGCCCACCCGGGAGTTCATGAAGCCCACCAGCGTCGGGGTGAAATACTTGGGCAGCCACGCGCTCACCGACAGGTATACGTTGGGCCACTTCGTGGTGACGGCGATGAGCTCGTCCACCCAGGGCCATCCGGTGTGCGTCCCCACCAGCGTGAGCCCAGGGAAGTCGCACGCGATGCGGTCGATCTGGATAGGACGCCCGTGCTCGCTGGGCATGGCTTCGAGGACGTGTCCCACCTGCATGGACACGGCCACGCCGAGTCCCTCGCATGCGGCGTAGAGCGGGTACATCTTCCGATGGTCCAGGGGGATGTCGTAACCGTAGATGTGGATGTACACGCCCTTGTAGCCGCGCTTGGTGACGTCCTCCTCCAGCTTGTCCAGGCTCGCCCTGATGTTGAACGGGTCGTAGTCGGCCAGACCATAGATCCGCCCGGGAAATTTCGTCTTGAGCGCGGAGATCGTCTCCGTCATGTCCATGGCGAAGCGCTGCTGCCTGGGGTAGGACCACGCCAGGAGGTCGGTGGCCAACACCGACTCGATGTTCGCCGCGTCCATTGCGGCGATGAGGGCGTCGCCGTCGTCGTATCCGTCACCCCACGCCAGCTCCACCTTGCACTTGAGCTCTCCGGCGGAGTTGGTGGCCTGGACCCAACTGTTCTTCCATTCCTTCAAGAGCAGTGGAAAGAGCGTGTCGACGGCCTTGAGGTCACCCATGGATCCAATCCCCTGTTGTTCGTGATGCCCCTGCGTGCGGTCGGGACCGGGCGGATGGCGGATCAGACGATCCGCCTTCCGGGGCGCCCGGCCCTCTTTCCATGGTAAGGGCAGGGGACCGTTCTGGCAGTAAGGAAAAGCCTGACAGCGGCACGGGGAGCTCCCGCATCGCCCTGGCCCCGCGTCGGTCCGGCGCGGCTACCACCGGTTCAGGCTCAGACGCTCCGGCCCGGGCCCCTGGGGTCCGAAGGGTACGAGACGAACGCGGTAGGCGTAGTCCCGCGCGGGCACGCGATACTCCGGGTGCACCCGTGCCCCCCAGGATGTGTCGCCGCCCACCCCCATATGGGCGTGATCCAGATCCAGCGTCACGTGATCGCGGACAGGGACGTCCCATTGATGGCGGAAGGACTTCCGGATCCCGCCGTCCAGGTCCTCGTCGTCCTGGTTGAGCGCGCTGAATCCCATGACGGAGTCCGCGACGGCGAGCAGGCCCACACCGTCGGGTCGCGTGACCGCGACCCACCGCACATCGGAGCGATGGCCGGTCTCCTGGGGGCGTATGTAGGGGTAGGCGAGGTCGGAAACGTCGGCTTCGAAAAAGCCTATCGCGGCGCCGGACTTCCGATCGGCGTAGCTCTCGTGAGGTCCTCGGCCCAGCCACGTCACACGGGCGAGGTCGGGTGGCAGCGTCAGGGTGAGGCCGATCTTCGGCAGGTCGGGCAACCCGATACGTCCGACCTTCAGGGAGACGGACACGACGATCTCGCCATTCCCGAAGACATGGTAGTGAGTGGTGTGGAGCGACCCCACGGAGGGAAGGTCCCGGGTCACCACGATCTCCACATCGCGGTCGGAGTTCTGCCAATGCTCCACGCTGCGCACGGGCTGATCCTGCGAGGCATCGCGCCAGGCTCCCAGGCGGGCCGGCATGTCGCTGCCGTAGTCGTTGTCCGTAGGGGGGCGCCAGAAGTTGGGCCGGGGTCCATCGGCGATCAGCTCGGCTCCCTGGTACTCGAGGCGTCGGATCACTCCACGCTTCAGATCGAAGTCCAGGCGGAAGTCGGCTGCCTGTCCACGGAGCGTGACCAGGTCAGCGGACTCGGTGCGATCGATCTTGGCGGATTTCTCCACCGCCACCCCCGCTCGGGGAGCCGGCCGGGCCAGGACGAACTGCTCCCAGCCGACGACGTGGCCGGCCGGGAGAAGGCCATGGGGCTCCCGGGTCACCATGGTCAGGTCCAGGAAGCGCTCCTCCCCGGGTGGGCGGGGGACGTCGGGCAGCTCGAGGCGAAGCGGGGCCGTGGATCCGGCCGCGATGTCGTTGACGGCCGCCACGCCTTCGGCCAGCGTCCGGGAGCCGGACCACAATCTCCACGACACCTGGAGGTGGTCCAGGCTCCTGAAGTCGAAGCGGTTCTCGATTTCGAAAACGCCGGTGCCAGGGTCTTCGGCTCGGATGGCGAAGGGCTGGTAGACCTTCTTCACCTCCCAGGCGTGGGGGTTGAGCGAGCGGTCCGGCGCCACCAGGCCGTTCACGGAGAAATTGCCGGCGCCCTGGTCGCCCCCGAAGTCGTCGCCGTATCCCCAGTAGGTTCTGCCCTCGTGTTCCATGGGGAAGGCCTGGTCGACCCAATCCCAGACGAACCCCCCCTGGAGCTGGGGGTGGGTTCCGATGACGTTCCAGTAGTCGGCGAGGTTGCCCACGGAGTTGCCCATGGCGTGGGCATACTCCGAGAGGACGAGGGGCCGCTCGCGGGGAGCCGACGCGTAGTTCTCCAGCGTGTGGATTCGTGCGTACATGGGGAAGAACACGTCGGTGTGGGGACGTAGGTCCGCCATCTCGTAGACCACGGGGCGCGTGGGGTCGCGCTGCTTGGTCCACGCGTACATCTCTTCGAAATTCGGCCCGTCCCCCGCCTCGTTGCCCAGGGACCAGAGAATGACGGAGGAGTGGTTCTTGTCCCGCTCCACCATGCGTCGGAGCCGGTCCATGTGGGCCGCCCGCCACTGGGGCTTCCCGGCCAGGGTCGTATCGGGGTGGAAGCTCGTTCCGTTGGACTCGACGAACGCCTCGTCCACCACGTACAGGCCGTACTCGTCGGCCAGGGCGTACCAGCGGGGATCGTTCGGATAGTGACTCGTGCGCACCGCGTTGACGTTCAGCTCCTTCATGAGCTGGATGTCGCGCCGCATGAGGTCCATGGACTGCGGGCGGCCCCGGTGGGGATCGTGCTCGTGGCGGTTCACGCCGCGCAGGGTGACGGGCGTGCCATTCACCTGGAGCAGACCGTCGCGAACCTCGACGGTGCGGAAGCCCACGCGCTGGGGAACGACCTGGGCGGGCTGTCCCCGGGCGCGTGACTCCACCAACAGGGTGTAGAGGTTGGGCGTCTCCGCCGTCCACGGGGCCGCACTCCGGACCGTGCCCGTGAACGTGACGCGGCGGGTGGTGTCTCCCAGGACCGCGCGCGCTTGGGCAGAGAACACCGTCGTGCCCGCCGCGTCCAGAAGCTCCACCGACAGATCCGCCTCCCCGGGGGTGCCCGCCAGTTCGACGTCCACGTCCAGGAGGCCGTTCCGGTATGCCCGGTCCAACCCGGCGCGGACCTGGATGTCCTGGATGCGCGTGGCAGGCCGTGCAACGAGGTGGACGTCCCGGTCGATTCCGCTGAGGCGCCAGAAGTCCACGTCTTCCAGGAAGCTGCCGTCGCTCCATCGCCAGACTCTGGCCGCCAGCAGGTTCCGCCCCTCCCTCAGGAAGGGCGTGACGTCGAACTCGGTTGGGACCTTGCTGCCCTGGCTGTACCCCACCTCCCGGCCATTCACCCAGACGGTGACCGCGGAACCCACGCTGGCGAAGTGAAGCGTCACGTTCATGTCTCGCCAGGCCCCGGGGACCTCGAACCACCTCCGGTAGCTCCCGACCTCGTTGGTGGAGGGGTCGATGGTGCCGGCCACTCCTTCGGGCAGGCCGGAGTCCGCGTAGCGAGGCACACCATATCCTTCGACTTCCCAGTTGGATGGAACGTCGAGGGAGTCCCACCCCTCGTCGACGAAATCCGGGGATTCGAAGCCACGGGGGGCCTGTGCGGGGTTGGGCGCCCACGCGAACCGCCAGGGGCCGTCGAGCGAGACGGTGTACGAGGAGGCATCGCCGCTCAACGCCGCCGCTCGATCCGGATAGGGAAGGAAAGTCGCGCGGGGCGGGGCGCGTCCGACATCGAAGACCGAGGGGTCCGACCACCGCTCCTGTGCGCCCAGGCCCGGGCTCGTGAGCACGGCGACGAGGAGCGCGAACGCAACGGCGTGGGCGGGGCTGGTCATGCCGTCGAAGCTAGATCCGGCATCGGGCACCGCAAGCGCACCCCGCGTCCTGCGGCCGCTCGTGCCGCGCCGGCGTCCGCCATCGCGGGCGAGATCGACGTCCAACCGACGCCATGCGAGCAGTCACGGCTGGCTACCGCGCCGGTCGTGAAACCCGACGCCCACGACGCCGACCCGGGGGGACGGTATTCCTTCGCGGTCTTCAAGCTCTTCTACGCCTTCGACTGGGCCTACCTGGCGTTCGTGCATCTGGGGCTCGACCCCATCCGCGATCCGCTCCGCCCGGAGCCGCGGTTCAGGGCGCTGCTGGAGGAATCGAGCTTCGGGGAGTGAGGGACGGAGGGTCGCTCGCCTTTCGTTTCCCTTCCCTCCCCCAGTCCATATCTTACGAAGAGCCTGCCCGCGCTCTAGCCAGGAGGTCAGCGTGGCCCGTCTGGGTGTCCATGCCATGGACCGGAGGCGTTTCCTGAAAGGGACTGCCGCGGGGTTGGTCGTGCTCCCCTACCTCGACTTCGAGGCTCTGGCGGGAGGCGGCCGCAGGCGCGCCTCCACCGTGGCCCTCGTCCGGGCGTCGAACCGTCGAGAGGGCGTGGCGCGGGCCATGGCGCTGTTGAATCCCACGGGCATGGCCGGCAAGCGGGTCGTGCTCAAGCCGAACTTCAACAGCGCGGACGGGGGTCCGGCGGGGACCCACGACGACACGCTGACCCAGCTCATCACGGAACTCAAGGAACGTGACGCCCGTGACGTCACCGTGGGAGAGTCCAGCGGTCCCAGCGGCACCGCGTCGGTGATGGCGGCCAAGGGGACGCTGGACCTGGCCAGCGACCACGGCTTCGGCGTGGTGGATTTCGATGAGCTTCCGGAGTCGGAGTGGGTCCACTTCAGCCCGGCCGGGACCCATTGGCCCGAGGGGTTCCATCTCCCGCGCGTGGTCAGCGACGCGGAGTACCTGGTGAGCACCTGCTGCTTGAAGACCCACGGGTTCGGAGGCGTCTTCACCATGTCCCTCAAGCTCGCCGTGGGCCTCACGCCCCGCCCCATCCGCCGGGGGATGCACCGCTCTCCCGACATGCGCCGGATGATCGCCGAGTTGAACCAGGGCTACGCGCCGGACCTCATCGTCATGGATGGCCTGGAGGCCTTCACCGACGGTGGGCCGTCCCAGGGCACGCTCAAGCAGGCCAACGTGTTCGTGGCAGGGACCGACCGGGTGGCGGTGGACGCCGTGGGCGTGGCGATCCTCAAGGAACTGGGCTCCAACGACGCCATCATGGGGACTCCCATCTTCGCCCAGGAGCAGATCGCCCGGGCCGTGGAGGTGGGGCTGGGGATTCGGGGTCCCGGCGAGATCGAGCTCGTCAGCGACGACACGGAAGGGTGGACCTACGCCGCCCTTCTGAAGGGGATCCTGGCGCAGGGCTGAAGCTGCCGGCAGGTTGTGCGACGACCTGTCCCCCGCATGAGGTCCCTGTGTCGCTGCACCTGCCCGCACTTCTCCAGGTAGCCTTGCCCACGGCATCGCTCCTCAGGCTCCAGGCGCTTCTGGGCATCGGCGTGATCGTCGGTGCCGGCTGGCTCCTGTCGAAGGACCGACGCTCGGTTTCCTGGCGTGTCGTGTTGTGGGGGTTGGGCCTGCAATTCGCGTTCGCCTGGATCGTGCTCCGGACACCGCTGGGCGTCGCGTTCTTCCAGAGCGTCAGCACCGTGGTGGGAGCCGTGCTGGGTTATGCGGCGGAGGGAGGCCGGTTCGTCTTCGGCAACCTGGTCTCCGACTACATCCCGGTGGGGCAGGGAGACCCGGGCAACGGCGCGTTCGTGGCTACGCCCGGGTCCATGGCGCATACAGGAGCTTTCTTCGCGTTTCGCGTCCTGCCCAACATCATCTTCGTGTCCTGCCTCATGACGGTCCTCTATCACCTGGGCGTGATGCAGCGCGTGGTGAAGGCCGTCGCCTGGATCATGCAGCGGACGCTCCGGACCTCGGGTGCGGAGACGTTGGACGCGGCGTCCAACATCTTCGTGGGGCTCATGGAGTCGCCCCTGGTGGTGAAGCCCTTCGTGGAGCGTATGACCCAGTCCGAGCTCATGGCCATCATGACCGCCGGCATGGCGACCATCAGCGGAGGCGTCCTCGCGGCCTACGCGGGCATGATGCTTCCCTACGACCCGGACGCGGCGGGCCACCTCATCGCGGCGTCGGTCATGTCGGCCCCGGCGGCCTTCGTGCTGGCCAAGCTGCTGGTTCCCGAGACCGGTACCCCGGTGACCGCCGGATCCCTGGACGGCGCCAGCGTGGAGCGCCCGGACGTCAACGTCATCGACGCGGCGGCTCGGGGTGCGGCGGAGGGGCTCCGACTGGCGCTCATGGTCGGCGCCATGCTCGTGGCGTTCCTCGCTTTGATCTCGCTTCTCAACGGGGGGCTGGGGTGGATCGGGCACCTGGTGGGCATCCAGGGGCTCAGCCTCGAGGGGATGCTGGGAAAGGCCCTTGTGCCTGTCGCCTGGCTGCTGGGGATTCCCTGGTCCGACGCCCATCTGGTGGGGCAGCTCATCGGCCTGGAGTTCGTCCTGAACGAGTTCGTCGCGTTCGCTCGCCTCGAGTCCATCCTGTCCGCCGGCTCGGCGCTGGAGCCACGCTCCCTCGTGATCACCATCTACGCCCTCACGTCCTTCGCCAACTTCGGCTCGGTGGCCATGACCATCGCGGGGCTCGGGGAGATGGCGCCCTCGCGCCGTCATGATCTGGCGCGCCTGGGGCTGAGGGCCATGCTGGCCGGGCTCCTGGCCACGCTGCTGACGGCGGCCGTGGCCGGACTCCTGGTCTGAGGAAGGCACGGTGATCGTCGGCGTCGGTACGGTGGCGTTGGACACGGTGGAGACGCCGGCGGGTTCCGTTCGCGACGTTCCCGGAGGGTCGGCCCTGTACTTCGCCGCGGCCGCCAGCCGGCTCGGGCCGGTGGCGGTGGTGGGTGTGACCGGTGAGGACTTTCCCGACGAACCTCTGGCTCGACTCTCCGCCCGCGGGGTGGACGTATCCGGCATCGTCAGAGTGGTCGATCCCACCTTCCGCTGGCACGCGCGCTACGACGGCTGGGGCAACCGCCAGGTCCTCTCGGTCCACCGCGGCGGCATCGTCCGCAGGTCGCCGGTGGTCCCGACCGCCTTCCGGAACCCGGAAGCCCTGTTCCTGGGCAGCACCGCTCCCGCCGTGCAGAGCGAGGTTCTCGATCAGTCGGGAGCACCGGGCCTGGTCGTGCTGGACACCATGCCCCACTGGATCGTCGAAGGGCGGACCGACCTGGAAGCGCTCCTCGCCCGGGTCGACATCCTGCTGGTCAACGAAGAGGAGATCCTGATGCTGGCCGCGGAGTCGGACGAGGCGACGGCCGCTGGAGCGGTCCGATCCCTGGGTCCCAGGTGGGTCGTGGTGAAGCGTGGAGCCCGCGGCGCGTGCGCGTACGGAGAGAACGCACGCCTCGAGGTGGAGGCCGTGGAGGTGGAGGCGGTGGTCGATCCCACCGGCGCCGGCGATGCCTTCGCCGGGGGCCTGGTGGCGTCGTTGGCGCGGACTCCCCGCCCGTCCGTCGCGCACATGCGGGAAGCCCTGGGTGTGGGGGCAGCCATGGGCGCCCGGGCGGTGGGGGCGTTCTCCTTCTCGGGACTGACGTAGCCCAGCCCTCGACCCCCCACCCATGGCGCGAAGCCGCTGCGACCGACACTCTAGCAACGTTTTTCCGTCCATCCGTCTGGACGTCCGGTCCCTCCCATCAGAGTTGAATCTCATGAAGACCCTTCCCGAAGGCGTGAAGCGTGCGCTCCTCATCGCCTGCGCCTTGCTCTTGGCCACCGTTTCCGCGCGCGACCTGGCGGCGCAGCGCACCGGTGAGGCGACCGCCGGCGAGCGTCCCCGCTGGGATGTGACCCTGCCCCGGGGGGTGACGCGGGAGATCGACTTCACCACCAGCGAGGGGACGCGCATGTCGGTGGATCTCTCGCCCGACGGCACGTGGATCGCCTTCGACCTTCTGGGTCACGTCTACCGCATGCCGGTCGCAGGGGGCGAAGCGGAGGCTCTCACGCAGAACAGCGGGGTGGCGCTGAACTTCCAACCCCGCATCTCTCCCGACGGCAAGTCCATCGCGTTCATCACCGATCGTCGCGGGCAGTACAACCTATGGGTCATGAACGCCGACGGGAGCGCCCCGCGCCCCGTGTTCACCGATCAGAGCATCACGGCGGTGGAACCGGCCTGGACGCCCGACGGCAACTACATCGTGGTGCGACGGGGAAGCCGGGGAGGCGGTGGAGGTGGTGGAGGTGGCGGTGGGAACGGGCTCTGGATCTACCACAAGGACGGCGGCACGGGCGTGCAGCTGATCGGCGCACCGGCCGGGGGCCGCGGGGGGGGCGGCGGCAGCAATGGGCCGCCCTCCTGGCCCACCGTCTCCCGGGACGGCCGGTACCTGTACTACCAGGTGAACGTATCCGTCGGCGACCGCCAGCCGCTCAGCGGGGCCCAGCAGATCAAGCGTTTCGAGTTCAGGACGGGCGAGATCGTGGACATCAGCTCGGGTGTGAGCGACGGCGCCGCGGCGGGGCGGAACTCGAGCGGGGGCGCGGCGGCACCGGAGGTGTCGCCGGACGGTCGGTGGCTGGCGTTCGCCCGCCATATCCCCGACGGCCTGCTGTCCTTCAAGGGACACGAGTTCGGCCCCCGCAGCGCCCTCTGGCTCCGGGACCTCCAGACGGGCGCGGAACGGCTGCTGATGGATCCCATCGAGCCCATGGTGGCGTCCGGATCCAAGACCATGGGAGTCCTTCCGCGCTACAAGTGGGCCGGTGACGGCCAGTCGGTGCTGATCACCCAGGGCGGGAAGATCCGGCGCGTGGACGTGGGCACGGGGGTGGTCTCCACCATCCCGTTCACGGCCAAGGTGCACCGCACGATCTCCGAGATGGCGCGCAAGGAGTTCCGGATTACCGACGACCCGCTGGAGGTCAGGTTCTTCCGTTGGCCCACGGCCACGTCGGATGGCGGAAGGCTCGCGTTCCAGGCAGTGGGCAGGATCTACGCCCAGGACGGCGCGACGGGCCAGCCGCGGCGGCTGACGCCGGATTCGTTCGACCCGCTGGAGTACATGCCGGCATGGAGCCCCGACGGGCGATGGATCGCCTTCGTCAGCTGGGACGACACCACCCGCGGCCACGTTTGGAAGGTTCCCGCGGCGGGCGGCGCTCCCCAGCGGCTCAGCAGGGAGCCCGGCGACTACGCGAATCCGGTCTGGTCGCCGGATGGCCGGTCGGTGGTGGTCGCGCGCGGCGAAGGCGCGACGGCCCGGCAGAGGACCATGACCGCCAATGCCTACTTCGATCTCGTGCGCCTGTCGGCCAGCCCGCCGGCCGGAGGCGAAGCCGGCACGCGGGTCGTCACCATCCCGGGTTCCGGGGTCGCCCGACGGCAGCTGGTGCGCGCGGCCTTTGGGCCCGATGGGCGGATCTTCTATCCGGAGATCCGGGCGGCGGAGGGCGGCGGCCGGAGCGGGACGTCCATGATGTCGGTGGCCGCCGACGGCGACGACAAGCAGGAGCACCTGAGCTTCCCCGACGCCGAGGAGATCGTGCCGTCGCCGACCGGTGAGTGGGTGGCGTTCCAGGAGGGTGACAACGTCTACGTGTCTCCGCTGGCCTGGATGGGCCTGGGCGGTGACGCCCTGCGCGTGGAGAAGCGGCGCGGCGCCCTTCCGGTGACCCAGCTCACGGAGGACGGCGGCTTGTTCCCGCGTTGGCGCGATCGCAACACGCTGGAGTACGGCAGCGGGCCGCGCTACTACGTGCACCACGTGGACTCGGGCGTCACCGACACCGTCACACTGAAGCTCACGGTGCCCCGCGACGTTCCCCAGGGGACCGTTGCCCTGACCGGCGCCCGCATCGTGACGCTCAACGATCGCGAGGTCATCGAGAACGGGACGGTGGTGGTCGACGGAAGTCGGATCGCGTGCGTGGGCGAGTGCAGCCTGGAGGGCGTCTCCCGGACCATCGACGCTCGGGGGAAGACCATCATTCCGGGCTTCGTGGACATGCACGCCCACCACTACCGCGAGTGGCGAGGCATCCGCCCCCGCCACGACTACGAGCAGGCGATCTACCTCGCCTACGGCGTGACCACGACGCTGGACGTGTCCATGTGGAGCCAGAACATGTTCCCGACGGCGGACCTCATCGAGGTCGGTGAGATGATCGGGCCGCGCGGCTTCAGCACCGGAGACAACCAGTCGGGGGGTGACGGTGCCCACACCAACGAAATATCGAACCTGGACGACGCCGTAGCGGCCGTGCGTCGCCTCACGGATTGGGGCGCCACGCAGATCAAGCAGTACGCCCAGCCGCGGCGGGACCAGCGGCAGTGGTTCAGTGAGGCGGCGCGGCAGGTGGGCGTGAACATCACGTCGGAGGGCGGGCCCTTCTTCGAGAACCTGGGCATGATCATGGACGGACAGACCGCATGGGAGCATGCGTTCAGTGAGGTGCCCATGTACTCCGACGGAGCCAAGTTCCTGGGTCAGGCCCAGGCGACGTATTCGCCGACCCTCGTCGTCGCGGGCCCGTCCGCGTGGAGCATCGAGTACTTCTTCCAGGACAGCGACGTCTGGAAGGACCCGAAGCAGCGTAGGTGGTTTCCGTGGCGGATGCTGATCCCCCAGACGCGCACCCGCTGGACGCGTCCGGAGACCGACTACTCGTATCCGCTCATCGCCCAGGCCATGGCGGACGTCATCGCAGAGGGTGGCTTCGGCGCCCTCGGTTCACACGGTGAACAACACGGGCTCGCGCCCCACTGGGAGGTCTGGATGGGCGCCAGCGCGCTGGGGAGTCATGGCGCTCTCGAGGTGGCGAGTCTGCATGGCGCCCGATTCCTGGGGGCCGACAAGGATCTCGGCTCCATCGAGGTGGGCAAGCTCGCCGACCTCGTGGTGCTCAACTCGAACCCCCTGGAGAACATCCGGAACACCATCGACGCCCAGTACGTCATGAAGGGCGGCAAGCTCTACGATGCCACGTCCCTCGACGAGATCTGGCCCAGGGCGGTCCCGTTCGGGCCGTACTACTGGATCAACGAGGACGTGCTCAAGACCGATACGATCCCCACGGACGTCTTCGACGGAGTGGGGAGGCCGGGAGGGAACTGAGGCCACGCCGGGACCCGTGGCAGAGCCACGACGTTCCGCTCCTAGGATTCGGCCCGCGCGGGCCCTGGTGCGACGGCGGCGCCAGGAGCCCCGCGGCGCCGGCCGAACTCACCGAGGCCTACGAGGACCAGCGCCAGCAGGAACATGATGGTGCCGATGACGTTGATCTGTGGCGGGATGCCTCGCTGCGCCGCGCCCCACACGAACATGGGGAAGGTCACCGTCTGGCCTGCGTTGAGGTTCGTGATGATGAAGTCGTCGAACGAGAGCGAAAAGCTCAGGAGCGCGGCCGACAGAATGCCCGGGAATGCCAGCGGGAACGTCACCCGCCAGAAGGTCTGCCAGTCGTTGGCGTAGAGGTCCGCGGCGGCCTGCTCGAGGTGGGGGTCGAGTCCGCTGAGTCGGGCCTTCACGGTCACCACGACGAACGACAGGCAGAACATCACGTGGGCCGTGAGGATGGTCCAGAAACCCAACACGCCGCCGAAGCCCGCGGCGACGAAGAGCGCGAGCAGGGACGAACCCATGACGACTTCGGGGGAAGCCATGGGGAGGAAGAGGGCGACGTTGGCCACGGAGCGCCCGCGAAAGCGGTGCCGCACCAGGGCGAACGCCATGAGCGTGCCCAGGATCGTGGCTACCAGCGTGGCCAGGAGACCGATCGCGAGGCTCGTCCGCACCGACGAGCACAGCTGGTAGGGGCCGCAGATATCGAGCCAGTTGTTCCAGGTGAACCCGTCGAACGTGTAGCTCTGTCGGCTCGCCGGCTCGTTGAAGGACATGAGGATGACCACGAGGATCGGCAGCGCCATGTAGAGCAGGACCAGGATGCCGTACATCAGCACCAGCCGCTCGCCCAGCCAGCGTCGCGCGCGCGTCAGACCCGCGCTCATACCAGGTCCTCCGTGCCGGCACGCCGCACGTACACCGCGACGAGCGTGACGATCACGACCATGAGCGTCACCGAGAGCGCGGCGGCCTCGGGGTACGAGCCCGCTGAGAACAGATCCTGGATTTCGTTCCCGATCATCCGTGTTCTCGGGGTGCCGAGGAGCTCCGCGTTGATGTAGTCCCCGGCGGCGGGAATGAACGTCAGCAGGGTTCCCGCGACCAGGCCCGGCATGGACAGGGGCAGGGTGATCCTGCGGAAGGTGTCGAAGGGACTCGCGTAGAGGTCGCCGCCGGCCTCGATGAGCCGTGGGTCCAGCTTCTCGAGGCTGGCGTAGAGCGGGAGGACCATGAACGGCAGGAAGTTGTAGGTCAGACCCGTCACCACCGCGAACGGCGTCGCCAGCAGGTGGCCGTCGGCGCCGAGGACGTGGAACGCGCGGAGCACCCCCGCCGCCCAACCGTTGTCCCCCAGGAGCATCTGCCACGCCAGGGTCCGCACCAGGAAGCTGGTGAAGAACGGCGCGACGACCAGGACCAGCATGAGGTTCTTCCACCGACCGGACTTGAACGCGATGGCGTAGGCCAGGGGGTACCCGAGGACGACGCACGCGGCGGTCGCCAGGCCCGCGTACCAGAACGAGCGCCACAATTGCGGGCCGTAGGCCTGGACAGCATCGACGTAGTTCAGCCAGTGGAAGGTCAGGTCGTATCCGTAGAGGATCGAACCGGACGGATCCCACAGGCTCGTGGAGATCAAGGTGAAGGTCGGGATCACGAAAAAGATCAGCAGCCAAATCGTGCCAGGCAGGAGGAGGGCATAGCCGAGGAGCCCGCGCCGACCCGCCGCTGCCTCCTCCGGACGCGGGGGGGCGACGGCGCCCGTCCGGTCCGGAACCGGACTCAACCCGCGTCTCCCGGGTCCGCCCCCGCCGAGGCATCCTGCGCCGCGTCGAGGAGGAACGTGTGGTCCGGCAGCCAGCGGAGGTCCGCCCTGTCACCGGCACGGAAGGGGCCGCGCGCGCCGGTATTCTGCTCGAACACCACGAACTCCTGTCCCCACGGCGTGCGCGCGAGGTACTGGGTGCTCACGCCGGAGAAGCTCACGTCGGTGATGACGGCCCCCGGGATCACGTTGGACCCGTCGTCGGTCCCGGAGCCGGAGGGAGCCAGGAAGACCTTCTCGGGTCGCACGCCGACCCACAGGTCCTCCTTCTCCGAGGGCGCCCGGGAGGCGGCGGCTCGGACCCGGATCCCTCGCACCTCGAGGACGATGGCGGCCCGGTCCCGCTGGACCACCCGGCCCGCTGCCAGGTTCGCCCGTCCCAGGAAGTTGGAGACGAAGGTGGTCCGGGGGTGCTCGTAGAGCTCCTGGGGATCGCCCATCTGCTCGATCACGCCGCCGTTCATCACCGCGATCGTGTCGGCCATGGTCATGGCCTCCTCCTGATCGTGGGTGACGTGGACGAAGGTGATGCCCACCTCGGTCTGGATCCGCCTCAGTTCGATCTGCATCTGCCGGCGCAGCTTGAGGTCCAGTGCGCCCAGGGGCTCGTCGAGCAGGAGGACCTGCGGGCGGTTGATGAGGGCCCGCGCCAGGGCAACGCGCTGCTGCTGGCCGCCGGAGAGTTGGGCGGGACGCCGGTCGCCCAGGGCGTCGAGCTGCACCAGGTGGAGCATGTCCCGCACCTGTTCGTCGATCCCCGCGACGCCGCGCCGGCGCAGACCGAAGGCGACGTTCTCGAACACCGAGAGGTGGGGGAAGAGCGCATAGCTCTGGAACACCGTGTTCACGGGCCTGCGGTGGGGCCGCAGTCCCGTGATGTCCGTGTCGCCCAGATGGATCGAACCTTCGGTGGGCTCCTCCAGCCCCGCGACCATGCGGAGCGTGGTCGTCTTGCCGCACCCTGAGGGTCCGAGCAGCGCGAAGAAGGACCCCCCGGGGACGGTGAGGTCGAGACGGTCAACGGCGACGAAGGACCCGAAGCGCTTGGTCACGGAGGTCAGAACGAGGTCGGAACCCGCCATGGCTGATCTCAGGCTCCCATGGCCTGGGTGAAGGCTCGCTCGTAGCGCCGCCGCGTGCCCTCGGAGAGGGCCATGAACGGGTACGTCCCGGACAGGAACGATTCGTCGGGGAAGATCAGGGGGTTGTCCACCAGCGTGGGGTCGATGCGTTCCATGGCCTCGCGGGCGCCTTCGACGGGACAGATGTACCTCACCCAGGCGGCGACCCGGGCCGCGACCTCGGGTTCGTAATAGTAGTCCATGAGCCTTTCGGCATTCGCCCGATGGGTCGCCTTGTTGGGGACGAGCATGTTGTCCGCCCAGATATGCATCCCTTCTTCGGGCGCGACCCATCTGATGTCGGGATTGCTCTCCTGCAGGCCCATGATATCCCCGGACCATGCCACGCAGGCGACGACGTTCCCCGCGTCCAGGTCCCGGACGAAGTCGTTGCCCGTAAAGCGGCGGATCTGGCCCGCCGCGACCGCTTCGCGGAGCCGTTCCAGGGCGCGGTCGAAGTCGTCGTCGTCGAAGTGCGAGGGGTCGGCGCCCCCGATCCGGAGCATGAAACCCATGGTGTCGCTGATCTCGCTGGGCAGGCTCACCTTGCCCCGTAGGTCGCTGCGGGTAAGAAGCTCCTCCACGCTGCCCACGGCGTCGGTGTACTTCGCGTTGTATGCCAGGCCGGTGAGGCCGCCCTGCCACGGGACGCTGAAGTCCCGGCCGGGGTCCCAGGCCGGGGACCGCAGTCGGGAGAGGAGGTGCGCCTCCACGTTGGGCAGGCGGGCCCGGTCGAGCTTCTGGATCCAGCCCAGCTCCACCATGCGGGACGCCGCCCAGTCCGTGACCACGATGAGGTCCCGCCCGGTCGGTTCGCAGGCCGCGAGCTGGTCACGGACCTTGGCGAAGAACTCGGCATTGTCGTTGATGTCCGTGTTGTAGAGGACCTCGATGCCCGTCGCCCGTTCGAAGTCCCGGAGGGTCGGGATCACCGTGGTCCGCCGGCCGTCCACCATGTCCGTCGACTCGTCGATGTACATGGGCCAGTTGGAGAACGTCAGCACCCGCTCCGTATCGGACATGTCCTCGGTAGGGCAGGACTCGGGGGTCTGACGCGCTCCTGGGGTACCGCAGGCCGTGAGGAGCGAGGGGGCGCCCAGGGCGAGCACCGAGATGGACGCACTGCGGAGGAAACCCCGGCGGGTGGGCCCAGTGGCTCCATCGGGAGACGGCACGACCAGGTGCCCATCTCCCATGGAGGAGCGCTGGGTCATGGGGCTTCCTCCTGCACGGCGGGGGCGTGGGTGCGGACCGCACGGTAGGCGGCAGGGCGGTGAGCGGCAAGGGCGATGAAGGACGCCGACCGGGGTCGCCCCCGCCGGCTTCTACTCCGTCCGGAGCGCCTCCATGGGATCCACCCGGGTGGCGCGCAGCGCGGGCACCAGCGAAGCGATGAGCGCCACCACCATGAGGACGAACGCGACCCCGCCCAGGACCACGGGCTCCGTCCCATCCGCCTCGAAGAAGAGGTCCCGTGCGAAGGGCGCGGCCCCCAGGGAGACACCGAGTCCGATGATGACGCCGAGCACCGTCAGGCGCGCTCCGGTCAGGACGACACCCCTGAGGACGCGTGCCTTCGGTGCCCCCAGGGCCGTTCGGATCCCGATCTCCTTGGTGCGCTGCGCCACGTCGAAGGCCAGTACGCTGTAGAGCCCGATCGCGGCGACGATGAGGGCGAGCAGCCCGAACGCGGTGAACAGGGAGGCACCGAGGGTCCACGAACGCGTCTGGGGATCCAGAAGCTCGCGGAACGTCTGGACCTGTGCGAACCGGACGCGAGGAGAGAACGAACGCAGTGCCGGTGACAGGGTCGCAGCGAGCTGGGCCGGGTCCCGTTCCGTGCGCACGTAGAGACCGGTGGGGACCGCGCCGGTCTGAGCCAGCGGCACGTAGTACGCCAGGAGGTCGGCCACGTCCAATCCGGCGCGGGAAGCGTTCTCCACGACACCCACCACCCTCGTGCATTCTTCCGCTGCGGCGATGTGAAAGCACCCTTCGAGGGGGTCCCGATCCGGCCAGAAGGCGCGCGCCATGGCCTCGTTCACCACCGCCACGCCCGGCGTACCCGCGACGTCCGAGTCCAGGATCGGTCGGCCCTGCAGCACGCGGAGCCCCACCGTGCCCATGTAACCGGGGGAAACCGCGTAGTAGAACGGCCCTCCCCCAGGGGGGACGGGCAGGGAGTCCAGACCCGGCACGGTGAGGTCCTCGACGACAGCCCACTGGAAGATGACGTCGGTGGTGGCCACTCCCGTCACGCCCGGGAGGGCGGCGGCGAGGTCCATGGCCTCCTCGTACGCCCTCTTCGCCTCGAGCTCGTCGGGGTCCTGTCCCTGGAACTCCAGTTGCGCCATGACCAGACGATCCACGTCCAGGCCGAGGTCCAGCCCACGAACCTCGATGACGCTCTGGATGAACAGGCCGGCCCCCACGAGCAGCACGGCGGACAGCGTGGCCTGAGCCACCGTGAGGGTGCCGCGAAGCCAGGACCGTTTGCCGGAGCTCCCCCGGCCGCCCTCCGCGAGATCCCGCGTGAGATCGGCGCGGGTGCTCTGCAGGGCCGGCCCGAAGCCCGCGACCATTCCGGCCGCCAACGACAGGAGGAACGTGAAGGCCACGACCCGCCCGCTCAGGGCCGAGGCGGTCCACAGGATATCGGGAATCAACAGCGCCCGGATCAGGCCGCCTCCCCAGTGAGCCAGCGCCAGCGCGGCCACGCCGCCCAGGAGCGCCAACATGAGCGTTTCCAGCATCATCTCCCGCAGGAGCCGGCTCCGCGTCACACCGAGGGATAGCCGCACCGCGACCTCACGCCGCCTTCCCGTGCCCTGCGCCAGCAGCAGGTTGGCGACGTTGGCGCACGCAATGAGGAGCACGATGAGCGAGACGCCGGTCAACCAGCGCGCGACCTTGGACTCGTTGCTGGCGTCGGGGCCCTGGGCCTCGATGATCGGGGCCGTCAGGATCAGCACGCTCGGGTCCCTCCGGTTCTCTTCCCTGCCGTTGATGTGGAGCGCGGTGGCCTGGGACTCCGCGGACTCGACGCCGTCTGCGTCCGCCAGTCGCACCACGGCCTGCAGCCACCAGTAGGACCGGGAGTTGAAGAAGCGGTCGGAGCCCGCTTGCGCGTATTCTGCGGGCACGGCCGGGAGCCAGACGTCGACCGGTTCGAGGCCGATGCCGGTGAAGCCCCGGGGTGCCACGCCGATGACGGTCATGTCGTGGCCCGAGATGTCCAACGTGCGTCCGAGCACTCCGGGGTCTCCCCCCAACGGGCCCTTCCAGAACTCGTAGCCGACCACGGCCGTGAGCGGCGATTCCAACCGATCGTCCTCGGCGTCGAAGAACCGCCCCATGTGGGCGCGGACGCCCAGCGTGGTGAAGAAGTCGTGCGTGGCCCTCACCACCATGATGTGGCGGGCGTCTTCGCCGGCGCCCAGGGTGAGGGGATTGCGGCTGGTCGTCGCTCCCACCGAGACGAACTCGGGGACGGTGCGCAGGTCCACCACGTCGGGATATGTCGTGGTGGAGATGATCGTTCGCTCGCGGAAGAACATGCCGTCCCGGAGCACCCGCCGTACCAGCTCCGGCTGCACCACGTGGTCCGGCGCTCGGAGAAGGAGGCGGTCCACCACGCCGAACATCGCGGCATTCACCCCGATGCCCAGACCCAACGTGAGCACCACCGCCACCGCGAGCCCAGGTGACCGCCGCACCCCCCTGAGCGCCTGGCGCAGACCGGTCAGGCTCGCATCCCAGAACTCCCCACGCTTCCCCATCACCACCCTCCTCCGGTCCGTTGCCACCATCCTCTTCCGTTGGCGAGCGACGTCGCCGAAGCGGCGCTCGGCCTGCCTGCGCGCCTCGGCGGGGCTCATTCCCTGCTCCACCAGGCGATCCGACTGCTCCTGGAGGTAGTGCTCGATCTCCCAGTCGACAGCCTGTCTCAGGCTGGGCTTCCCCAGCCCCAGACGGAACAGGCGCCGCATGGGACCCATGGCGTCTACGCCTCCGACTCCCGTGGGGAGATCTTCGCGACCGCGTCGACGTAGCGGGTCCACTTGAGCTCTTCGTCGGCGAGGGCCCGTTCACCCTCCGCGCTGAGCCGGTAGTAGCGAGCCCTCCGGCCCTTCTCCGAGATCCCCCAGTCGCTCAGGAGCCAGCCTCGGGTCTCCATGCGGTGCAGCGCGTGGTAGAGCGCTCCGTCTTCGACGATGAGTTCGTCGTCGGTGGATCGGAGGATCCACTCGAGAATGGCGAATCCGTGCATCTCGGAGCCCGCACCCAGCGTCTTCAAAACGAGGAGTTCCAGGGTGCCCGGAAGAGGGCCGAGGGGGATGGTCATCGTGTCTCCACGGAATCGAACCAGTTACCTGAACCGCTCAGGTCAACATATTGTACTGAGCGGCTCAGGTCAAGGAGGTTCTGCTTCCGTCTGGACGCCCGGCACCCCCCCTGGACGATCCTCCCGCCCCGCGGTCCCCCTAGAGGGCCTCGATCTCCCGTTCCACGGCCGCCCATTCGTCCATGAGGGCGTTGGCGCGCCCCTGGAGGGCGGCGCGCTCTTCCTGGAGTGCCGCGACCTCGTTCGGGGGCGTGGCCTCGAAGTACCCTGGTCCGCAGAAGAGCGCATCGATCTCCGCCACGCGCGCTTCGGAGGTTTCGATCTTCGCGGTGAGGTCGTCGCGCTGGCGGGTCAGGCGGTTGAGCAAGACGCTCGGATCGACCGTGGCCGGCCTCCGTTCCGCTTTCGGCGCCTGTTTCCTGTCCTGCTTTTCCGTGCGCGCCTTGAGGACCACCGAGTCCGCGTCGAGGTGGTCGTCGCCGCAATGATGCACGTATTCGTCGTACGTTCCGAGGTAGTCCTTCACCTCGTCACGCTTGATCTCCACCACGCGCGTGGCGAGGCGGCTCACGAACCAGCGGTCATGGGAGACCAGGATCAACGTGCCACCGAAGTTCTCGAGCCCGTGAACCAGGGCCTCGATGGACTCGAGATCCAGGTGGTTCGTGGGCTCGTCGAGAACGAGGACGTTGGGGTTCTCCATTGCGAGGCGGCTGAATACGAGGCGAGCCGCCTCTCCACCCGACAGGGCACTGAGCTTTTTCGCGCCGTCGTCCCCCGAGAACAGCATCATGCCCATCTGGCCGCGCACGAAGCCGCGGTCCTTTCCCGGGCAGAAATCCCACAGCCACTCCTCGGCGGTGCGGGAACCGTCCTTGAATGTCTCTTTGTGGTCCTGGGCGAAGTACCCCGTCTGGGTTTCGTACCCCCAGGTCACCTCGCCGCCGTCGGCCTTCAGTTCACCCATGATGATCTTCAGGAGGGTGGACTTCCCGATCCCATTGGGTCCCATGATGGCGAGGCGGTCTCCGCGGCGGACCTCCAGGTCCACGCCGTGAAGCACCTCGTTGTCGCCGAAAGCCTTCCGGATGCCCTTGATGCGGAGGACTTCCTTCCCGCTTGGCCGCTTCGGCTCGAAGCGGAACGTCGGATACCGCCGAGAGCTGCCGGGGAGCGTGTCCATCTCCGAGACCTTCTTCTCGATGATCTTCATCTTGCTCTGGGCCTGGCGCGCCTTGCTGGCCTTGGCCTTGAAGCGGTCCACGAAGTCCTGGTGGTGCGCGATCTCCTTCTCGCGCCCGGCGATCTCCTTTTCCCTGCGTTCCCGGTCTTCGACCTTGGCCTTGAGGAAGAACGAGTAGTTGCCCTTGTAGAGCGTCACCGTCCGGTAGTCCACGTCCAGGATGTCGGTGACCACGTTGTCCAGGAAGCGGTGATCGTGGGAAATCACCACCACCGGCCCCGCGAACTCCCGAAGGAACTTCTCGAGCCAACGGATCGAGAGGATGTCCAGGTGATTGGTCGGCTCGTCCAGGAGCAGCACGTCGGGGTTGCTGGCCAGGACCTGGGCCAGAAGAACCCGGAGCCGGAAGCCACCGGACAGCGTGGACAGCGGGCGGCGGTGGACTTCGGCGGGCAGTCCCAATCCCTCCAGGATCTCCGCCGCGCGTGCTTCCGCGGTGTAGCCGTCGTGGTGCTGGACGATCTCCTCGAGCACGCCGAAGCGGTCGGCGTCGAAGTCGGTTTCGGCCTTCTCGAGGATCGCTTCCTTCTCCACCATGGCCGCCCAGAGTTCCGGATTGCCCATGAGCGTCACCTCCATCACCAGCTGATCCTCGTACAGGAATTGATCCTGCCGGAGGACGCCGAGACGGAGGCGTTTGGGGATGGAGACGTGGCCCTCGGTGGAATCGAGGTGCCCGCTCATCACGTTGAGGAGCGTCGTCTTGCCCGAGCCGTTGGCGCCGATGAGGCCGTAGCGCTGCCCGGCGTTGAGCTGGAACGACGCATTCTCGAAAAGCGTTCGGTCGCCGAACTGCTTGGAGAGGTTGGATACGGAGATCATAGGACCGGGAATGTATGAAGATTCCCGGTGAAGTGGGGGTGTCGCCTCCGTGGTCCCGGCGTCGGCATCACTCCGCCCGCAGGGAGACGACCGGATCGACCTTCAGGGCGCGTGCGACGGGAACGGCGATGGCCAGGGTGAGGGCCATGGCGAGGATGGCCGCCCCCGAGAGAACTGCCACGGGGTCCGAGGGGGCCACGCCCCAGAGGAGTCCCTCGACCAGACGCGTAGCCACGAACGCCCCGGCAAGCCCCAACGCGAGCCCGATGACCAGGGGCGCGTACACCGTCGCCACGACCAGGCGCACGACGAAGGCGCGGTCGGCGCCCACCGCCACACGGATGCCGATCTCGCGACGACGACGGGCCACGGCCAGGGCCACGACGCCGAACACGCCCGCGGTGGCGAGGATGAGGCCCAGCACCGCGATGACGCCGAAGAGTTCCGCGTTCATGCGCTGCGTGTAGAGGAACCCCCCGACGACCTGGCCGTAGGGAAGGATGTTCACGATGGCGATGCGCGTGTCCACGCCGCGCAGCGCCTGCTCCATCCGGTCGACCGCCGCCGCCGGGTTCCCGCCGACTTTCACCAGGAAGGCGTTCCCCGGGGCGGAGTAGTGCTGCGGCAGGGAGAAGTAGGCCACGGGCTCGGGCTCGTCGAGGAACGTGGTCTGGCGTGCATTGCGCACCACGCCGATCACCTGGAAGCCCCGGTCCGGAGTCTCACCCTCGCCGGGCCACCAGAGCATCCGGCCCACTGCGCTTCCGTCCGCGGCCACCCTGCGGGCCAGCGATTCGTTCACCACCACCACGCCGTTGTCGTCCACCGTGTCGGTGGCCTCCAGAGGTCGCCCCTGGAGGATCTCCATCTCCATCACTTCGAAGTAGCCGGGCCATACGCGCGCTACCGTGGCAGGCACCAGGTCCGCCCCGGTCTCCATGCGGAGTTCCTGAACCGGGTGGCCTGAAAGAGGTGCGTTCTCCGCCACGGTCGCGTCGACCACCCAGGGGAGTTCCTGGAAACGCCGGATCAGTTCCTGGAAGAACTGGTGACGTTCCGCCACCGGGACCCCCATGCTGCTTGTGCTCACGTAGCTCGCCAGGGTCTGCTCCGCGTCGAACCCGGCATCGACGTGCTGGGCGGCGTCCAACGTCCGGAGCACCAGCCCGGCCACGAACAGGAGCACGACCGTGAGGCCGATCTGGACGGACACCAGGAGGTCCTGGGCGCCGGGGATCTTCGACTTCGGTCCGGCGGTTGCGGGGGAGGCCCAGGCTCCTCCCGCATTCAGCGCGGACGCGGGATTGCGGCCGGAGGTGCGCAACGCGGGGACGATCCCCGTCACGATCCCGGTCAGGACCGCCGCCATCAGCGCGAACAACATCACGCGGGGGTCCACGACGATCTCCCGGGGTACGTTGGACCCCCATACGCTGGGGCTGGCGAAATAGGAACTGAGGCGCCCGCCCACGGGACCGGCCACGAGCAGCGCGACGGCTCCCGCCAGGGTGGACAGCAAAACGCTCTCCGTGACGAGTTGACGGACCAACCGCCAGCGGGAGGCGCCCATGGCGCTGCGCAGCGCCATCTCCCGGTATCGGCGGGCGCCTGCGGACAGCACCAGGTTCGCCACGTTCGCGCACGCCAACAGCAGGAGGCAGGCGGCCGCCAACATCATGATGCGCGTGGTGGAGGCTTCCGAATCCCGGGTGGCCGGGCTGATCCATGTGGCTGGTTCCAGCGTGAACGTGCGAGACCGGTCCGCCAGGGGTGCCTCCTGGTCGAGTCCTTGGGCCAAGGAGCGCAGGGATTCCCTGGCCTGGTCTGACGTCTCCCCGTCGGCGACGCGCAGCAGCGGGAAGATGGCGCTGGTCTCCCGATTCGCTCTCGTGTCCGAGCGCGCCCAGTAGACGCGCATGTACTGCTCGAAGGGGAGCCACACCTGGGGACGGAACGCTGCGCTCGATCCGACGAAGTCCCGGCCGGCCACGCCTATGATGGTGTACGGCTGATTGTTGAGGAGGATCGTGCGGCCCAGGACGTCCGGGGCGGATCTGTAGCGCGACACCCAGTAGGCGTGGGAAATGACGACAGCGGGCGGGGCCTGGGGGCGGTCGTCTTCGGAGGAAACGCCCCTGCCCAGCGCCAGCCCGACCCTGAGGACGGAGAAGTAGCTTCCCGTGACGCCCTGACCGAACACGACCTCCGTCAGGTCGTCGTGGCGCACGCTGGCGGCAAAGAGGGTCTGGCTGACGCCGGCGACACCGTAGAGCCCTCCCACCAGGCTGGTCAGGTCTTCGAAGTCGGGAAAGGAGAGCGCCCCGTAGGGCGCGTCCTCGGACGACAGATAGACCTGATGAAGTCCCTCGGCGTCGGCACCGGGGAAGGGCCTGGAGTAAGCGTTCACGTACGTGAAGACCGCCGTGCTCGTGGAGAGCCCGAGGGCCAGGGTCGCCACGGCCATCATCGTGAAGCCGGGGTGCCGCTTCATCTGCCGGAGGCCGTCACCGACATCCCGGCCCAACCAGTCGAGGCGAGCCACCTGCCGCTCCCTGGTGCGGATCTCCGACAGATGACGGGCGGCGGCTTCCCGGAGCGCCTCGGAATCCCCGAAGGACTCCAGCGCGGCCGCCCTGGCCCGCTCAGGGACCATGCCGCCGGCCACCAGGGCCGCGGTCTTCATGTCCAGGTGAAACCGGAATTCCTCGTCGATCTCGCGCTGGATCTTCGACAGCTCGTCCCGGAGGAGGATTCGGACGACCCACAGGCGCAGGCGCCGCACGGGACCGGTCAGGCCTCCATGGCCCGGGCTACGGCCTCGCTGAAGCGCGACCAACTCGACGCAGCGGCCGCGAGCTGCTTCCGGCCCGCGGCCGTGAGGGAGTAGAATCGGGCCTTGCGGTTGTTGTCGCTGCGTCCCCACTCGGACTTGAGCCAACCGCGCTTCTGCATCCGATAGAGGGCCGGGTAGAGAGATCCCTCATCCACCGTGAGCACGTCGGAGACGCGCTGGAGGCGTTCGGTGATCCCGTACCCGTGCATGGGTTCATCCTCCAGGCTCCGAAGGATGAGCATCTCCAGGGTTCCGCGAAGCAGATCTCCCCGTTCCGTCACCATATCCATCTCCTTAGAGGGTCTAGGGAAGAATAGGGCGGGAGTGGGGAAACGGCAACCCGGGAAGAGCCACGCGGGTCATGGATCGGGAGTGTCGTCCGTACGCAGTGATTCGACGAAGCCTGTCCAGAGGTCTTCGACGCTCCCACCGAAGTGTTCCCGGAAGGGGGCGGCGAAGGTTCGTTTCTCCTGGATCATGGTCAGGAACGCGGGGAAGCCCGCCGGATCTCGGTCCCGCAGGTATTCGATGAACATCCGACTCTGCTTGTGCAGCATGGGCCCCGAAAGCCCGTACGTTCCGGTCCTCTGGAGGCTCCACAAGTTGCCGGTGGAGTCGGGGCGCAGGGCGGGACCTCTCACGATGGCGCGCACGGCCTCCTCGGTGGGGATGCCCTCACCCCCGGCGCCCGACACCAGGTCGGCCAGGGCCTCGTTGAACCAAGGGGGTATCTCACCTCGATGGGCCGCGAGCCCGAGGTTCTGGCGCAGGTGCAGGTGGGACAGCTCGTGCGTCAAGCTCTCCCGGTGGACGTCGTCGCCTTGCCAGTCGAAGGCCGAGGGCGCGAGGAAGACCTGCCCGAAGAGCACCGTGCCACGGATGGGTGCCCCGGGGGGGAGGGCAAGGAACTCGTTCAGGCTCCGCTGCGTGGCGCAAACGTAGACTGTGAATGCCTCACGGAAGGGCCTGCCGTGCGTAGCCTCCACGGTTGCGATGGCCGTGTCCAGGAAGGCACCGATACGGGTGGCCATGGCCTCGGCGCCCGGTTCGAATCGGACGCGGGCGTCGGTGGGGAGCGGGGCGAAGTCCTTCTTCGATTTGGCGAGGGCTGCGAACACCGGGCTTTGCGTTGCCCACGAGCCCCCGACAAGCAGCAGCAAGCCCAGGGCACCCCATGCGATCCGACGCCCGTGGCGCATGCCGCCTCCTCTCGCAGGTCCGACTGCCGAAGAGAGACTAAGCCCGTATCCCTAGAGTGTCTAGGGTTATGTGATGGGCCGTCGGAGGAGCCGGGTGGGCGATGAGATGAACCGGCGGGAGAATGGCTGAGGAGAGTACGTTCTCCTTGACAGTGTGGGCGGGCTCCTTACTTTCCCTTAGCGTGTCTAAGGTGGCGGCCCAGGGGGCCGGCTTTCAGTGGGGAGGTGGGGTGTGGGGACGCGGACGAGATGAGCGCAGATGGCGGTGAGGATGTCACCACTCTTGGGCCACCACCGAAGATGACGAAGCGAGGACGGTGGGTGCTGCGCGGTGCTTGTTTTGCCGCCTGCGTCTTTGCGTCCTCTGCCGGGGGCGTCGCAGCGCAGCAGAGCTCCACGGCCCCAGACACGCCCAGGATCGACCCCCCACGCGGTGCAGACGTCGTGGTCCACGCCGTGCGGACAGCGGCGCGCCCCCAGATCGACGGCGTTCTCGATGAGGCGCTCTGGACCGGCATCGATCCCGTCTCCGGCTTCCGCCAGCGTTGGCCCGTGGACGGCGCGCCGGCATCCGAGCGGACCGAGGTACGCATCGCCTACGACGACCACGCCATCTATTTCGGCCTGGTGATGTTCGACTCCGAGCCCGAGCGCATCATGCGCAGCATCCTCCACCGTGAGGGCCGTATCGACAAGGACGATCGGGTCATCATCGCCCTGGATACCTACCACGATCGGCGCAGCGCCTACGTCTTCGAGCTGAACCCCTTCGGCACCCAGGGCGACGCACACTTCACCAACGAGCAGCTCGTCTTCCCCAACGACTGGATGTGGGAGGGCGTGTACCAGAGCGAAGCCCGCATCACCGATCGGGGCTGGGAGCTGGAGGTGGCGATCCCCCTGACCACCATCCGCTTCGAAGAGAAGGACGTCGCGACCATGGGTGTGGCGGTGTACCGCTCCATCCGGCGCAAGAACGAAGAGGTGACCTGGCCCCATATCTCCATCGCGTACACGGGAACGTTGGAGGGTGGGATGGACCAGGCCTCGCAGTTCGCGACCCTGGCGGGGTTGGAGGGCCTTCGTCCCGGACGACACCTCGAGGTCAAGCCGTTCGCCATTCTCGGCGGGCAGAAGCGCCCCGACCTGGCCGAGGCCGAGATCCTGGACGACATCGGCGTGGACGTGAAGTACAGCATCACGCCCGGTGTGACCCTGGACCTCACCTACAACACCGACTTCGCCCAGGTCGAAGCCGACAACGTCCAGATCAACCTCACCCGCTTCGGCCTCTTCTACCCGGAGAAGCGCGAGTTCTTCCTCGAACGTTCGGATCTCTTCCAATTCGGAAGCGCAGGGCAGGCGGACGTATTCTTCTCCCGGCGGGTGGGGATCCAGAATGACATCGTGGGCGGGGGCCGGCTCACGGGTCAGGCGGGCCCGTTCTCCGTGGGAATCCTGAGCCTCCAGACCGCCGACGGAGACGCCACCGCCGGCGCCAACAACTCGGTCATCCGCGTCCGGGGGGACGTCGGGCCGCGCGCAACGGTGGGTGGAATCCTCACCAACATGCAGAACCGCGATTTCGCTGGACGCGCCGCGGGCGTCGACGGTCGCTTCCGCTTCTTCAGCAGCAGCGGCGTGAGCTTCTGGCTCGCCGACAGCTGGAACGGGGACGGCGTGGGCGGAACCACGGCGGGCTTCGCTGGGCTCACGCTGCGGAACGCCAAGTACCAGGCCGCCGCCACCTATACCGACATCGGCGCGAACTTCGACCCCGCCCTGGGCTTCGTCCAGCGCAGGGACATGGTCCGCTGGCAGGGAGAGGCGGGGGTCACCCCGCGCTTCCCGGAGAGCTCGTGGGCCCGAAGCCTCAGAGTCTGGGCCCGGGGCACCTACATCGAGGGGCAGGACGGTCGGAAGCAGTCCGACGAGATCCTTCAGCAGACCGCGCTCGACTTCGACAGCGGCGAACGGATCATGGTGGGCTTCACCCGCCGCGCGGAGGTCCTGGACATGCCCTTTGCCATCCGCCCGGACGTGGTGCTGGAGGCCGGCGCGTACGACTACGGCTACGTCGGAGCCCTCTTCCGCACCAACCTCAGCCGGCCCCTGGCCATGGGGGTCATGTCGCACGTCGGAGACTTCTGGAACGGAAGCTATTTCCAGTTCGGAGCGGACGTCACGTGGAAGACGGGCCCCCACCTCGAACTCACCGGAAGCGTGAACCGCAACCAGATCGACCTCCCCGTCCAGAACGGGGACTTCAACACGACCATCCTGTCCATGAACGTCCTGGGCGCCCTGAGCCGGAAGCTCTTCGCCAACGCCCTCATCCAGTACGACAACGTTTCCGAGACGGTGCAGGCCAACGTCCGCATCGACTGGATCCACACGCCGGGGAGCGACCTCTTCCTGGTGCTGGACACCGGCTACTTCTCGGGTGACCTGCTGAATCCGCGGAACGAGCGGTGGATTCGGCGGACCGGGGTGGTGAAGGTGACCTACATGAAAGCGTTCTGAAGGGCGACGAATTGTCTTTGCCAGCCTGAGGGCTGCTCGTGGGGAGGGGATGAGGATGATGAGGGGACTTCTGGTAGACCTGTCGTTTACGCTGCGTGGGCTGCTGAGACGGCCGGCGTTCCTGTTCATGAGCCTGGCCACGCTCGCCGTGGGCATCGGATCGGTGACCACCGTGGTGAGCGTGGCCGAGGCCGTGCTGCTCCGGGGCTTGCCGTTCCCCGCCGCCGAGAGGCTGGTGGGCGTCTATTCGGCCAATCCCACGGTGGGCATGAGCCGCTTCAGCGTCTCGTATCCCGATTTTCTCGATTGGACCGGTCGCGCCGATCTGTTCGAGTCCGCGTCCATGTACACCATCATGGACGGCGACCTGTCGGGGACCGACGAACCCCGGCGCCTCGTCGTGGCGGGCGTACACACGGGCTTCTTCGAGACGCTGGGGAGCACGGCCGTGGTTGGTCGTCTGCTCGACGCCGCGGATCAGGACCCGCAGGGCGAGCGGACCATCGTTCTGGGGTACACGCTCTGGGCCAGCGCGTTCGGCTCCGACCCGGGCGTTGTCGGCCGGACGGTGCGGGTGGACGGGGTCCCTCGCACGGTGGTGGGCGTCGCTGGTCAGGGGCAGGGGTGGCCACGAGCTGCGTCGGCCTGGATTCCCCTGCGGTACGGCGCCACGCCGCCCGAAGGGGTCAATCGCCGCAGCAACCACGCATGGCAGGTCATCGCCCGGCTCAAGGAGCGCGTCCCCGTGGAGGCCGCGTCGCAGCAGGTGCGGGCCGTGGCCCGGAACTGGTATTCGGTCAACGAGACGGGCATGGAGCAGACCATCGAAGCGTCGGTGGTGTCCCTTCGTTCCACCACCGCCCCCGGAGAGGCGGCGGTCGGGCTGGCCGTCATGGGCACCGCGGTTCTGCTGGTACTGCTCATCGCGTGCATCAACCAGTCGAACCTCCTGCTGGTGCACGCGTCGGCCAGGACCCGGGAACTGTCGCTCCGGGCCGCGTTGGGTGCGGGGCGTGCCCGTCTGGGAACGCTGTTGCTGGGAGAGAGCGCGCTGCTCGCCCTGGCCGGAGCGGCCCTGGGCATCGGTCTGGCCCAGCTCGCGCTGAGCGGCCTCGCGACGTTGCTACCCCAGGGGGCGGAGGGGGACATCGATGCCCGCCTCAACGTGTTCGTCGTCCTCGGTGCGGTGGGGATCGCGCTGGTCACCTCGGTGTTGGCCGGCCTCGCTCCCGCGCTCAAGGCCTCCCGGTCGTCCGTGGCGGAAGCCCTCGGTGAGGGCGGTGGGAGGGTCGGGCAGGGCCGCTCCGGCGCCAGGCTTCGCAGGGGCCTGGTGGTGGTGGAGCTCGCGCTCTCCGTGGTCCTGCTCACCGGTGCCGGACTCACCATCCGCACCTTCCAATCGCAGCTCGAGGCCGACACGGGCCTGGACTCGGCCGGAGTGCTCATCTTCAATGTGCGACTTCCCGGCGCTCGATATCCCGACCAGGCGCTGGTGACCCAGTACCTCGATGAGGCCGTCACACGGCTCGAGGCCCTCCCGGGCGTCGTCGCGGCCTCCGCCGCCACGAGTCTCCCCCTGGGCACTTCCCGGTTCAACAATCGGCGGGTCTTCCTCCTGGAGGGCGCCCCGGAGCCCCCGGCGGGGCCCGACTTCCGTGCCCTGTGGATCGAAGTGGACCCCGGGTACTTCCCGACCCTGGGCGTGAACGCGCAGCGTGGTAGGGCGTTCACGGCCGATGACGCGGACGGGACGGAGCCGGTCATCATGGTCAACGAGACCCTGGCGCGACTCATGTCGCCGGACCAGGAGATCCTGGGGCGGCGCATCCGTTCGTGGAGGGACGAAGACCTGTTGAGGCAGGTGGTGGGGGTGGTGCCCGACATCCAGCTCGGCAGCATGTCGGGTCAGGTCGAGCCGGCCGTCTTCGTGCCCAGGGCCCAGAGCCAAGCCAACGCCGTGGCGTTCCTCGTGCGGAGCGTGGGAGACCCCTCGGCGTCGATCCCGGCCGTCCGCGGCGTCATGCGGGAGTTGGACAGCAACGTGGCGTTGGATGGGATGCGGAGTCTGGATGCCGCACATCAGGAGGAGCTGGCGGGGGTCCGCATGGTGACGGTCATGTTCGGCGTGTTCGGCTTCCTCGCGCTGGTCCTTGCCGTGGGGGGGGTGTACGGCCTGGTGGCGACGTCCGTGGTGCAGCGCACGCGTGAGTTGGGCATCCGCATGGCCTTGGGGGGATCGACGCAGGTCGTCCGATCTCTGGTGCTGTGGGAGTCCGCCTGGTTGGCGATCATCGGGCTGGGGATCGGGGTGCTTCTCGCCTTCGCGGCGGTGAAGGTGTTGTCGTCGATCCTGGCCGGCCTCGTGGTCGGAGACGCAAGCTTGCTCGCGGGGGTTGCCGCGACCTTGGCCGCGGCCGTGCTCCTGGCGAGTTGGATTCCCGCCGTGCGCGCGACGCGCATCAATCCCGTGGAGGCGTTGAGGTCCGAGTAGGCGATCGACATCGAAGACGGAGTAAGGAGGCGATGATGAGTCGTACGACATGGACGTTGCTGATGGGCGCGATCGTCGCGGTGCCGGTCGGTGCACAGCAGACCGTGGACTTCTCCGGGCGGACCTGGTCCGTGACGGACCCGGACGCCGTGGTGGAGCAGTACCTGGGACGAGAGGCCCTGAGGCTCCGGCATGGCTCCGCCGTCCTCGCGGACATGGAATTCGAAAACGGCGTCATCGAGTACGACGTGGCGACCACGGGGCACCGATCGTTCCTGGGCGTCGCTTTCCGCCTCCGGCAGAGCCCCCGGGTGGAGCACGAGCATTTCTACCTGCGGCCCCATCAGTCGGGCCGGTTCGACGCGACCCAGTACACTCCCGAAATCAACGGCATCGCGGCGTGGCAGCTCTACCCCGAGTACAACGCGCCGGTGGACATTCCCGTCGACCAGTGGCTCCACGTGCGTCTCGTGGTGCGGGGGAGCCACATGGAGGTCTGGGTGGGGGACGGGGCGGAGCCCGTGCAGGTCGTGGAAGACCTGCGCCTGGGCGGTGGCCCTGGGCAGATCGCGTTGACATCCAACTTCCCGCAGGCCGCGACGCTGGCGGTGCACCCGACGGCGTTCTCGAACTTCCGCATCACACCGTCCCCCACGCAGACGGTCGAGCCCGGGGGGACGCAGCGTGCATCGGAGCCCGGGGTGATCACGTCGTGGGCCCTGTCGGAGGCCGTGCCCGGGGCGCCTGGGCAGGTCACCGAGCTGGATCCGGCCGACCTGGAATCGCTGTCGTGGGAGGTCGTGCCCACCGACGCCCTGGGTCGTGTGAACGTCGCCGAGCATCGTGGCTTTCCCGAAGGGGCCCGCCAGGGGCGGGTCCACGCCAGGGTCGTGCTCCGTGCGGAGGCGGCCAAGGTCGTGCCCATGGCGTTCGGCTTCAGCGACCGGGGGAGCGTCTTCCTGAACGGGCGCCTCGTCTTTACCGGAGACAACACGTATCTGTCGCGGTCCGGGCGCTACCTGGGCGTGATGACCGCTCGCAACGACGTGCTGTACCTGCCGCTGGACGCCGGAGAAAACGAGTTGGTCTTCGTGGTCACCGAGGCCTTCGGGGGATGGGGGTTCGTGGCTCGCCTGGGGGAGGTCGACGGGATCCGCGTGGAGGCTGAAACGGGAGCGGGCGGGTGAGCGGGCCGGCGCAGGACGTGGCCGACCGGCGGGGCGCGCTCCGCTGGCTCATTCGCGAGAGCCTGGGCGTGGGCTTCGTCGCCGTGATCCTCATGGTCTCGGCGGGGCGCTGGGACTGGGCGGCGGGCTGGGGGCTGACAGCCATCTACGCCGTCTGGGTGGGGGGCACCGCCGTTCTGGTGATGCCCCTCCACCCCGCCCTCCTGGCGGAACGCGCCAGCGGGCGGCCGGAGCGGGGGTGGGACAAGGCCATTCTGGGGGGTGTCGGGCTGCTCACGATGGGCGCCTACGTGGTGGCCGGACTCGACGTCAGGAACCAGTGGGGCCCCGCCATGGCCGACCCGCTCCAATGGGCAGGGGGCGCCGTCGCGCTCGGAGGTTACCTGCTGGTGGCCTTTTCCATGAGGGCCAACGCCTACTTCATCACGGTGTCGCGGATTCAGGCGGATCGGGGCCAGACGGTGGCCAAAGAAGGCCCGTACGCGGTCATCCGGCACCCGGGGTACGTGGGGGCCGCGGCCTTCGCGGCGGGTGCGCCCATGGTGCTGGGATCGTGGGCGGCAATGCCCCTCGGCCTGGCGAGCGCTGTGCTGCTCTGCATCCGGACAGGGCTGGAGGACCGGATGCTGCAGGAGGAACTGGAGGGATACCGGGAATACGCGGCCGAGGTGCGATGGAGGCTGATTCCGGGAGTGTGGTGAGGGGTCTTTTGGGGGGAGGGGAGGACGATGACGACGATGGACAACCTCATGCGCGACGTCGGCTATGCCTTTCGGCGCCTGGCGCGAACGCCTGGCTTCACGGCGGCCGGCGTACTCACCTTGGCCCTGGGGATCGGAGCCAACACCGCCATTTTCAGCCTCGTGCACTCGGTCTTGTACCGTGATCTCGCGGCTCGTGCGCCCGAGGAGTTGGTCGAGCTCTACACCGGCGAGCCCGGGGGCACCGCGTACTCGACCTTCTCCCACCCCGACCTCCGGGACGTGAGGGACGCGGCCACCGTCTTCCAGGACGTCGCCGCTCGCTACCCGGCCATGGTGAGCCTGGACAACGGCGATGGCGAAGGCCAGGTCGTTCTGGGCGAAGTGGTGACGCCCAACCTGTTCGTGCTCCTGGGCGTCGATGCGGCGGTGGGAAGGACCTTCGACGTGGGCGAGAACGCCGAGAGCCGAGCCGTGCCCGAGACGGTGCTCAGCCACCGTCTGTGGCAGGGACACTTCGGCGGTGATCCGGGGGTCGTGGGTCGGACGGTGCAGTTGAACGGACGGAGCGTCACCGTGATCGGCGTGATGTCTCCCGCGTTCACGGGCCAGTTCCCGGCCTTCCAGACGGACCTATGGGTACCGACCGGCACCGCCGTGGCCTTGAACGTGGAGACAGTCGAGGCCATGGGGGCGCGCGGCCAGCGGGACCTGTTCCCCGTGGCGCGCCTGGCCCCTGGGGTGACCGTCGCCGAGGCGAAGGCACAGTTGGACGTCATCGCGGGGCGCCTGGAGGGGGCCCATCCCGACTCCAACCAGGGTCGGGCCATGACGCTCCTCCCCTCCACGGAGGTGGCCTTCAACCCCGAGGTGGATCGGGCGGTCGCGCCCGTGGCCGTCCTCCTCACCGTCGTGGTGGGCCTGGTCCTGGCCATCGCGTGCGCCAATCTGGCCAGCCTCCTCCTGGTGCGCGCCGAAGAGCGTCGCAAGGAGATCGCCACGCGTCTGGCCATCGGTGGCGGTAGAGGTCGGCTGGTCGGTCAGCTGCTGACCGAGAGCGTGGTTCTGGCGCTCCTGGGTGGGGCGGTGGGTCTGGCCGTGGCGGAGGGACTCGTCACCGCGCTGACGGGGCTTGCTCCGCCCACTCCCCTTCCGATCAACATCGACATCCAACTCGACGGGACCGTTCTCGCGTTCGCCTTCGGAATCTCCCTGGCCACGGGCGTCCTGTTCGGCCTGGCCCCGGCACTCCAGGCCGCGCGGACCAACATGGTGCCGGCCCTGAGGGACGGCACCGGGGCGACAGGAGGAGGACGCCGATGGTTGACCCTGCGACACGCCCTGGTCGTCGGCCAGGTCACGGTCTCACTCGTGCTCCTGGTGAGCGCGGGTCTCTTCGTCCGGAGCCTTGCCGAGACGAGGCAGGTCGATCCGGGCTTCGACCCGGGGCACCTTGCCGTGGCGACACTGAACCTCGGCCAGTACGGGTACGGCCCGGACGAGGCCGGGGCCTTTCTGGACCTCCTGGTGGAGCGCCTGGAGGCGTCGCCGGAGGTGAGGTCCGCCGCCGTCACCTCGAGGGTACCCCTGGGCATCGGATTGCACCTGGCGAGCTTCCTTCCCGAGGAGCAGTCCCCCCCCGCGTCGGGGAGCCCGCCGCGGTACGACTATGCCCGTGTGGACCAGAAGTACTTCGAAACCATGGACGTGCCCATGGTCCGGGGACGCCCCTTCACCCCTGAAGATCGCGTGGGCCCGGCCGTGGCCATCGTGAGCGAGACCGCGGCCCATCACTTCTGGCCCGGCGACGACCCGGTAGGCAAGCGACTGAGGCGAGGGACCGACGGGCCCGTGTACGAGGTGGTGGGCGTGGCCCGTGACACCAAGGTGCGCACGCTGGGTGAAACGCCCCGTCCGTACGTGTATCTGTCGCGGGACCGGCGGGGCACGACCATCGCTGCGGTGGTCGTCGCCGCCAGGGGCCACCCGGCGGAAGCCGTCAAGCTGCTGCGAACCGAGATCCGACGCATCGATCCATCGGTCACGTCGTTCCAAGGGGGCACGATGGAGGAGCAGATGGCGATCCTGCTCTACCCCGTGCGCATGGGCGCCATGCTCATCGCCGCCTTCGGGGCCCTGGCCCTGATCCTGGCCACGACGGGACTCTATGGCGTGGTGAGCTACAGCGCTTCGCGGCGGACCCGTGAGATGGGCATCCGCATGGCCATGGGTGCTCGTTCCCACGACATCGTCGGCGTGGTGATTCGAGACGGCGCCGTCCTGCTCGGAGTCGGACTGGCACTGGGATTGGCGCTGGCCGGCCTCGGCACCCGTGTCCTGGGTCGCTTCCTTTTCGGCGTCGGTACCGGAGACGCGTTGACCTTCGTCGTGGTTTCCGTGCTCCTCGCGTGCGTCGCCCTTCTGGCGAGTTGGGTTCCGGCCAGAGGCGCGGCGCGATTGGCTCCGGTCAGGGCCCTGCGTCAGCCATGAGGTTGGACGTCGAGGGCGTATCCAAGCGGTACAAAGGCTCGGGGTGGGGCCTCCAGGGGTTCTCGTTGTCCCTGGAGCCAGGGGTCATCGCGCTCCTCGGGCCCAACGGCGCGGGGAAGTCCACGCTCATGCGGATCCTGGCCGGCATCACCAGGCCGACCTCCGGGCGGGTCCTGTGGAACGGAGTGGACGTGGGCCGGAATCCCGACGCGGTCCGGGCGGTGCTCGGCTACCTGCCTCAGGACTTCGGGGTGTACCCCCACCTGAGCGCCGAGGAGTTTCTCGAGTATATCGCGGCGCTGAAGGGAATCGAGGCGAGGGTGGCGCGAAAGCGCATCCGGGAGCTGCTCGCCGCCCTGAACCTCGCCGGCGTCCGGGGGCGTCCGCTGGGTGGTTTCTCCGGGGGCATGAAGCAGCGCGTGGGCATCGCGCAAGCGCTTCTCAACGACCCGCAGATTCTCATCGTGGACGAGCCGACCACGGGGTTGGACCCCGAGGAGCGGGTGCGCTTCCGGAGCCTCCTCACCGATCTGGCGGGCGAGAGGATCGTACTGCTGTCCACGCACATCGTCTCCGATGCCGAAGCCACGGCCAACTCCATCGCGGTCATGGCGAAGGGCAGGTTGCTGAGCGTCGACTCTCCGGAGGGCATGCTCCGGAGCATGGCGGGCATTGCCTGGGAATGGGTTGTGCCCAGTGATCAGCTCGCCGCGGTTCGTCGTTCACACGTGGTCAGCCAAACGGTCAGGCGTGCCGATGGCGTGCATGTGCGCATTGTCGCGGACGAGTCGCCGCACGACGATGCCAGGGCCACGTCGCCGAACCTGGAGGATGCGTACCTCTATGTGACGTCAGGAGCCGCGCAGCGGGCCACGTCATGAGCGGCATGCGCGTCCTCCACCAGTTGGCCCTCGCGGACTTCCGGGAGCGGATCCGAAGCGACGGGTTCCTGCTTACACTCGGCGTGACCGTGTTCGCGGCCTACATGTTCGTGCCGCCCTACGGGTCTCCCTACGCCACGCTCGTTCTGGGCAACCACCGGGGAACCTACAACTCCCCTTGGGTGGGAACGCTCTACGGAACGGTGGCCTCGGTGCTGCTGGGGCTGGTGGGCTTCTACCTGGTCAAGTCGGCCGTGACCCGCGACTACCACACCCGGGTCGGCCAGATCATCGCCACCACCCGCACGCCGAAGTACCTGTACATGCTGGGCAAATGGTCGAGCAACGTGGCGGTCCTGGCTACGATCCTGGCGGTGCTGACCGTCATGGCTCCGACGATGCAGCTCGTGCGGGGGGAAGACACGGAGGTCCGCCTAGGGCAGCTGCTGGCGCCCATCTGGCTCATGGGCCTGCCGTCGCTGGCCATCGTGGCCGCGTTGGCGGTGCTGTTCGAGAGCGTCTCGTTCTTGCGCGGAACCCTGGGGAACGTCGTCTACTTCTTTCTCTGGGGGCCCGTGATGCTGGCCTCGGAAGGTCCGCTGCTGTTGGCACGGACCCCCGCGGTCGCACGCAACGACGTGTTGGGTCTGTCGCGCTCCATCGTGAGCGTGCGGGAGCAATTGGCGGCGGGCCAGATCGATTGGGGTCATGGCGTCAGCGGGGTGATCTCGCCGCTGACGGCGGGCGATCTTACCCGGTTCACATGGACCGGCATGGAGTGGACGGGCCCCGTCGTCCTGGAGCGCCTGGGGTGGGTGTGCGTGGCGGTCGCCGTCGCCCTGCTCGCTGCGCTGCCCTTCGATCGGTTCGATCCCGCTCGCGGCAGGCGCATGATCGCGTCGCCGACCCCCTACCTCGACCGCATGAAGACGCGGATCGTGGCGCGCCTCGGCGTGTCCCGCGGTCGTCGCCGGGCAGCGGGGGGACGGGACGCCTCCAGGGCGCCCGCTCCGGCGGCTACTCCGTCCGCCGATGTGCATCTGACTCCGCTGGGCGTGGCCAAGACGTCCTCCCGATGGGGGGGCGTCCTCGCCGCTGAGTTGCGGTTGATGCTCAAGGGGCACACGTGGCTTTGGTATTCCGGCGCCGTGGTCCTCCTGGGCGCGACGGTCACCGTTCCCATGGACGTCACCCATCGGTACCTGCTTCCCGCCGCGTGGCTCTGGCCCCTCGTGATCTGGTCGTCCATGGGGAGCCGGGAATGCCGATGGGATACGCGTCAGATCGTCTTCAGCGTTGCGTACCCACTTCGTCGGCAGCTTTCAGCCCTGTGGACGGCGGGCTTCCTGGTGGCCGCGCTGGCCGGGGCAGGCGTCCTGGCCCGCCTTGTGGCAGCGGGGCAGTGGGGAGCGGCCCTGGGGTGGTGTGCGGGCGCGGTCTTCATCCCGTCGTTGGCTTTGGCGCTGGGAGGCTGGAGCGGCGGTACGCGGCTCTTCGAGATCACCTATGCCGCGTGGTGGTACCTGGGACCGATCAACGGGGTCGCGTGGCTGGATTTCACCGGGGCGTCGGCAGGGGCCGGCAACGGGACGATTCCGGTGGCCTACGTCGGGGCCGCGGTGGTCCTGATGGCTCTGGCTTGGCAAGGGCGGAGGAGGCAGCTGCACATGTTGGGTTGATGCCGGCACGGCTGTCGGCATTGGGATCCGGGGAGGGGTGGCATGATGAGCGCACAATGTGTACACCGGCAGGTCGCCGTGGCCGCGTGGGCCTTGGTCGTTCCCCTCGCGTCGGCGTGTGCCGGCGCCGAGGCTTCCGGCCCTGCGGTGGTGGTCCGGGACAGCGCAGGGGTCACCGTCGTGGAGAGCCGACGGCCCGCATGGGGCGCCGGCGAGGCTTGGCTGCTCTCGCCGAGGCCCCTGTTGGTCCTCGGAGGGCAGGAGGAAGCCGGCCATGACCTCTACAGGGTCCGCGGCGCGTTGTGGTTGGGAGACGGCCGGATCGTCGTGGCCGACGCCGGCTCGGCCGAGCTCCGCTTCTTCGACACCGCGGGGCGGCTGGTTCGCGTGGCCGGAGGACGCGGAGGGGGGCCGGGCGAGTACCGATTCCTCTCCTTCATGGCGCGACTGCGCGGGGATTCGCTTCTGGTGTGGGACAGCCGTGCCAGACGGGTGACCGTGACGGACCTGGAGGGCGTTCCCGTTCGAACGGCCACGCTGGCCAACCCCCGGTACCAGGCGCGGCTGGCTTTGGCCGACGGTACCCTGCTCGCCAGCGATGTCCGGCGAGCATCGCCCCCGGTGGAGGTGGAACTTCTCGTCGACGCGGTGGTTCGGCCCACGCGGGCCTACGCGAACTACGCCGCCGACGGGGCTCTGGTCGCGGAACTGGGCGAATGGCCGGACAACGAGCAGTGGAGCAGCTTCGACGTGGACCACGGCCACGTCCAGGACCTGCTCTTCGGCAAACGCACCGTGTTGGCGGCGGGCAACGACCGCTTCTGGGT
>DATHZE010000049.1:0-6390 GCA_035458765.1 Longimicrobiales bacterium
CGAGGATCATGACCAGTTTCTGGTCCGTGGGTCCCGGGAAGAAGTCCCCTGCACGAACGGCCTGAACGGTGAGCCCACGGTTGTCGTCGGGATACGCCCTCTCGAGCCCGGCCCAGATCCCCTCCAACTCCTGCTGCACCCCACCCACCGAAGCCCCCGGCGCCAGGCGGGCGAAGCTGATGAAGTTCCTGTTGCGGCGGTTTTCACGACGCTCCGAGAAGTCTGTCGGTCGAAACACGTCCACGTTGGCGGGAATCATGTCGAAGGACTCCGGCATGACCCCGACGACGGTATACTGCATTCCGTCCAGCGTCAGGGTCATGCCCAGCACATCCCGCTGACCCAGGAAGCGTCTTTGCCAGAAGTCGTGCTCCAGGACGACGACCCGACCGAGTCCCTCCGTCCCTTCCTCCTGGCGGAAGCTACGGCCCAGAGCGGGCTGCACGCCCAACACCTCGAACAGGTTGGGGGTCCCCTCCACCACGCTCAGCTGCTCGGGCACGTCACCGCCGGTGAGGTTGGCCGACGCGATGGTATAGATCATCGCACTCTCCAACGTACGGGCCGAAGCCTCGTAGTCCCGGAAGTTGCCCATGGACGCGCCGCCGAATTCTTCGAGAGTGACGCCCTGCCTCCCCTCACGCAGCAGGACCAGGCGGTCCTGGTCCTGGTACGGCAGGGGCTCGAAGATGAAACCGTTCAGAATGGCGAAGATGCTGGCGTTGGCCGCGATCCCCAGGGCCAAGGACAGGGCCGCGACCGTGGAGACCACGGGTGCCTTGGCCAACATGCGAAGTCCGTAGCGAAGATCCTGCAGTAGCGTCGACACCCAACCCCCTCCTGACAGCAGCTGACCCCGACTCGAATCGCGAACAGTGAGCCCTACGCGGTCGAGATAGGAGGGGTTTCGCTGCCTGCGGTCGATCGGACCTTCCGGCCCGGGCGATGGCGGGCTTAGGTTACGAGCCTCGGTTCGGCCCGACTGCGCCTCCCTCTTCGACGAAAGCGCACCCGATGGAATGGATCACAAGACCCGATGCGTGGATCGCTCTGGCGACCCTGACGCTTCTCGAGATCGTCCTGGGCATCGACAACATCGTCTTCATCTCGATCCTCTCGGAGAAGGTCGAACCGAAGCTGCGCCGCCGAGCCCGTCGGCTCGGCCTTCTGCTGGCCATGGGGAGCCGCATCGCCCTCCTCGTCTCCATCGTGTGGATCATGCGCCTCACCGAGCCCCTCTTCGAGGTGTTCGGCCGGAGCGTGTCGGGACGTGACCTGATCCTCATCGCGGGCGGCCTCTTCCTGCTCACCAAGTCCACGAGGGAGATCCACGACCGACTGGAGGGGGAACCGGACGGCCACGGGGTCGGGAAGGTCCACTCGTTCGTGGGCGTGCTGATCCAGATCGCCCTGCTGGACATCGTCTTCTCCCTCGACTCGGTCATCACCGCCGTCGGGGTGGCGGATCACCTTTCGGTGATGGTCATCGCCATCGTCGCGGCCGTGGGATTCATGATGATCGCCGCCGAAAGCGTGAGCAGCTTCGTCAATCACCACCCCACCGTGAAGATGCTCGCCCTCTCCTTCCTGCTTCTCATCGGCATGGCGCTCATTGCCGAGGGCATGCATCAGGAGATCCCCAAGGGCTACATCTACTTCGCCATGGGTTTCTCCATATTCGTGGAGATGCTCAACCTGCGCGTACGCAAAGGGAAGTCCGAGCCGGTGGTGCTCCGCGGCCCCACCATGGAGCACCACATCTAGGGCCGGCGCAGGTTCCCGCCGTGGGCTCCCCCGTCAGGGAGAGTCGCCATGGGCCACGAACGCCTCGAAGAACGCCTCGAGGCGATCCAGGTCCGCATCGTTGGTGGCGATGCCTACCGACGCTCGCAGAGCCCCGACAGCCACCTTGTTGCCCAGGCATTCGGCCAAGCTCTTGAGGTTGAAGGTCCCTCGGGGCATCGCCGTGAAGCAGCGGAATGCCTCGTCCGCCGGAAGGCCGAAGGCCGCCTCCGCGGCACCGGGGTTGCAGAAGCACCCGCCCCTCAGGGAGATCTTCACTTCGCTGGCGGCACGCTCCACCACTCCGTACGGGACCACGAAGCCGTCAGGGGTGCGCAGGTTGAACGCTACCGTCCCACCTCTGTGGTCAATGCCCGCCGGACCGTAGAGATCCACGGCTCGTTCGCCGCTCGGGTGGGAGAGCGACGTGAGGATCCCGAGAAGCCGTTCCGTGAGGCCGGCCACCCGCTCGTGGATGTGGTTCATCCCCACGTTGCGAAGGAACTCGAGCCCCCCGGCGACCTCGGCGATGCCCAGAAAATGTGGCGTCCCGTCCTCGAAGGCCTCGGCCCCGATCCGCAGTTGGTGGATGTCGTTCTGCACCGAGACGTATTCCACCGTACCCCCACCGAACCAGGGGCGCCGAAGACGGGCCAGGGCCTCGCGCCGAGCCAGGAGCGCGCCCACGCCCGTGGGGAACCCGAACATCTTGTAGAACGAGACGCAGACGAAGTCCGGGGACACCTCGCCGAGATCCAGCGTATTGGTGGGGACGAAGGCGGCGGCGTCGAGAAGCACGTCGAACCCCTGCAGTTTCGCCTCGGCCACCAAGCTCAGAGGATGCTGGACGCCGGAGAAGTTCGACTGAGCGGGAAACGCGAAGAGGCTCGGCCCCGGTCCCGAAGGAGGAATGGCCTGGTCGGGAGCGAGGCGGAGCTCATGATCGAGCGCCAGGACGGAGACCCTCGCACCTCGCGCCCGGGCGTATTCACGGATTCCAACGACCGAATTGTGCGCGTCCTGGGGAAACACGAACCGGGAGTCGGCCGCGAACGGGTACGACTCCCCCACGAGCTTGAGCGCGGCCGACGCGTTGGCCGTGAAGACGACCACGTACTCCTCGGAATCGGCCCCGAAGAAGTCCAGCACCTCCCGGCGTGCGCCCTCCACGATCCGCGTGGCCTCCATGGAGGTCGGGTTCTCGGAATGGGGATTGCCGAGGACCTGATTGTGCAGGAAGGCCTCCTGGCGTCGGAGCTGGGACGCGGCGTAGAGCCCGCTCCCCGTGTAGTCCAGGTATACGTGCCCGGATTCGTCCAGGCGGCGGAACTCCTGCGCACGCAGCGCCTCGAAGCGTTCCCTGAGATGTTCAGCCATACCATGCCTCTGAGCGCGTGTTTCCAGCGGAGAAAGGTCCGGAAAGATATCCCCGGACGACGCCAGGATCGACCAGGTGGGGGAAACGAGACGGCGCCCCCCCCGGAAACGGAGGGAGCGCCGTCGGTCCGCGCCTCAGCCTGGTCGGACTACATCTTGGTCTGCACGCCGGCGGAGCCGTCGGCGGAGACATTGAAGTAGATCCACATGCCGGTGGCGGCGTGTCCCACGATGAAACAGGCCATGGAGTAGTCGCCGGCGGTAGCGGCAACGAACGAGATGCTCTCGGTCTCGCCGGGCATCGTGGCATCGGTCATGGACGCGGCGTCCGAGGTCACGGCCCCGTCGAAGGCCACCGTCTGATCCAGCATGGCGCCGAATCCGCTGGTGACCGTCGAGATGCCCAAGCTGTGGGCCATGTTGGGGTCCTCGTTCACCAGGTCGATGGTGATCGTGTAACCCTCGGGCACGGTGACGGTAGCGTCACCCTTCGTGTAGCCGTTGAAGTTCCAATGATTCAACGCGTCGGTGAGACCGGCCGTGATGGTCATATGGACCGTCTTGTTGGCGTCGTCCACGTGGAACCAATCCGGACGGGTCATCTCGGAAAGGCTCGGAGCTGCTGCGGCTGCCGCCTGGGGGGCCACGGAGGCCTCCGGCGCGTTCTCAGCTGGTTCTCCCCCACCACACGCGGCCAGAGCCACGATGAGCGGGAGGATCGAATTGCGCTTCATGTCGTCAGAAATCCTGTTGTAGGGGACTAGCCTTTAAAACTAAGCGAAGCTACCTGTGGCGGTAGGCGCGGCACTCAACTCGAATAGTAGGACGCGTTCTCGTCGATGTACCCGTGGGTGAGGTCGCACCCCCAGGCCCGGGCCCGCCCCGAACCCAACCCCAGGTCCACCTCCAGATCGACGGGGTCGGCACGCAGCAGCGTCCGGACGGCGCCCTCGTCGAAGTCGGTTCGCCGCCCATCGGCCAAGACGGCTGCGCCACAGATGGAGGCCCCGATGCGCTGGGGCACCACGGTGCACCCGAAGCACTTGCCCACCGCCATGAGGATGCGCCCCACGTTCGGGTCGCCGCCGAACACCATGGTCTTGACCAGGGGTGAGTTCACCAGCGACTTCGCCACCACCCTGGCTTCCCCCCGGTCGGCCGCGCCGGTGACGGTGACGCGCACGAGCGTGGTGGCCCCCTCGCCATCCCGAGCCAGCATTTCGGTCATCCGGGTGAAGGCTTCCAGCAAAGCGGCGCGGAACGTTCCCTCCCCCACGGGCCCTGCCAAGCCATTGGCCAGGATCGCGCAGGTATCCGACGTACTGGTGTCCGTGTCGACGGAGAGCATGTTGAACGTCTCGTCCACCACGCTCCGCAGCACCCGATCCAAAGCGGGGGCGTCCAGGGCCGCATCCGTGAACGCATACACCAGCATGGTGGCCATGTTGGGCTCGATCATCCCCGATCCCTTCCCCACCACCGTGAGCGTCGCCGGTCCCATGGAGAGGGAGACGGCCTTGGGGTAGGTGTCCGTGGTCATGATCCCCTGGGCCCCCACCATGGGGTCGTCCTGCAGTTCGGTCGCCAACCCGGGCAGCGCAGACTCGATCTTCTCCACGGGAAGGGGCACGCCGATGACCCCCGTCGAGCTCATGAGGACCAGCCCGTCGTCGATGCCCAACGCGCCCGCGGCGGCCACCCCCATGCGCCGAGCCCGGGCGATTCCCTCCTCCCCCGTACCCACGTTGGAGACCCGACTGTTCACCACCACCGCCTGCAGAAGGCCCCCCAGGATGACTTCCCGCCCGACCACGATGGGCGCGCCCGCCACCTGGTTCCGGGTGAACACGGCCGCGGCCGCAGCCGGAACCTCCGACGCGAAAAGGGAAAGGTCCCTGCCCTCGGCCTTGATGCCGCAGTTGGTGGAGGCGCAGCGGAACCCGCGGGGAAAGCGAGGCGTGTCGTGGAGGGCCATGCCAATGCTCCGGGGACGGCGGAGGATCCGAGGAAAAGGGACGGTAGGTAGAGGAAGATCTACCCACCGTCCCCGTCACGGAAGAACCCGCGGAGTCGGTCTACGACGGCGGAAGACTACTCGGAGCGCAGAGCCACCAGGGGATCCACGCGTGTGGCCCGCCGGGCAGGAATCGCCGAGGCAGCCAGCCCGGTGGTGGCCAGGACCACGGCCACCAGGGCGAACACCACCGGATCTACGGCGCTCACCTGGAACAGGACCAGGGCCAGCGCCCGGGACACCAGGACCGCCAGGCCCAGCCCGATCGCCATCCCCAAGAAGATCTGGATCAGGCCCTGGCGGAGAATCAGGCCGTGAACCTGATTGGACCGTGCCCCGAGGGCCATGCGGATCCCCACCTCGGGCGTGCGCCGGCTCACGCTGAACGCCATGACCGCATAGAGCCCGATGGAGGCCAGGAAGAGCGCGACGCCACCGAACACCATGAACAGGACACCGAACACGTTGTAGACCCAGGTGTTCTCTGCGATGCGCGACCGAAGGGTCTCGACGAAGTAGATGGGCGTGTCGGCGTTGGCGGCGATGACGGCATCGCGCACCGCCGCCGTCAGGACCATGGGATCCGCCGGACCCCGGGCCAGGATGCTCATGAAGCGCGCGTCACTCTGCTGGACGGGGACGTAGAAGCCCTCGGGCGGCTCCTGTGCATTGCCCAGACCCTGCATCCAGGCATCGGGAACCACCCCCACCACCGTGCGCCACGGCTCGGTGCTGGTCGACCCACCCACACGGATGCGTCGACCCAGCGGCGAACCCCCAGGTAGGTGCTTCTGCGCGAAGGAGGCGTTCACGATGACCACCGGAAGGGCGTTCGCGTCGTCTCCGGGCTCGAAGTCCCGACCCAAGGTCACGTCCAGGCCCACTGTTTCGAAGTACCGCGGATCGATCAGGCCGGACCGGGCGCCGGGCAGGTCACGATCGGTGGCATACGCCTCTCCTTCCACGGCAAAGCGCTCGAAGTTGGATCCCACTCCGGGGAGGACGGTGCCCAGACTGGAGGAACGGACCCCCGGCGCCTCCTGCACGCGGATCCGAAGGTCTTCGTAGAAGCGGAGCCGCGTCTCCGCGTCGGGGAAGTCGGCAGGAAAGAGACCCAGACGGGCGGTGAACACGGCGTCGGGCTCGAACCCGTAGTCGAAGTTCCTCAGGGTCGTGATGCTCTTGGTCATGAGCCCGGCGGCCACCAGCAGGCCCAT
>DATHZE010000050.1:0-7317 GCA_035458765.1 Longimicrobiales bacterium
CCAGCGGGGTAAGCCGATCTTCCGTGGTCCGGCCTGTTCTCTGGGCCGGCCTTCGCATATCGAAGTCGGGTCCTGCTCATGGGGGCGCCATCGCATGGAAGTGAAGGGCGTGAATCTCGAAGAGGCCGCCGGCGCCCTGACGGAGTTCTGGTCTCCCAAGGTGGTTTCCCGGGTAGGGGACCAGTACGTGAAGGTGGCCAAGGTCCTGGGAGAGTTCGTATGGCACGCCCACGAGCATGAGGACGAGCTGTTCCTGATCCTACGCGGGCGGCTCCGGATCCAGTTCGAGGACGGTGAGGTGGACTTGGGCCCCGGGGACGCCTTCGTCGTCCCCGCGGGGGTGCGGCACAACCCCGTGGCCGACGAGGAGTGCTGGCTCGCCCTTGTGGAGCCGGTAGGGACGCAGCATACCGGCGACGTGGTCACCGACCGCACCCGGTCCATCGACGAACAACTCAAAGGCTCCTGAAACCGTATGCCCACCATCTACAAAGACGGCGTGTCCGAGAACACGCACCCGCTCAACGTCCTGACCGTTCCAGAAGACTTCCTCTCCAAGCTGGAGCCCACGAATCGGCCGCCGCTGTACGAGGTCTACATGCGCATGGCCGAAGAACTGGCCAAGCGGAGCACGTGCGAGCGGCTGCGGGTGGGCACCGTCATCACCGATGGCGCACTGGAGCACGTTCTCTCCATCGGCTACAACGGCAACGTTCGGGGATTCCCCAACCGGTGCGACTCCGCCGAGCCCGGAAAGTGCGGGTGCATCCACTCGGAGCAGAACGCTCTGGTGAAGGCGAGGGGCGACGTTCCCGACAAGGTGGCGTTCGTCACGGCGAGTCCATGCGTGATGTGCGCCAAGCTCATGGTCCAGGCCAAGGTCACCCACGTGTTCTACCGGGAGGTCTACCGTGACAACGGCGGCCTGGCGGTGCTCGAGCAGGCAGGGGTGGTCATCGTCCACTATACCCGGTGGAAGGACGCCTGGAGGGACTGATCATGCGCGGCCGCTTCTTCCTTCCCGGTCCCACCGAAGTCCGACCGGAGATCCTGGCGGCCCAGGCCCGTCCCATGATCGCCCACAGGGGCGCGGACTTCGTTTCGCTCATGGCGGATCTGCAGCCCGGGCTCAAGGACGTCTTCCGGACGGACCGTCCCGTGCTGGTGGCGGCATCCTCGGCCACCGGCTTCATGGAAGCGGGCATCCGGAACAGCGGCACGGGACCCGTCCTCAGCCTGGTCAACGGCGCCTTCAGTGAGCGCTTCGCCGAAATCGCGGTGGCGTGCGGACGCCGAGTGGATCGCATCGAGGTGGGATGGGGTGCCGTGCACGATCCGGACGAAGTGCGACGGGCCCTGGGCCGCCGCGACTACGATGCGGTCACGGTGGTGCACTCCGAGACGTCCACCGGAGCGCTCAATCCCGTGGCGGAGATCGCCGGGGTGGTGCGCGAACACGGCGGACCCCTGCTCCTCGTGGATTCGGTCACCGGCGTGGGAGGGGCCGAGCTGCATACCGACGCCTGGGGGCTGGACTTCGTCCTCACGGGTTCACACAAGGCGCTGGCCCTCCCGCCGGGGCTGGCCTTCGCCGTGGCGTCGCCCAGGATGATGGAAGCGTCGGCAAGAACACCGGGAAAGGGCCTGTACTTCGACCTGGTGACGTACGCACGGAACATGGAGACGTTTCAGACGCCCACCACGCCTGCGCTCACGCTCCTCTATGCGCTGCAGGATCAACTTCGCCGGATCCTTTCGGAGACCATGGAGGGGCGCTGGGCGCGACACATGGCCATGGCGCGACGCACCTGGTCGTGGGTGGAGGAAGAGGCCGCCGCCCAGGGGATCGCGATGCGCGTTGTGGCCCCGGAGGGCCACCGGTCCCCGACAGTGACCGCGGTAGCCCTGCCCGGCGGGGTGGACCCGCGCGCCGTGGTGGGTTCCATGGCGGAGTTGGGGTGGGTCGTCGGCGCCGGATACGGCCAAGGGAAGGGGACCGACTTCCGCATCGGTCACATGGGGGACCACACGCTGGAGGAATTGGAGACGATGCTGGCGGTGCTGGGGACGGTGCTCCGCTGATGGAGACGAAGGCCGCGACCCCACGGGGCGAGTACGAGGCCCGGGCGGCCCAGCACGAGGATGCGCTCGCCGGGCTGCGGCGCTCCTCTCTCCGGCTTTCGACCGCACGGGTCTTCACGTTTCTGGCCACCGCCGCCGCGCTCCTGGTGGTGGACGTGGCCGAGGGCGCCGTAGCCCGAGCCGCCTTCGCCGTGGCGCTGCTGCTGGCGGTGGGCTTCGCAGCGGAGGTCATCGCACACCGCCGCATCCGCCGGAAGGAACGTTGGCATCGTGCGCTCCAGGGGCTGGCCAGGGAAGGGATCTTCCGCCTGGATCGGCGGTGGGCCGATCTGGCCGGGGCCCTCCCCGCGGCCGAGCGGATCACGGCCCCGGCGCCTCCCGACCATCCGTACGCCCGGGACCTGGACGTCCTCGGTGAGGCCTCCCTCGCGCGATTGGCGGGGCCCGTGACCACGGAGCGTGGCAGGGAGACCCTGCGGTCGTGGCTGCTCACGAGCGCTCCGCCTCCGGAGACGGCGCGTAGGTTGGCGGCGGTGCGGGAGTTGGCGCCGGACCTCGATCTGCGCCTGACGTTTTCGGCACACGGCCGTCTGGAGGCCTCGGAGGAGCCGCCGGAGTTGGAGCGCTTTCTCACCTGGGCCGAAGGAGCCAGCTGGCTGTCTTCCCTCTGGTGGGCCCGGGGTGCCGCGGTGCTCCTGCCGCCTGCCCTGGCGGCCCTGGTGCTGGCCGACGTCTTCCTGGGCTTTCCGCCGTATTGGGTGGTTCCCGCCCTGGCGCAGTTGGAGGTCCTCCGTCGGGTATGGCTTCGGGTCCATCGGGAGCTGGCCATGGCCGAGGCGGGCGTGGCGCTGGTGGCGGCCCAGGTCCCGCAGCTCGCCATGGTGGAGCAGGGGCCGGGTTCGTCACCCCTCCTCCTGGAGCTGTCGGAGCGGCTGGGCGCCGGCTCGGAGCGCGCATCGCACCGGTTGCGCCGGCTGGGCCGTCTGCTGGACACGGTGGCCAGCCGGAGGAACCTCGCCTACGCCGCCCTGAGTCCCTTCTTCCTGCTGGACCTCCATCTCACCGTGGCTCTGGATCGGTGGCGGAGCGCCAACGGTGGATCGGTCCGGGGGTGGCTCGACGCGCTGGGCTCGTGGGAGGCGCTGTCGGCTTTGGCGTCCCTGGCCTACGACCACCCCGACTGGTGCGACCCCCTGTGCGTGCCCGGCGAGGAGGTCCGCGTGTCGGGCATCGCGGTGGGGCACCCGCTTCTGCCGCCGTCCGCCTGTGTGCGCAATGACGTGGAGGTGGGCCCGGCGGGGACGTTCCTTCTGGTGACCGGCTCCAACATGTCGGGGAAGACGACGCTCCTGCGGGCCATCGGGACCAACGTGGTTCTGGCCGGAGCGGGGGCGCCGGTGTGTGCGCGCTCGTTTGCGCTGCCACACCTGCGTGTGCATACGAGCATGCGGGTGGACGATTCACTGGCCCAGGGCGTCAGCCTGTTCATGGCCGAGCTCCTGCGCATCCGGGGCATCGTGGAGGCGGCTGACGCCGACGGCCCGCCGGTGCTGTACCTCCTCGACGAGATCCTCCACGGCACCAACACGGCGGAGCGCCGGGTGGCGGCGCGCGCCGTCATCCGTCACCTCCTGGCCCGCCATGCGGTGGGGGCCGTCTCCTCCCACGATCTCACGTTGGCCGAGGCGCCGGATCTGGATGCGGCGGCGGCCAAGGTCCACTTCCGCGAGCAGGTCGGGCGAGCCGAGGGGCGCACGAAACTCACGTTCGATTACCGGCTGCGGCCGGGGCTCGCCACCACCCGGAACGCCCTCAAGCTTCTGGATGCGGTTGGGCTCGGTGACCTCGTGGAGGGTGTCGGGGACGACGACTAGAAGACCCCGTCGGGACCCTCTACACCATCCTCCAGAAGGGGCCGTTGAGGCCCGCCGCCTCCAGAATCGCCTGGGCCGCCGCCGGGGACCGACCCCGCCACCCTGGCTCCAAGCGTCCCGCATACCACCCCTGCGCCATGCTCCAGCACTGGTCCAGCGTCATGATGGCGCCCCGGGACAGGGCCCTGCGCGCGCACCAGCCGTCCACTTCCTCTTCCGACCGGAAGACGAGGTACGTGCCTCAGGTGAAGCCGATGTCGTCCCAGGCATGGCGGGGCGGCACCACCAGATGGATGAGGCCGTCGTCTCCCTGGCGCTCCCCGCCGCGCACGCCGAAGGAGATGGGCTCACCGCTTCCGGCGCATCGGGTCTCGGTCCATCCGTCGACGCCCAGGATGGCCGGGACGCCCAGGGCGTCCCAGGCGCAGTTGGCCCAGAAGAGACCCCTGGGGGTGTCCACGGGGAACGCCGTGGGGGTGGCGGAGAACGGGTTGGCCATCCAGATCCCGGTGCGGTCCGGAAGCAGCGCGATGTGGTGGTTCGCTTCCAAGGCGTCCAGGGCCTCCAGGACGTCCGTGTGGGTCCGGCCAGCCCACGCGGCCAACGCCTCCAACGAGGGCGCCTCCGTGGTTTCGGCGACGTGCCTGTAGATCTCGGTCCGGAGCGCCCAGTGGAAGTCGTCGAGAACGGGCTTGGGGCCGCTCATCTGACGGCCCCGTACTTCTTGAGGATCTCCAGAGTGGGCTCCAGGGGCAGGGCCTCCACGGTGCGCCCGTTGGACGTGACCGTCACCGCTTTGAGGAGGGAGTTGTAGATGGCCTCCTCGGTGGCTTCCACGGTGGCCTCGAACAGACCGCTCATCTGCTCGTTGTGCAGATCGTCGATGCGGATGACCGAGGGCGTGGTGCTGCGGCGCACGCCGTTGGCCGTGGAGAACGCGATGACGTAGTCGCCCGAGCCATTGCTGGCGTAGGAGCCCGTGCGGGCGAGTCCCATGATGGCGCGGCGGGCGAGGCGCTCGAGGTTCCGGTCCGACAGCGGGGCGTCGGTGGCCACCACCATCATGATGGACCCCCATTCCTGGACGTCGGCCCGTGGGTCGTAGGCCGCCTGGGCACCGTCCGCCGGACGCACCTGGTTGGCGAAAGCGTACTGGCCCAACTCCACGCCCACCGGCGCTCCGTTCATCTGGAGGATGCCGCCGAAGTTGGACTGGACCAGGACGCCCACGGTGTAGCCCCCCAGGGCTTCCGGCAGGACACGGGAGCTGGTTCCGATGCCGCCCTTCCAACCGAACGCCACGGTACCGGCGCCCGCGCCCACGGCGCCCTCTTCCACGGGGCCCTCCGCCGCCGACTCCAGGGCCGCCACCACGTGGTCCGGGCGGATGGGACGGCTCCGGATGTCGTTCAGGCCACCGTCGTTGGTCTCCCCCACCACGGGGTTGATGGAACGGACGTTCTCCATGCCCTCGCGGGCCAGCATCCACGCGGCCATGGCGTCGGCGGCCTTCCAGACGCACAGCGTGCACGTGAGGAGGATGGGTGTCTCCAACTCGCCCAGCTCACCCACCTGGGTGACGCCCAGGAGCTTTCCGAATCCGTTGCCCACGTGGATGGCCGCGGGGACACGGCTCAGGTAGGGATTCCCGCCGTGGGGCAGGATCGCGGTGACGCCGGTGCGGACGTTGTCCCCCTCCACGACGGTTGTCTGACCCACCCGCACCCCGGCCACGTCGGTGATGGCGTTGTCGGCGCCGGGCTGGAAGACGCCGACCACGAGGCCGATGTCCCGCGCCCGGGGGCGCGGTGGGGCATCCTGGCTCATCGCAGGATGGGGGAGGGCGACGAGGGCGGCTGCGAGAAGCAGGGCGCGGCGCACGGGGAAACCTCCATGTCCAGAAGCGAACCGGTTGAAGAGGGTTGCGAGGATGGCCACTCAGCCGTGCGGACAACCTGGATCGAACGCTAGGGAGACTCCGGGTGGTCAACAAGAGCCCGGACGGGAGCCCGCCGTCCGTTGACGGGTAGACCCACCTGACGCATGTGCCCACGGAAGGCAGCACGATGAGCCAGACCCAAGCCGTCTCGGGACACCCCACCCGGTACTGGAGCATGCTGCCCGATGGCCGCGTCCAGTGCGACCTGTGTCCCCGGCGGTGCCGGCTCCACCCGGGGCAGCGCGGCTTGTGTTTCGTGCGCGCGGAGTCGGCGGGAGAGATCGTTCTCACCACCTACGGGCGCTCCAGCGGGTACTGCATCGATCCCATCGAGAAGAAGCCGCTGGCCCACTTCCTTCCGGGCACGCCGGTCCTCTCCTTCGGAACCGCCGGCTGCAACCTGGCGTGCAGGTTCTGTCAGAACTGGGACATCTCCAGGTCCCGGGAGATGGACACCCTGGCCGACGCGGCGGGCCCGGCGGCCATCGTCGAGGCCGCCCGCCGCCTGGGGTGCCGGAGCGTGGCGTTCACGTACAACGATCCGGTGGTCTTTCACGAGTACGCCGTGGACGTGGCGGTGGCGTGCAGGGCGGCGGGCGTGAGGACCGTGGCGGTCACGGCCGGCTACGTCCTGCCCGAGCCCAGGCGGGAGTTCTACGCCGTCATGGACGCGGCCAACGTGGACCTCAAGGCATTCAGCGACGCCTTCTACCGCAAGGTCTGCGCGGGACGGCTCGGGCCGGTCCTGGACACGCTGCGCTACCTCGTGCACGAGACCGACGTGTGGACCGAGGTGACCACCCTGCTCATCCCCGGCCTCAACGATTCGGATGGGGAAATCGACGCGCTCACGCGTTGGGTCGCCGACGAGCTGGGGTTCCACGTACCGCTTCATTTCTCGGCCTTCCACCCCGACTGGAGGATGCGCGACGTGCGCGCCACGCCGCGGGCCACCCTGCGCCGCGCCCGGCTCATCGGCCTGGGCAACGGGCTGCGCTACGTGTACACGGGCAACGTGCACGATCCCCTGGGGCAGTCCACGTACTGCCACGCATGTGGGGCCCGCGTCGTCGGCCGCGACGGGTATGCCGTCACCTCGTGGCTGCTGGGCCCCGACGGGAGGTGTGCCGCCTGTGGGACGCCGTGCGCGGGCGTGCTGGAGGCCGAGCCCGGCACATGGGGACCGCGCTGGGAGCGGGTTCGCCTCGCGTAGCCCCGTGGCGTGGGGGCTACGCTTCCGCGGGCCAGAAGCCGAAGGCGCCGTAACCCACCACGCTCTGCCGGCTTCCGGAGGTATCCCCCGAGTTGCGCAGGTCGACGCATCGGGCCTCGAGCCCCCGCCTCCGCGCGGCCTCCAGGAGTCCCCGGAGCGCCACCGCGCCGCAGGCCCGTCCCGGCTCCAGGGCATCGACGCGCAGGTGC
>DATHZE010000051.1:0-2603 GCA_035458765.1 Longimicrobiales bacterium
GCCTCGGTGCCCGGGACCTGCTCCATGTGGCGTGCTGCAGTCGTCGCGACGTCCGGGACGTGAAAACCTACGATCGGGCGCTGGCGGCGGTCTTCGGCGGGTAGGGTGTCCACCCGCCGCGTCGCTTCATCCCCCGGGTAGCCTGAAGGGCCGGCCGAGGGCCCTGCTCACCCCTGCCTCGAGCACCTCGTCCCTCCGGCACATGAAGGGTCCAACGGGACATCGGGCAGAGCGGAGCTGTGGGCCTGAGGTGAGCGACGAGGCTTTCGCGCCCGCTCCCTGAAGGCGCTCCAACCATCCATGGGTTCGCCCGTCGAGGGGCGCGAGTCTGCAGAGCGGCTCTGGCCCCAATGGGGAGGTCTTGGATGTGTCCCACAAACGTGGTACAGTAGAGTGGGTCTGACCGAGGCGAGGAAAGCCGTGATTCGGGCTCTCGTGGACGGGAACTACCAGCACGAAGCTCGCGGGGCACTCTCCGAGAAGAACCTCCTCGCCATCGGGGACGTCGATGAGGCAGACGTGATTCGCCTGGTACGCAGGACGCGGGGGGACCAGTACTCGACCACGCCGCACGACTGGGACAGGACCACGATGGTCCACCTTTTTCGTCCAGTGCTCGGTCGCCAGCGGTGGTATGTGAAGGTCTACTTTCTCGACCAGCCCAGCGACACGGCGGTGTTCGTAAGCGTGCACACGTGAGGGAGTCATGATGAAGATCATCCGGGAGGGCGAACGAGGCGTCGCCTTGGCGCCAGGGCTCGGTCGCGTGCCGGTGGTCTTTCGATACCGGACCCTCACCCTCGACTCCGGGGCCAGGATCGCGAGCGTGCTGGTCGGTGTGCACGAAGAGTCGGATGAGGTCCTCGTCATTCCTGCACAGTCGGCGGCGAGGATCAAAGAGGTGCGGGGGACGAGCAAGGAGGAGATCCTGGAGGCCCGCGTTCCGCGCGAGCTCGAGGACGTCCTGGCCATGGTAGCGGAGCACTACCACGTGACCACGCGCAGGTTCTCGCCGGCCCTGATCCGGTTCTATCTCCAATCCGCCACCGAGCAACCGCCCTTGGCGAGGCGCCTTTCCCGGTTGGCACGCCACCCCCTGGCCCAGGGCCGACTTGCCGGGCGCATAAAGGTACGGTGCGAGTCTCGTCTCACCGTCGGGCTGGAGCGGCTGGCAGGCGTGCTGGGGGACGCCAGTCAGAGCGACTTGGTACGGGGCGCCATCATGGCCGCCAAGGAGGACGTCCTGGACGGACGTGCCAGCCGCAGAGCCGAGCAGCTCGAAGCGGTGGCGGCCGCGGTTTAGGCGCTGGAGGCAGGACGCCTGACCGTCACGAGGCCTGAGGCACCACGGAATCTCCGACCTGAGACCCATCGGCCTGATCTTGGGGCGCCGCGTGCGCGCCTTGGCGGGCCCCACCCGCCCATTTGACACCTCCTCAGCCGACAGAGCACCTTCACGCCCGTCGTGCCGTCCTCCCCAAGCCGGCGATCCATGCGCACCGGAACCTCCATCAAGCAGTACCGCATCGGCGACCTCCTCGGGCAGGGGGGCATGGGCGACGTGTATCGGGCCCTGGACACCCGCCTTGACCGTCCCGTGGCGCTTAAGTTTCTGGCGCACCGGTACATCTCCGATCCCGAGGCCAAGGAGCGCTTCATCCGCGAGGCCAAGTCGGTCTCGGCCCTGGATCACCCGAACATCTGCACCGTCCATGACATCGGGGAGACGGACGACGGCGAGCTCTACATCGTCATGGCCCTGTACGAGGGCGCGACCCTCAAGGAGCTCCTGGCCAGGGAGCGCTTCAGCGCCGAGCGCACGGTGTACATCGTCCGGCAGCTCGCCGAGGCCCTGAAGCGGGCCCACGCCGGTGGCATAATCCATCGGGACGTGAAGCCCGCCAACACCATGGTCACCGAAGGCGACGCCGTGCGCCTCCTGGACTTCGGCGTGGCCAAGCTGCAGTCCGCCGAGAGCCTGACCCAGACGGGAGCCACCGTGGGCACCGCGGCCTACATGAGCACCGAGCAGGCCGCCGGCGACCCCATCACCCCAGCCTCCGACGTCTGGTCGCTGGGCGTCATGGCCTACGAGATGCTCACGGGGGATGCGCCCTTCAAGGGTGAGCACCCCATGGCCATGATCAACGCCATCCTGTCCAAGGAGCCCCCGGAGCTCACCAGTCTCCGCCCCGACGTGCCCGGCCCCGTCGCCGCGGTCTTCCGCCGGGCCCTGGCCAAGAAGCCCGAAGACCGCTTCGCCGATGCGGCGGACTTCCTGAACGCGTTGGACGAGGCCACCGGCGGTCGGCGGTCCACGGCCTCGTCGCCCGCCGTCCCGTTGGCATTCGGAGGTGGCCGGCGTCGCATCTGGCCCGGGATCGTCGCGGCCGTCGCGGTGGTGGCCGCGCTGTCGGCGGTTGCTCTGGGCGACTGGGGGTCCGACGCGCCTGCAGGGGGTGAGGAGACCCGCGACGTCATCGCGGTCCTCCCCTTCACGGTGAACGGAGGGCCCGAGCTGGCGTATCTCGGCGAAGGGCTCATGGACCTGGTGAGTGGCCGGCTGGACGGCGCGGGTACCCTGCGGGTCGTCGATCCGCGGG
>DATHZE010000052.1:0-13590 GCA_035458765.1 Longimicrobiales bacterium
TTTCCCGTCATGATGAACGACGCGACGCGGCTCTACTTCACCGAGATGTCCAAGCTGGTCTCCGGCGACGTGGGTCGGGCCATGGCGGCCCTGGCCGCGGACCCCAGCGACGCGGCCGCCGCCGAGGTCCTCTGGCACCAGCCCGAACAGGTGGGCATTACGCGCACCACGTGCGTGGCCACAATGCTCCGCGCCGGCCACGCCGAGAACGCCCTGCCCCAGTCGGCCACGGCCACGGTGAACTGTCGCATCTTCCCCGGCGTGGAGGTCGCTGACGTCGAGGCCACCCTGGCCCGGGTGGCCGACACCCCGGGCCTGAAGATCGAGGTCCTGGACGACCCCCAGGCCAGCCCGACATCCCCGATCCGCGCCGACATCGTGGAGGCGGTCACCGCCGCCATCCAGACGCGATATCCTGACCTCACGGCCATTCCGGCCATGGCGCCGTACGGCACCGACGGCAAGGAGACTCGCGCCGCCGGCATTCCCACCTACGGCATCTCGGGCATGTTCATGAAGGACAGTGACCAGTTCGCCCACGGACTCAACGAACGGGTGACCGTGCGAACGTTCTTCGGCGCGCTGGAGCACTGGGACGTCATTCTGAAGAGGCTGGCGGGGAAGCCCATCATGTAATAGGTCTGGCCACATGACCACACCCACCGCTGTCGACCCCCTGGGCCTGCGTCCGCCGCCGACGGCGTCCGCCGGACGTCGCAGGACCTACCAGGTCATCTTCGGTCACGAGACCCGAGCCGGACGCGCCTTCGACGTCGTCCTCATCCTCCTCATCATGGGCAGCGTGCTGGCCATCATGCTGGAAAGCGTGGCGTCCATCCGTTCCGTGCACGGACCGATTCTCCGGGAACTGGAATGGGGCTTCACGCTGGCCTTCACCGTGGAGTACGTCCTCCGCCTCTGGTGCGTGGACCGTCCCGCGCGCTATGCCCGCAGCTTTCTGGGAGTCATCGACCTACTGGCGATCCTTCCCACGTACCTCTCGGTCCTGCTGCCGGGCGGGCAGGTCCTCACCGTCGTGCGAATCCTCCGGGTCCTGCGGGTCTTCCGCATCCTCAAGCTTGCCCAGTACACCGGCGAGGCCCGGGTTCTCAGCCAGGCACTTCGCGCTGCGCGCTACAAGATCACCGTGTTCGTCTTCACCGTGATGACCATCGTCGTCATCGTGGGCTCCCTGATGTACCTCGTCGAGGGCCCCGAACACGGGTTCACAAGCATTCCCACCGGGGTGTACTGGGCGGTGGTCACGCTCACCACCGTAGGCTTCGGCGACGTCACGCCCCAGACGCCTCTGGGCCAGGGCCTGGCCACTCTGGTCATGATCATGGGCTACGGGATCATCGCCGTGCCCACCGGCATCGTCACCGCCGAGTTGGCCTACGCCAGCCGGGGCGGACGCGCCGACCGCGCTTGCGCCAACTGCGCACGCTCGGGACACGACCCCGACGCCCGCCACTGCAAATGGTGTGGAACCGAACTGGAGTCCTGACCCGTCCCGCCACCTCCATCCAAACTTTTTCTCCGGCTCCCACGTCCTAGTACACAGGAACCGAACAGCCACACGGACAGGAGCGGACGGGATGAAGGGCATGATGAGGGGAGTTGGGGCGGCGATGGCGCTGTTGGCGGCGGGCACGGCTTCGGGGGTGGAGGCGCAGGACGCATCCTTCCGATGGCAGAACGCCATGAGCCCGGGGCAGGTCCTGGAGGTTCGGGGCATCGTCGGACAGATCCGCGCAGAGTACACGTCGGGAAGCCAGGCCGAGCTCGTGGCGGAAAAGGACGGCCGGGCCGGAGACTTCGACGAGGTCGAGATCCGCGTGGTGAAGGAGCCCAACGGCTACACCGTGTGCGCGGTATACCACGCCCACGACAACCCCGGCGACGACTGCGACAACCGCGGGGACAGGAGCCGGTGGGGCAGCCGCCACTCCATCGACGTGGGCGTGAACTACGTGGTCAAGGTACCCGCCGGGGTCGAGTTCCACGGCAACCTGGTCTCGGGAGATATCCGCGCGGATGGACTGCGCTCCCAGGTTCGCGCCAACACGGTCGGCGGGGACATCTACGTCTCCACCACCGAAAGGGCCTGGGGGAACACCGTGAGCGGGTCCATCGAAATCGAGATGGGGTCCTCGGATTGGACGGACCTGGAATTCCAGACGGTGAGCGGAGACATCACGCTGTGGCTCCCCGCCGGGATCGAGACCGACGTGGATTTCGAGTCCCTGTCCGGCGACATCGACTCCGACTTCGACCTCACCCTTACGGGACGCCAGCGCCGCCGTTGGATCGGCGCCAACGTGGAGGGCTACATCGGGGACAGGGGCGAGCGGAGCCTCACCTTCAACACCGTGAGCGGCGACGTGAGGCTGCGGCGAAGCCGCTAGACTCCGCGCTTCCGGCGGACCAGGCCTTCCTGCGCCGTCGACGCTACGAGCGTCCCGTCGCGCTTGAAGAAGGTCCCACGTGTGAAGCCCCGCGCGCCTGCCGCCGCGGGGCTTTCCGCTACGTAGAGCATCCAGTCGTCCATCCGGAACGGACGATGGAACCAGATGGCGTGGTCCAGGCTCGCCACCATCATGCGAGGATCCCGGAAGCTCACTCCGTGAGGTCGAAGGGCAGCTCCCAGCAATCCGTAGTCCGAGGCGTAGGCCAGCAGCGCCTGGTGGTGGACCGGGTTGTCGTCCACGGCCCCGATGGCCCGCACCCAGTAGCTGCGCCTGGGCTCCAGCACGGTGGTGTCGAAGGGATCCGTCCCGTCCACGATCCGGAAATCCAGGGGGCGGTCCTGGGTCAGAAAGGGGCGGTACGTCTCCGGTATCTCGTCGGCGCGCTCCCGGATGATGTCCAATTCCGGACGAAGGGACTCCGGATCGGGCACGTCGGGCATGTCCGACTGGTGCTCGAAGCCCTCCTCGCCGCGATGGAAGGACGTCGACATGGAGAAGATGGCCTGCCCGTGCTGGATGCCCGTGACGCGCCGCGTGGTGAAGGAACCGCCGTCCCGGAGCCGGTCCACGAAGTAGACCACGGGAAGATCCAGGTCCCCTGCCAGGATGAAGTAACCGTGCATGGAGTGGAGTGAGCGCTCCTCCTCCACGGTGTGCGCGGCCGCAACCAGCGCCTGGGCCAACACCTGGCCGCCGAAGATCCGCCCCGTCCCGATGTTGCGGTTCTGGCCCCGGTAGATGTTGACCTCGATGGGCTCCAACTCGAGAAGCGCGACCAGGTCGGCGGCTGTGAAGGACATCAGGACTCCCTTCTACGGATGGATCGCGGCCGCTCCGGCCATGGACACCTGCTCGTCCTGGGCGGACTGGGCGCCGCTGGATCCGATGGCCCCCACCAGGACTCCGTCCACGATGATGGGAACCGCCCCCTGGAGGGGCATGTAGTCCAGCGCCAGCGTAGCCAGGTTGCCGCCGGCGATGCGATCCGCGTACGCCTTGGAAGGCTGACGTCCACGCGCGGAGGTGCGGGCCTTGGCCTGGGCGATGTCGATGGAGGGCAGCGAGGCGCCGTCCATGCGGTGGAAGGCCAACAGCTCGCCATGGGCGTCCACGATGGCGATGGAGAGCCGCCAGCCATTGGCCAGGGCCTCGGCCTCGGCAGCCGCCATGGCGTTCTTCACGGCCTCCGAGGTGAGGACCTTGGTGTCGGTCAGCTGCGCTTGGATGGCCGATGGCGCCGCAGCGGCGAAGGCCAGGACGGTGAACAGGATCGCGACGGGCCGCACGGCAGGCTCCAGAGTAGGGGGAAGGGTCGGAAGCTCCACGCGCCGGGGTCCGTCCGCAAGCCGCCGGGGATCAGTCGCTCCGCAGCACCTCCGCCGGGGGCAGCCTCCCCGCCCTCCACGCCGGCACCCAGCCGGCCACCAGCGCGGCGAATCCGAGCGCCACGGCAGCCGCCACGTAAGCCCAGAGCGCCACCGAGGACACGCCGAAGAGCATGGACTCCAGCACGCGGGCCGACACCGCCGCCGCGACGCATCCCACCAGGATGCCCACGCCTGCGATGAGGAGGCCGGACCGCACCACGCCGCTCACCACCGCGCCGGGATCCGCTCCGAGAGCCATGCGCACCCCGATCTCCCTACGACTGGAAGCCACGTGCTGGGTCAGGGCCGCGTAGATGCCTATGGCGCCCAGCGCCGTGGCCAGAGCGGCCAGAATCACGAGCAGCCCCATGACCACCCAGGAAATGGAATAGGCTGCGCGCACCACGTCGGCCATCCACATCACCGAACGCACGGGGACCAGCGCATCCACGTCGGCCACGGCCCGGCGCACGGCCGGGACGAGTCCACCCCCCCCTCCGGCGGTCCGGACCAGGAGCGTCACGTCCCGGGTGGGTTTCTCCGCCAGGGACACGTACATGGCGGGGCCCGCGGGGCCCGTGATACCGCCGGAGCGGATGTCGGGCACCACACCCACCACGGGAAGGAAGTTGTCCCACATGTGGGGATCGATGGCGATGCGCTGCCCGATGGCTGACCCGTCCGGCCAGAGCATGTCGGCCAGCGTCTCGTTCACCACCACCACGCTGTTGCCGTCCTTCCGGTCCTCCGACCCGAGGAGCCGCCCCTGGATCGGCTCCAGGTCCATGGCTCTGAAGAAGCCGGGATCCACGTAGTGCAGCGGCGCCCTGGCCGCCTGGGCTTGATCCATCGGCGCGGTTTCCAGGTTGATGGGCGCCAGCGGCGCTTGGGCGCGCAGGGGCAGCCACGCCGTGAGGCCGACGGCCTCAACGCCGGGGATGGCCGCAACCCTCTCCGCCAGACCGTCGTAGAGTCCTCGCGCAGAAGCGGCACTGCTCACCCGATCTTCCGGAGGGGAGAGCTCGACGGTCAGCAGATCCCGTTCGTCGAACCCCAGTGGCACACTCCGGAGGTTCCCCACGGTGGCGACCAGGAGCGTGGCGGAGACCAGAAGAAGCGTCGCCAAAGCGGCCTGCACCGAAACGAGAGACTGCTGCACGCGCATGCCCGATTTCGGCCTCACGTCGAGCCCGAAACGCTGCGATCGCAGGAAATACGCCACGGGGACGCCTCCGAGGACGACCCAGGCGCCCACGGCCGCCGCCATGGCGAACGCCAAGACCGAAGGCTCGAGCACAGAACTGGCCGTCACCACGGCCTCACCCACGAAGAGTTCCGCAATCCACGGGCCGGCCACGGCCCCGGCCCAGAGGCCCAGGCCCACCGCCAACACCGTCAGGACTCCCGCCTCCACGAGCAGTTGCCGCACGATACGCCCGCGGCCGGCCCCGATGGCCGCCCGCACGGCCAACTCGCCCCGCCGTTCGATGGCCCGCCCCAGTAGCAGATTGCCCACGTTCAGCGCCGTGATCAGCAGCAGCAGCGCCGTGCCCCCCAGGAGCAGAAGGAGCGGTGTGGAAACCAGTCGGCGCTGGGACGCGTCGGCACGAGCGACCCGAATCATCCCGTCGTCCCAGTCGGGCGTGAAGAAGCTGGGGAAAAGGCGGGCCAGCCGGTCGTTGAAGGTGTCGATCTCGGCATAGGCGTCGTCCATGGTCACGCCGTCACGCAGCACGCCCACCATCTTCAGGTTCATGGCCTTGAAGTAGTCGTCGTCCCTGGGGTCCATCACGAGCGGGAACCAGACTTCCGCCCGGCCGCCGGGTGCCCTGCCCCCCATTCCCTGGATGCCCACCACACGCACCGACGCGCCGCCGATGTCCACTGTGCTGCCCAAGACCCCCGGATCCGCCCCGAAGGAGCGACGCCACAGGGATTCGCCGATGACCGCCACCGGCTCGACGCCCAGGAATGCGTCGTCCTCGTCCAGGGCCCTCCCGAGGGCAGGCTGGACCGAGAGCTCGCGGAAGAGTTCGGGCGTGATGACGACGCCGTTGACGCTTTCGCTCGATCCATCGGGAGTACGGAGGGCGAAGGCGAACTCGGCGTAGCCCCCCACGGAGCGGTACGCGGCCTGCTCGTCCCTGTAGATCTGCATCATCCCGAAGGACCACTCCCGCTCCGGCCAGACCGACACGGTGCGCTCCGGCTCCCCCCACCAACTCGTGTTCCGGAAGGTGCCGTCCACTACCGAGTACACCGCTACGTTGGCAGCCAGGCCGAGGGCCAGCACCGTCACGACGCCCAGCGCGAAGCCAGGGTGCTTCAGGCCGAGCCGGAACGCCCAGCGGAGGTCCATGAACATGTCGGAATGGGTGTCCTGGCTGTCGGCGCCACTGCCCGTGAACACCCGGTAGGCCAGGACGGACGCGGTCTGGCCTGCGTACCACAGGCGGGCAAGGAAGGGGGACCGGGAGGACCGGCGCTGGAACTCCTCGGCGAGGTCGCCCAAGGTGCCCTGGCCCGAGAGCCCGGCGGGGAGCGCCCACTCAGCGACACGCTCCAACCAGCGAGGAGGTTGCGCGCTCATCGGTCCAGCGCTCCTTCCAGCCCGTCCCAGAGGGCCATCAGCGTGCTCCGTGACCGGGCCAGCGACTCCTGCCCGGCCGGGGTGAGCCGAACGTACCGTCGGGGGCGTCCCCCCCGCTCGGGTGATGCCTCCCCAGCGTACGACTCGAGGAGACCTTTGCGCTCCATACGGTCCAGCGTGGTGTAGAGGGCGCCACTGGACGGAGAGCGCCCGGCGACGGACTCCAGCTCGTCTTTGATGGCCAGGCCGTACGCACCCTGCCGAAGGCGCATGATGGAGAGGAGCACCATCTGCTCGAACTCGCCGAGATAGTCCTGGCTCATCGCACGCACGTCCGCAGCTCTTGGTGGACCCAGCTCACGGAGATGGCGCAGTCCCACACCGGAGGCGCACCCACGAGCACGAACCCGGCACCGCTGGGGGAGAAGCGCCCGATGACCGGGTTGTCGCTGAGCTGGATGGGCACATCACGGAACGTGGACGAACCCAACCGAAGCTCCTTTGCCGTCCTGCCCGTGATGCCGCCCTCATCGAGGACCGACTGGTTCACCAGCAAGCTCTGCGCCCCCAGCTCCAGCATGGCGGGGTAAGGCTTCCCGTTGACCTCCACGTCGAGGCCGATGACGACCCCGTGCAGGATGCGCAGACGAACGGGGTCGGACAGCTTCATGTCCGGCCACATCACCGAGCGCCCGAAGGGCTTCAGCACCAGTCGCCCGCCTGGGACGTCGAACAGGTTGTCGAAATTGTTGAGGGTGTTGTTGCCCACCATGCCGTCCACGACCAGGTCGCCGAACGTCAAACGGTCGTCGGGGATGGTCTGGCGGCCCTCCATGTTGAGCGATACGCCGCCCAGGGTCATCGCCTGGTCGCCAAGGCGGTCGGCGACGGACTGGGCCAGGACCGTGACCGCTGTTCCGGTGCTCACCAGAAACGTCAGATCCGTGCCGTCGGCGGCCCGCACCGGCACCACCATGCGGCCCTGGCGCACCTCCAGGGGAATCTCCACGGCATCCTTGGAGTTCACCTGTGCTTCCGCCGGCGCCACGGTGGTGGCCGCAAGCAGAGCGGTGGCCAGCGCCATCCTCGTCGTCGTCATCATCATCACCCCTGGTGGACGGTGGGCGGCGGAGCTTCCCGCAGAGGGAGAGCGCCCGCCGTTTCCTACAATGTGATAATTGGATGCTCACATTGTAGATAACGGTTGCCCGGAGATCAAGAACCGGCGCGCGCTCAGGATTCGCGCTCTTCCTCTCGGTCGGTGGCCAGTGGCGGCGAAGGCGCGAGCCCGGAGATCTCGGCATAGAGTGCGTCGTCCAGCCGAATCTCCGTCGCGGGGAGTGAGGACTCGAGCTGCTCCAGGTTGCGGGCCCCGATGATGGGGGCGGTGACCGCCGGATGGCGCGCGACCCAAGCGACGGCGAGCGCCGCCGGGTGCCAACCGTGCTCCGACGCCAGCTTCGCGAAGCCCTGGGCGATCTGGAAATTGGAGGGAGCACCGTACCGCTTCGCGTACATGTCGCTGTCCCTGAGGCGACCGTCCACCGAGAGGTCCGCGCTGCCGTACTTGCCCGTGAGTATGCCGCCGGCCATGGGGCTGTACGGGATCACGGCCAACCCCTCGGACCGCGCCATGGGCAGGAGCTCCACCTCGGCTTGGCGCTTCAGGAGATTGTACATCGGCTGCACGCACCGGAAGGCCGCCAGGCCGAGTCGTTCCGACGTGCCCAACGCCCGGGCGACCTGCCAGGCCGCGAAGTTGCTCACGGCGGGGTACCGGATCTTCCCCTGGCGGATCAGATCGTCGAGGGCACGCAAGGCATCCTCGATGGGCGTGTGCTCGTCGAAACGGTGCAGAAAATAGAGGTCCAGGTAGTCGGTTCCGAGGCGCTTCAGGCTCGCCTCGACCTGGTGCATGATGGCGGCGCGGGAGTACCCCCGGGCCCGCGGTCCCTCGCCCATGGGAAAGTAGACCTTGGAGGTCAGAACGATCCGGTCGCGCTCCGCGGCCACGAGCCTGCCCAGGATCCGTTCCGACTCGCCCCCGGCATACACGTTGGCGCAGTCGAAGAAGTCGATCCCGGCCTCCCGGCAGCGGGCGTACACGTCGGCGCTCGTGGCCGCGTCGGACTCGCGACCGAAGGTCATGGTTCCGAAGCAGAGTTCGGAAACCTCGATGCCCGTGGTGCCGAGCCGTACCTGTCGCATGGGCTCTCCCCGGATGCCCCTTTTGAGCCGGACTTCTTCGAGGGGGCACGGTAGGCAGCGTCGTGGCGAGGGGCAAGTCGATGAGCGTCTCCTCCCCGCCGACCTCCGGAACACGCACCATCGTTGCTGGCGACTCGGACCTTCAGCCCGCATCTTGCGAACATGGTCGACCCCATCTCCCGCCTGAGGGCAGCTCTAGCGGACCGCTACGAGATCGAGCGAGAGCTCGGCGTTGGGGGCATGGCCACGGTGTACCTGGCTCGCGACCTGAAGCACGGCCGCGGCGTTGCCGTCAAGGTCCTGAAGCCCGAATTGGCGGCCGTGGTCGGTGCCGAGCGATTCCTGGTCGAGATCGACACCACGGCGAATCTGCAGCATCCGCACATCCTCCCGCTCTTCGACTCGGGTGAGGCGGGCCACCTCCTCTACTACGTCATGCCCTACGTGCAGGGCGAGTCGCTTCGGGATCGACTGGACAAGAAGGGTCGGCTTCCCCTCGACGAAGCCCTCGCGCTCACCAAGGACGTAGCTGCGGCCCTCACGTACGCCCACGCCCAGGGTGTCATCCACCGTGACATCAAGCCGGCGAACGTGCTCATCGAGGACGGCGAGGCCCTGGTCGCGGACTTCGGAATCGCCCGGGCCGCTTCCACCGCCGACCGGGCACAGCTCACGGCGACCGGGCTCTCCCTCGGCACTCCGGCCTACATGAGCCCTGAGCAGATCGGCGGCGAGGAGACCATCGACGGGCGCAGCGACACCTACGCGCTGGGGTGCCTTCTCTACGAGATGCTCGTGGGCGCGCCGCCCTTCACCGGGACCACGACACAGGCCATCGTGGCCAAGACCCTCACCAGCCCCGCGCCGTCGGTTCGCGATGCCAGGCCCGACGTGCCGAAGGCGATCGACGACGCCATCGCGAAGGCGTTGGCGAAGCGACCCGAAGATCGGTTTGAGTCGCCGCGTGATCTCTACGATGCATGCGCGGCCGCGCGCGTGGCCTCACCTGCACGACGGGCGCCCAGGATGCTCACGGTCGCGGCAGCCCTCGTGGCTGCGTTGGCCGGGGTCGCGATGTGGCGCGCCCTCCAGGTGTCGAACGCGCGCGCACTGTTGCCGGAGATCTCCCGCCTCGCCGAAGCGGAGAACTATGAGGAGGCATACGACCTGGCGGTGCGTGCTGAGCGGTGGATCCCGGGTGACACGGCGCTGGTGGCCCGGATGATCACGGTGTCGGACCTGTTGACGGTCAGGAGCGAACCCGAAGGAGCGCAGGTGTTCGTGCAGCGGTTCCCAGGGGATGCGGCGCAGGTCGCGGACAGCCAGCTCATCGGGGTCGCACCGATCGTCGATTACCGTCTGCCCCGCGTCGATCATCGCGTCGTCGTGGCGCTAGCCGGCTTCCCTCCCCTCGAGCGGATGGCGTCGAGCAAATTGTCCCGCGACGAGGCGGACTCTCCCCTGGCGAGCGCCGGGCGGGACGTCGCGCTCGCAGTCCAATTCCATCCCGTGGACCGGGTGCCCCCGGAAATGGTGGCGGTACCTGGGGGTGAGTACGGGATGGTGAGCCCCGATGTCCCCCTCGGGTTGTCGGCACTGCTCGACGATTTCGTCATCGATCGCTTCGAGGTGACCAACGAAGCGTTCCAGGACTTCGTCGCGGACGGGGGATATGCGAAGGACGGGCACTGGACGGACACGCCGGAGGAGTCGAGATCGGGCTTCGTCGATCGCACGGGCCTGCCGGGGCCGAGGGATTGGGTGCGACAGGACTTCCCCGACGATCAGGCACGGCTCCCCGTGGCGGGCGTTACGTGGTACGAGGCATTGGCATACTGCCGCTCGGTGGGAAAGCGGTTGCCCACCGTCTACGAATGGGAGAAGACGGCCCGCGACGGGATGATCTCGCACATTGGCGTGGTGATGCCTTGGGGTTTGACGGGATCTGCGGGGCTGGTCGCGCGGCGCGCGAATTTCAGCAGCGGCGGTGCGATGCCCGTGGACGCCTTCCCCTTCGGCATCAGCCCCTACGGCGCCTACGGGATGGCCGGCAACGTACGGGAGTGGACGGCCAATGCCCTTGGCGACGGCTACGCCGTGACGGGAGGATCGTGGGAGGCTCCTTCGTATCTGTACACGGATTTCGGATCTCAAGCGGGCACGTTCGCTTCTCCGGCACTCGGCTTTCGATGCGCTCGTGCCGATGGCCCCGGCGACCAGGGGGCCGGCAAGATCGAGCTGGATATGCGCACACCGGTGTATTCGCCGGTCGACGAAGCCGGGTTCCGCTTGCTGCTCGCCCACTACCGGTACGATCGGCGTCCGGCCAACCCCCGGGTGACCGACACGGTCGACGCGCCGGCTTGGACGCGGGAGAGCTTGTGGATCGACGGTCCGGGGGCGGATTCGGTTCTCCTCTACTTCTACGCGCCGACGAACGCGACCCCACCCTATCAGACCATCGTGTATGTGCCGGGAGGGAGCGTATTCTGTTGCGAGACGCTGCGCGAGGAACTGGAATGGGCGATCGGACCGGTGATACAAGCTGGTCGAGCGGTGATGGCGGTCGCTCTCCAGGGGTCGCTGGACCGAGGGGTGCCACCCGGATACCAACCCCCGGAACCCATCTCCGTACGATTTCGTGACGAGATGGTCCGCCACGCCACCGAGCTGCGCCTGGGCATCGACTACATCGAGACCCGGGACGACGTGGACCCGGACAAGCTGGCCTACGTCGGCTTGAGCTTCGGAGCCGGGTCAAGGCTCGCCTTCTCGGCCGTGGACGATCGCTACAAGGCGGTCGTGTACATCGGCGGGGGAATCGACGAGCGGGTGAAGCCGACACTCCCCGAGGCCGACAACGTCAACTTCGCCCCGTACGTCTCGGTGCCCAAGCTGCTGGTCAACGGTCGCAACGACGAAGAGCATCCCTGGTACACGCGCGCCCTGCCCCTGTGGAACCTCCTCTCGGAGCCCAAGGAGTTGGTGCTGGTGGACGGAGGTGGCCACGTGCCTCCGCTGGAAGAGCGTATTCCGGCCATCAACGGCTTCCTGGATCGTACGCTGGGACCGGTGGCACGATGAGAAGACCCCGATGGCAGATGCCCTGATCTCCGGAGACTCCATGGCGACCGATCGCCGCTCCTTCATCAAGTCCGTCACTGCCGCGGGGGGCGCCGCCGGACTCGGCGTCTTCCCCAAGCTCGCAGGCGCCGCACCGCCCGAGGAGAGCCGCCTCTGGTCCCCGCCACCGGTCGCCAAGGCGCCCGTCTCCCTGAACATGCTCATTCTGGGCGGCACCGGCTTCACCGGCCCCGAGCAGGTGGAGTACGCCATCGCCCGCGGCCACCGGGTCACGTTGTTCAACCGTAACCAGACCCGCCCTGGCCTATTCAGGGGGCGCATCGCCGAGCAGCTCATCGGTGACCTCAACAACGACACCAGCGCGCTGGAGGGCAAGCAGTTCGACGTAGTCCTGGACAATCCCACCACGTTGCCCGCGTGGGTGCGCAACGCGGGCACGTACCTGGCCGGAAACGTAAAGCACTACGTCTTCATCTCCACCACGTCGGTCTATGCCGACAACAGCATCATCGGACTGGACGAAGAGAGCCCGGTACGCGAGATGCCTGCGGGACTGGACCCGTACACCCTCGATCCGGAGCACGCCTCACGCTACTACGGCCCCCTCAAGGCCCGCGCCGAGGAGGAGGTCCACAGGACGTATCCGGACATGTGGACGGTCATCCGGCCGTGCCTCATCGTGGGTCCACGGGACCGCACCGACCGGTTCACCTGGTGGCCGGCCCGCATCGACCAGGGCGGCGAGGTCCTGGCGCCGGACAAGCCCGACAACCCGTCCCAGTTCATCGACGCCCGGGACCTCGCCGAGTGGATGGTTCGCATCGCCGAGAACAGGGTGCTCGGACTCTACAACGCCGTCGGCCCGGAGCACCCCATGACCATGGCCGAGATGCTCTACGGGGTGAAGGCCGTGACCACGGCGGGCGCCCGCTTCACCTGGGTGCCATGGGACTTCCTACAGGAGCACGGCGTGCGCCCGTGGCGTGACATGACCGCATGGCAGCCGCCCTACGGCCGCACCGCCGGGTTCGAACGGCGCAGCGGGGCCAAAGCCGTGGCGAACGGGCTCACCTTCAGACCCGTTGCGGTCACCGCGAAGGACACGCTGGACTGGCACAAGACGCGATCGGAGGAGGCTCGGCAGGCCACATTGAGGGGTGAGATCAACGGGATCGGCATGCAGCGCGAGGCGGAGGTGCTGGCGGCCTGGCACGCCACCGGCCGGTAGCGTCCCGCCGCAACGCTACCGGATCGGACCGATCCTGGCTCCCGTGTCCGTCAGAGAGCACACGGCGCCGGCCGTTTCGCAGAGCGCCAGCACCACCTCTTCGAAGGCCACCCCCTCGAACGACCCCGAGATCCGAAGCGACTGCAGTTGGTCTCCCTGGACCTCCACGGTCCGATCGAAGAACCGCCCGACCTCCCCGGCCACCTGCGCCAGCGGCGTCCCCTGGAAGAGCAGGATTCCACCCGGCCAATCCAGGAGCGCGTACATGTCGTCGGGCACGTCAACGGTGGGCGGGCCGTCGATGGCCGCCTGGGCCACGCCCCCGCCCGTCACCTCCACCGTGCCCTGGTCGTTGGACACGGCCACGCGTCCGTCCACCACCACGGTGCGCACGTTGCCCCCCTGATCCGACACCTCGAAGCGGGTCCCCAGGACCCGGGTCCAGGCCGCGCCGGCCTGGACCACGAACGGCCGTTCCTCGTCGCGGGCCACCGCGAAGAACGCCCTGCCGGTCAGCTTCACGCGGCGTTCGCTGTCGCCCTCCCACACCTGGAGGGAGCTGCCCGGCGCTAGACGGACGAAGCTCCCATCGTCCAGGCTCACCGAGCTCGCCACCCCCGCCTCCGCGGTGTACGTGGCCAG
>DATHZE010000053.1:0-18054 GCA_035458765.1 Longimicrobiales bacterium
CGTCCTGGCCCCCCGGGCCTATGACCAGGGGGGCCAGGACGCCCTGGGAACCCTCGAGGCTCTATTGAGCCTGGGACGTGCCCGGGTCCTCGTCGAGTTGAACAGCCATCCTACCTGCCGCCGCCGCCCCTGGGCGGCGTGACCATGAGGTGCGCGCCGGCCGTACCCGGGAACATGAGCCAGGGCACCGTGGAGCTGGGCTGGTCGGAGATGCCCGTGCTCTCCACCGTCGCGCCGGGCATGTAGAAATTCCAACGCAGGTATGGATCGGCGATCTCCCCGGTGGCGGCGTCGAAGCCGGAGCCCGTGAGGATGTAGTTCACCGACCCCGCAGGAATCGGCAGCTTGCCCTCGTCATGTTCCCGCCAGCGGGTCATGACGCGCTCCTGGCCCGTGACTCCCTGAGCCGCCAGTTCCCGGCCGCGCGCAAAGAAGGGCTCGATGGCGTCGTTGTGGCAGGAAACCTCGAGGGACTCAGCCGTGGGGTTGGGCGCCATGCAGATGAGGGCGTTGGACCCGTCGCGCAGGTTCACGAAGGCGCCGGCGTCGTCGTAGCCCTGAACCGCCGCTCCATCCTGAAGATCCTTGGGGGCCGCTTGGACCGCCAGGCGGATCTGCATTTCGGGGGAGAGTTTCGACCAGGGCTGCTGCGCGGCGCCGGTCGCCGGCGTCAGGGACAGTGCTGTGAGCACCACCGTCATGGTCGTGGGAATGCGGGCGTAGTTCACGGGAGGGTCCTCGCGGCGGAGTTCGAGTCTGGGACTGCGTGTGACCCCCAAGTTGGCGTCTCAGCCCCGGGTGCTGTCAAGCCGCGAGCGCTCCTTGTGGGGGTGCGCCCGTTCTCCCATTGTGACGTCGACCGTCGTCCAACAACCTGAGGAGGAAGACCGATGCAGCGGTCTACGCTCCGCGCCGCCGCCATTTTGGCGCTGGTCGCCGTGCCCCTTTCCTTCGAGTCCCTGGCCGGCCAGTCCCAGGCCGACGCCCTTCGGGCGATCCACTTCCGCTCCGTGGGCCCAACCAACATGGGTGGGCGCGTCACCGACGTGGATGGGATCCCCGGCGACCCGAAAATCTTCTACGTCTCGGGAGCCGACGGCGGGATCTTCAAGACCACCAACGGCGGCACCACGTTCACCGAGATCTTCAACGACCAGCCGTTCTACTCCATCGGCGCACTCACCGTGGCGCCCTCGGACCACAACGTGCTCTGGGTCGGAACCGGCGAGGGTGACCCGCGCAACTCGGTTTCCTACGGAAACGGAGTCTACCGGTCCACGAACGGTGGCGAGACGTGGAGCCACCTGGGGCTGGATGACAGCGAGCGCATCAAGCGCATCGCGGTGGACCCCCGGGATGCCGACGTCGCCTATGTGTGCGCCCTGGGCCGCGAGTGGGGACCCAATGAGGAGCGCGGCGTCTTCCGGACCACCGATGGCGGCAAGACCTGGAGCAAGGTGCTCTACGTCGACCGGGACACGGGCTGCTCGGATCTGGACATGGATCTGTCCAACCCCAGGGTCGTCTTCGCGGGAATGTGGACACACCGCCGGCGCCCGTGGCGCTTCGACGACGGCGGCAAGGAGACGGCGGTCTACCGCACCATGGACGGCGGCGACACGTGGGAGAAGCTCGATCTGACCGACGCACCCATGGCGCGTATCGGCGTTGCGGTCGCCCAGAGCCAGCCCCGCACCGTCTACGTCATCTCCGAGATCCCCGACATGAAGGGGTCGCTGTGGCGCTCCGACGACCGCGGCGAGACGTGGCGGGTGGTGAACGCCGATCCCAACATCAACTTCCGCCCGTTCTACTACTCCGATTTGAGGGTGGACCCCAACAACCCCGAAGTCCTCTACACGCTGTCCGGGGGCCTGAGCAAATCCACCGACGGGGGTCGGACCTTCCAGCGCATCGCCCGGGACGTCCACGGCGACCACCAGTCGTTCTGGATCGATCCCATGGATTCGGACCGCCTCATCAGCGGGTCGGACGGGGGCTTTCAGCTCTCCTTCGACGCAGGGCAGAACTTCGACATCATCAACAACGTCACGCTGTCCCAGTTCTACCAGATCTTCACCGACGACCAGGATCCCTACTGGATCTGCGGCGGCCTCCAGGACAACGGTCACTGGTGCGGACCCTCCAACTCGCTGAACGGCGACGGCATCCTGAAGGACGACTGGTTCACCATCTCCGGCGGTGACGGCTTCTATGCGGTGCCGGTGCCTGGCTCGCCGTGGCTCATCTACTCGGCGAGCCAGGGCGGCAACATCATCCTCACCGACACGCGCACCGGCGCCAATCGGCGGGTCCATCCGTACCCGAAGATCGTGGGCTCGGCGGGCGACGCCATGATCAACCACGAATACCGCTTCAACTGGGACGCGCCCATCCACATCTCCCCCCATGACCCGGCCACGGTGTACTTCGGCGGCAACGTGGTCTTCCGGAGCCGGGACTACGGCACGTCCTGGGACGTCATCAGCCCGGACCTCACCACCGACGACCCCGAGAAGCAGCTCGACTCCGGTGGTGAGATCTACCTGGACAACACGGCGGCGGAGTTCCACACCACCATCCTCACCATCGCCGAGTCTCCGGTGCAGCCCGGCGTCATCTGGGTGGGAACCGACGACGGCAACATCCAGGTCACCCAGAACGGCGGGGACACCTGGACCAACGTCTCCCCCAACGTGCGCGGGCTGCCCGCGGAGACCTGGATCGGCAAGATCGACGCCTCCTGGCACGACGCGGGCACGGCGTACGTGGCCGTGGACAACCACCGGCTCGACGACTTCACGCCCCACGCCTACGTCACCCGGGACTACGGGAGGACGTGGACCGACATCTCCCCGGGCCTCCCTGGGGACGACTACGTGAAGGTGGTCCGGGAGGATCCAAAGAATCCCGACCTCCTCTACGTGGGAATGGAAAGGGGGCTCTTCGCGTCGTGGGACGCCGGCAAGACGTGGGTGAGCATCCGCAACAACATCCCACCGGTGTCGGTCCGCGACATCAAGATCCAGCAGGAATACAACGACCTGGTCATCGGAACCCATGGCCGGGGCGCCTACGTCCTGGATGACCTGTCGGCGTTGCAGGAGCTGGGTGACGCCATGGCCGATGCCGAGGGCGCCTATCTGTTCACCGTGCGGACGGCGACCCGGTGGCAGTTCGCCAACAAGGACGCCAACCACGGGCAGCGTGAGTGGATTGGCGACAACCCGGAGTCGGGAGCCGTGATCCGGTACTACCTGAAGCAGGCGCCGACCGGGCCTCTGGCCCTGGAGATCGCCGACGGCCAGGGGACGGTCGTCTTCTCCGAAACCCTGCGCGGCGCCACCGCAGGCGTGAACGAGATCGCCTGGAACCTCCGCCACGAAGGGGCGACGCCGATTCCCGGCGAACAGGGTGGGGGCGGAGGAGGCTTCTTCGGGTTCGGAGGGGCCGGGCCAACGGCCCTCCCGGGCTCCTATACCGCCACCATCAAGGGCGAGGGGTGGGAGCGGTCCCGGACGTTCGCGGTACGGGGCGACCCGCGCGTGGAGATGACCAATGCCCAGTACAAGGCGCAGTTCGACGCCGTGGTGGCGCTCCGTGACCTGACCACCCAGATCAACCAGTCCATCGGGTCCGCCGAGAGCATCATGAAGCAGCTGGGGGACCTCTCGGGGACCCTCACCGCCATGGGGGACGACGCGGCGCTCATTCAGGAGGTGAAGGACGCGGACGACGCGGTGCAGGCGGTGAGCGACCAGTACCTGCGGCGGCCTCCGCCGCGCATGGGGTACCGGCAGTTCCCGCGTGTGTCCGAGGAGCTGCGGTCTCTGATGGGCGCCATCGCCAACGTGGAGGCGCCGCCTACGGAGCCCCAACTGAACCGCCTCCAGCAGTTGAGGAGCGAGGCCGCTGAGGCCGTCAACGCGCTGAACCTGGTCATCGACACCAGAATCAAGGAGTTGAACGACAAACTCGGCGACCGGCCCCACATCATGATCAGCCGGCCCCGGGTGATCTCGTAGCATGACCCCGTGCGGATCCGGACCCGAGGGCAGTCATTGAAGAAGGCCAAGGCCCTCGGGCTCTGGACCGCCATGGCCCTGGTGGTGGGCAACATGGTGGGGGCCGGGGCCTATCTGGTCCCCGCGGAGCTGGGGCGATTCGGTTCCGTGGGGCTGGTGGGGTGGCTCCTCACGGCCGGGGGCGCGGTCTGCTTGGCCGTGGTATTCGGTCGGTTGGGTCGCATCCTGCCCGCGGAGGGAGGGCCCTATGCCTACACCCGGGCCGCGTTCGGCGACCTCCCTGCGTTCCTTGTCGCTTGGGGCTACTGGATATCGGTGTGGGTGGGCAACGCCGCGATCTCGACGGCCTTCGTGGCCTATCTCACGCCCTTCTTTCCGGCGGTGGAGGGAACCCCGGCGCTCCAGGCCGCGCTGGCCCTGTCGGCCGTTTGGCTCCTCACGGCATTGAACGCGTGGGGACTCCGTGAGGCCGCCCTGGTGCAGCTGTTCACCACCGTCTTGAAGGTGCTGCCTCTTCTTCTGGTGGGTACCCTGGGCTTCCTGGCCTTCGATGCCGTCAACCTGCGCCCCTTCAACGCCAGCGGGGGGTCCACGTTGTCGGCGGTCACCGCGACGGCTGCGCTCACGTTGTGGGGTCTCCTGGGTCTGGAGTCGGTGACCATCCCGGCCGACGAGGTCGAGAACCCGACCCGCGTCATCCCCCTGGCCACGGTGCTTGGAACGGTCGCCACGGCTGCCATCTACGTGCTCAGCACGGCGGCGGTGATGGGCGTGGTGCCGTCGGCGGAGCTGGCGACCACGTCTGCCCCCTACGCAGAGGCGGCCACGCGGATCTGGGGCACGTGGACCGGAAGGGTCGTGGCCGCCGGCGCGGCCATCGCGGCGTTCGGCGCTCTGAACGGCTGGGTGCTCATGCAGGGACAGATGCCGCTGGCACCGGCGCGCGATGGCCTCTTCCCCCCGGCCTTCGGGCGCCTGTCCCGCCGGGGAACGCCCATATTCGGGCTCGTCACGTCCAGCACCCTCACCACGGCCCTCGTCCTGGCCAACTACACGCGGGGGCTGGTCGGCCTGTTCGTCTTCGTCTCCCTTCTCGCCACGGTAACCGTTCTGGCCGCGTATCTGGGCGCGGCGGCGGCCCAGATCGTGTTGATCCGACGCGAACCGGACCGGTTCGGGGGCGGCGGCTCACGCACGGCGATCTGGGTGTCGGCGTTGGCGTTCGTGTACTCTGCCTGGGCGGTGGTGGGGGCTGGTCGGGACGCGGCGCTCTGGGGAGGTCTGCTCATGGCCCTGGGCGTTCCGGTGTATCACCTGGGCCGTCACCGCCGGGCACGGATGGCCGTGCCCGCCGAGGAGTCGGCAGATGCCTGATTCGACCTGGACCTACCAGTCCGACAGCTACCGCCTCTCTCGCGTGCTGCTCAAGCACGCCAGGGACGCCTTCGTGGACCACGCCTCGGTGGAGATCCAGTGGGAGGACCTCAACTATCTGTCCGCACCGGACTTCCACCGGGCGTGCCGGGAGTCCGATGCGCTGGAGGCGCTCCTCGGAGGGCTGGGCATCGATGTCCGGTGGATGGCCGCCGAGGACGTGGGGCTGGACTCCCTCTACGTCCGTGACGCTTCCGTGGTGTGCGACCGGGGCGCCATCCTCTGCTCCATGGGGAAGGAGGCGCGGCGACGTGAGCCCGAGGCGCTGGCCTCCGCCTACGAGACGCTGGGCGTTCCGATCCTGGGTGCCATCCAGGGGGATGGCAGGCTGGAGGGCGGCGACGTCACGTGGTTGGGGCCGCGGACGGTTGCGGTGGGGCGCGGGTACCGAACCAATGCGGAGGGGATCAGGCAGCTCACCGACCTCCTCGGCGACGCCGTGGACGAGGTTCTCGTCGTCCCGCTTCCCCACTGGAATGGCCCGGCCGACGTCTTCCATCTCATGTCGGTGATCAGCCCGTTGGACGACGACCTGGCGGTGGTCTACTCGCCTCTCCTGCCCGTGCCGTTCCGCGAGGCTCTCCTGGAGCGGGGAACCCGACTCGTGGAGGTGCCCGACGAGGAGTTCGATTCCATGGGCTGCAACGTCCTGGCCGTGGCTCCCCGGGTCGCCGTCGCGGTGGAGGGCAACCCCGAGACGCGCCGGCGCATGGAAGCCGCCGGCGTCACGGTGCATCTCTACAAGGGTGAGGAGATCAGCGCCAAGGGATGCGGCGGACCGACGTGCCTCACCCGACCGCTGGAGCGCTCGCTGCCCTGAGACGTTCGCCGGGCCCTACCGGATGCGCAGCACCGTGGCGGCGTCCACCGCCGTGAAGGCCCCTTCCGGTGCGGCCCATTCCAGGTGGAGGGTCTTCCCGCCGCCTGCCTGGAAGTAGAGGACCTCGAAGGGGTGCAGCCCACGGGCCAGCGCCACCTGGCCCTCCTTGGACGAGGCGCCGTGGAGTCCGTCGTGATCCAGGATGGTGGTCCCGGCGAAGCGCAGGACGGCCCCGTCATCGGAGGTGAGGCGGAACGAATAGACCCCGTCCCCGGGCACGTCGAGGTAGCCGCGGAAGCGGAGCCCGAATTCCTCGTCCGTGGCCCACTCCGGCAGGACGACGGCTTCGGTGGGCTCGGTGCGCACCGGCGATTGGCCCCGCCGCTCGAGGTCGGCGACCCGGCGGAAGGCCCCCCGGAAGAGGTCCACGCGCAGGCCCGCTTCCAGTACCGCGTCCACCAGCGCCGCGGGCCGGACGGTCGCACGCGAGAACGTCGCCCTGCGAACCGGACCGGCGCGCCCGTCCCGCAGCACGATCCTGGCCGCCACGGTGACCGGCTCGCGTTCCACGTCCACCTCGAGGGGGCGTTGGTACGCGGGCGATGCCGGCGTCGGTTCGGTGCCGTCCAGGGTGTAGCGGATGGTGCCGTCGGCCGGCGCCTCCAGGGACACGTCCACCTTCTTGTCCAACGTCAGGCGGTCCCCCGCCAGACCCACCACGTCGGGGATGCGGTAGCGGACGCCCTGGGCGTCCAGCCGCTGCAGATGCCAGGGTAGCCGCCGGGCGAAATCGAGGAAATCCCTGGAGGCGGCGGACGACCACGTCACTTCGGACAGGGCCAGGGCTCGAGGAAACGCCATGTATTCGGCGTGTTCCTCCGAGGGGATGTACTCGGTCCAGAGGTTGCCCTGCGCGCCCAGGATGTGCCGGGCCTCGTCCGTCGTGAGTTGGCTGGGCACGGGCTCGAAGGAGTAGACCCGTTCCAGGGGCAGGTATCCGCCGATGGCCAGGGGCTCATGCTCGGCATCTCCCTGGTAGAAATCGAAGTACAGGTGGCTCGTGGGCGTCATGACCACGTCGTGGCCCTGGCGGGCCGCCTCGATGCCTCCTTCGGTGCCGCGCCACGACATGACGGTGGCGTTGGGGGCCAGGCCCCCTTCCAGGATCTCGTCCCACCCGATGAGACGGCGCCCGTGCTCGTTGAGGAAGCGCTCGATGCGTTGCACGAACCAACTCTGGAGCTCGTGCGCGTCGGCGAGCCCCTCCCGGCGCATGACCTCCTGGGCGACGTCGCTGGCGTCCCAGCGTGCCTTGGGCGCCTCGTCTCCACCGATATGGATGTATTGGCCGGGGAAGAGCTCCATCACCTCGGTGAGGACGTTCTCCAGGAATTCGAACGTCTCCTCCCGCGGGCAATAGATGTCCTCGAACACACCCCACTGCGTGCCCACTTCGAAGGGGCCCGGTGTGCAGGCCAGTTCCGGATAGGATGCCAACGCGGCGAGGGAATGCCCGGGCATCTCGATCTCAGGAACGATGGTGACGTAGCGTTCCCGGGCATACGCCACGATGTCGCGGATTTCGTCCTGGGTATAGAAGCCGCCGTACCGGGTCCCGTCCCCCACGAAGGGATCGAAGTTCTTCTCCACCATGGTCTCGGCCCGCCACGCCCCCACCTCCGTCAGACGGGGGTACCGCTTGATCTCGATGCGCCAGCCCTGGTCTTCGGTGAGGTGCCAGTGGAAGCGGTTGATTTTGTAGTGGGCCAACTGGTCGATGTACCGCTTCACGAAGTCGGGGCCGAAGAAGTGCCGACCCACGTCGAGGTGCATGCCTCGGTAGGGGAAGCGGGGCGCGTCGGTGACGTCCAGGCCCGCCAAGCGGATGGGCGCGTCTCCGTGCAGAAGGGGCGGAAAGGTCTGGGACAGCGTCTGGAAGCCGTAGAACACGCCGGCGTGGTCCGCGCCCGCCACCACCACGGAGTCGCCTCCGATGCCCAGTCGGTACCCCTCGGCATCGCCCGTCCCGGACACCCGGGCGCAGATGGCGTTCTTCGCGCACGGTCCGGGCTCGACGGGCAGGGCCCAGCCCGTGGCGTTGCGGAGGGGTGCCGCCCAGGCCTCGGCGATGCGACGAAGTTCGGGGTCCTGGGCGTCGTCCACCGCCCCGCGCGTGGCGGGGCCCACCTCGAACGATCCCTTCGCCGGCGTCACCTGGACGGGGCGGGGGAGGAAGACGGGTGCCGGGGCGGCTCCTGCGCAGGCAGCGGCGGCCAGGGTGAGGCAGGCGATGACGAAACGGTGCATGCTGGGCACGGACGGATCCGGTTGGGTTGGAGTCGGTGGCACCCGGCGAACTTCACCGGGCGTGGGTGCCCGGGCAAGCGTCGCGATGCCGGGAGTGAAAGACCGGGACCGGAACGGCGTATGAGAATCTTGACCTTGAACAAAACAAGGTTCATACGTTGGCCCGTCGAGCTTGCATCCCTCCCCGCTCCGCAGAGGTCTGCCCATGCGCACTTCATCGTCCGCTTTCTCCACGCTGCTCCTGACGGTCTTCTTCGTTGCCTGCTCCGGCGGCGACGGCCCCACCGAGCCAAGCGGGAACAACAATGGCGGCAATACCGGAGGCACCAACGGTCCCACGGTGAAGGCCGATCCGTCCTTCGCCAACGACATCTGGGAATCGCTTGGCAGGAATGGATGCACGGCTGCCGGTTGCCACGGCACGGGCCAGGGTGGTCTGACCCTGGCCAGCACCGCTGGAGCCTACAGCAATCTGGTGAACATCGCCTCGCCCACCACCGGCGAGATCCGGGTCATCCCCGGCAACGCCAACGACAGCTATCTGGTCAAGAAGCTCGAGGGCAGGCAGTCGGCGGGCGTCCGCATGCCCGTGGGCGGGCAACTCGACGCGACGGACCTGACGAACATCAAGAACTGGATCAACCAGGGCGCGAAGAACAACTAGGATGCGTCCCATGCTCGCACGACATACGCGGGGCGGCGTCGTGGGCCTTGGGATGGTGTTGGCGATGCTCGCCGGCGGCGCCCGTGGCTCCGCTCAGGAGTACGTGGTGGACCGCGACGCGGACCGGCTCGTGCGATTCGTCTCCCGAGCCGCCATCGAGGAGTTCGACGGCGTCACGGACCGCATCGACGGCTACGTCCTGCTGGACGGCGCTGCCCTGAGCGCCGACACCCGAGGGGACGAAACCGAGCTCTACTTCGAGGTGGACCTGGGCAGCCTCGAGACGGGGATCGGGCTGCGGAACCGTCACATGAGGGACAACTACCTGGAGGTGGGTGAGCACCCCTACGCCACCTTCAAGGGCCACATCATCCGCACCGAGGCCACGTCCAGCGGGGATTTCCGTGTCACCGCTTCGGGGGGGCTCGCCATCCACGGTGTGGAGCAGCCGCGGGACCTGACCTGCCGTGTGACTCCGGTCGGTCTTGGGTACAGGGTCGTTTGCGGTTTCGAAGTCCTGCTCACGGACCATGAGATCGAGATCCCCAAGGTGATGTTCCTCAAGCTCGCGAACGAGATTCGTCTCGAGTTGGACTTCACCGTCACCGCCGACGCCGGCACAGGAGAGAGACCATGAGACGCACGCTCGCAGCCGGGGTGGCTCTCGCCCTTCTGGTTCCCGTCCTCGCCTCCGCCCAGGACCGCCCTGTGCGGTGGGAGCGTCGCGGGGATCCGGCCGCACTGCCCATCACGGTCTTCCACTCCACCCAGGCGGCCAACCTGACTACGGCCGAAACCCTACGGAAGGGCGAATGGCTCGTGGAGATCTCCCATCGTTTCCTTCCGCCGGTATCTGACGGATCCGAAGCCCTGTGGGGCTTGGACGGCCCCGTCTTCAACCGTCTGGGATTGTCCTACGCGGTTTCGGATCGCGTGATGCTGGGGGTGGTGCGGAGCAACCTGACGGACAACGTGGAGCTCAACGCCAAGGCCAGGCTCCTCGAAGGCGGACGTGACGGCGTGCCCTTCATGGTGGGGGCGATGGGTGGACTGGCCTGGAATACCCAGCTGCCCGACCTCCCCGGGTACGACGGGAACGAGCGCCAGGCGTACGCCCAACTCATCGTGAATGCCCTGCTCGGACGCCGGATGGCCGTGGGGGTCGTGCCGACCTTTCTCCACAACCCGCGCCTGGAGGACGCCGCGTCCAAGAGCACCGTGGCCATGGGCGTCAACGGCCAGCTCTATCTGTCGCCCGGGGTCAGCCTGATGGGCGAATGGGTGGTGAGCGAGTCACGGCCGGGACTGGAACACGACGCCGGCACCTTCGGCATCGAGTTGGAGACGGGGGGGCACTTCTTCAAGCTCGTGCTCACCAACACGGCGCGCATGAACCCGACCCAGCATCTGGCGGGAACACCCTTCGCGTTCAGCGCCGATCAACTCAGGCTGGGCTTCAACATCACGCGCTTGCTGGCCTTTGGCGGATGATCGGGGGGGGCGCGCGTTCAGCGCGACCTGTCACAGCCCCCCGCCGAGGTAGCGCACCAGAACGACGTACATTCCGCCAGCGATGGCCAGGACTGCCGCGATCTTGAGGAGTTTCTTCAGCAGGGCGTAGACCATCATGGCCGCCACCAGCAGGATCGGCGCTAGCAGGATGGGGTTCGCCACGAGGTACTCGAGGATGCCGGTCACGGAAGGCCTCGCCGTCGGAGGTCACATCGGCTGAAAAGGAACAAGGACCCGGCTGGAATGTCCAGCCGGGTCCTTGTCTTCCCACCCCACGATCCGTGGGCGTCAGTTACACCTGATGGTCTTGCCCCGCTGGGCGCAGCGGATGGAGGTCGAAGCGACATCGGAGCCGGATGCGTCGTCGACCCTGAGGCTCACCGATTGGGTCCCGATCAGCAGCGTGCGGTCGGTGGTGACGCCGGACGCCGTCGAGCCGTCGTCGAATGTCCAGAGGTAGGTCATGGGCGGGGCTCCCGTCGAGGCCGAGGCGTCGAACGTGCAGTCGAGACCGTCGCAGGTGTAGGAGATCGCGGCGGCCAACGTCACGGTCGGCGGACTTACGGCTCCGCTTCCGGTGGCCGCCCTGTAGGTGTTCAGGCGGCCGCTCCCGAACCGCTGGTCATACCCGCTCGATCCAAGGTCGTCCGTCGTGCCGAGGATCTGGTCCCGGAGAGCCTGCCCGCTCAGCCTCTTCACCGAAGCCACGACCGCTGCGGTCCCGGTGACCTGGGGCGCCGCCATGGACGTGCCCTGGTAGAAGGCGTATCCCCCGGGGACGGCGCTGTAGATTCCGCCTTCCTCGGTGGTGTTGGAGTACATCTGGCCGCCTGGGGCCGTGATGTCTAGACCGGGGCCCCAGTTGGTGTAGTAGGTTGCCCCGTCCTGCCAGTTGCTGGCCGCAACCGAGATGGCGTTGGGGTCGCAGGCCGGGCAGCTCACGGTTCCCGTGCCGTCGTTGCCGGCGGAGGCGATGACCAGGGCGCCTCTTCCGGTGGCGTACGCGATTGCGTTGGCTTCGGTCTGCGACAGGCTTCCGCCGCCCAGGCTCAGGTTCATGGCGACGACGCCTTTGTCCGCGGCGTCCCCGATGGCGTCCACGATGGCTGAGGTGGGGCACCCGAAAGATCCGCAAACCCGGTATACGTAGACCGTGACGTTGGAGGCTGCGCCGGCCACGCCGGCCACCCCCACGTTGCGCCCGACCATGGTCCCGGTGGTATGCGTGCCGTGCCCTTGGGTATCAGTGGGGTCGTCATCGTTGTCGATGAAGTCGTAGCCCGATACCAAGTGGGCCGTGGTGAACTCGGTGTGCGTGAAGTCCACGCCCGTGTCGATGCTGGCGATGGCCACGGAGTCTCCCCCCGCACCATATCCCGAGACGATGTCGGCCCCGCCGGCGTCCTGGTCGGCGTCGACAACGGACGTGAACGAGGTCACCGGCTGTCCTCGGTTCCCTCCCCGCGTGTACTTCACCTGGAGTCCGCCGGGGTTGTGGAACGCCCACAGAAGCGCAGGGTCGACCGCCGTGGTCTGCCGCAGGTAGTCGGGCTCGGCGTACACCACGCGAGCGTCGGCCCCCAGGCGGACGGCCAAGGTGCGCTCGCTGCCTACGGCTCCCCGGAAGGACGTGTACGAGGGGCGGATGCGCTCCACCGTCAGGCCGTGGGCGGAAGCGACCGCGGCTGCGTCGGCGTCGTCCTGGAGTCGCGCCAGAATCCGGCCGGGCACGATGCGGTCCACCTGCTGGGACAGCCCCACGCCCATCTGGGGTAGGACGGCCTGGGAGGAATCGCCGGGGGCGACGGGTTGGCTGCCGTCCTGGCAGGCTGAGAGGAGGACGACGCCGGCCAGAAGGCCGGTACGGATCGAGCGGGACATGGGCGTTCCTTGATCGGAGGGTCCTACGCCTACCCGAACGCCGGGTCCACTTCCCCATCCCGCACAGCCCCATCGTCCCCGGACCCGCCATCCGGAAGATATTTTCAAAGCTATGCATGGGGTTGCGTGAAGCACAATCGTCCCGTGTTCCCCAGCCTTGCCGGTCCATCCCCTTGCGCAGCTTGCTTCTATGTCCGAAATCAGGGGGTCTGTCGAACCCAGATCGCACCGTCCGGCCGTCCCTCCCGGACCCGCGACTCCAACAGGAGCTATCAACTTGAGCACATCGGCGGCCGGCAACATGCCGGATCAGAAGGGCTTCTTCGGCCACCCCCGCGGCTTGGCCACGCTGTTCTTCACCGAGATGTGGGAGCGCTTCGCGTACTACGGCATGCGCGCCCTCCTGATCCTGTTCATGACGTCGGCGACCACGGGGCAGAACCCTGGCCTGGGGCTGGATGTCGGAACCGCCGCAGCCATCTACGGGCTCTACACCAGTCTCGTATACATCCTTGCACTCCCGGGAGGGTGGGTCGCCGACAACCTCTGGGGCCAGCGCAAGGCGGTCTTCGTCGGCGGCTGCTTCATCGCCGCCGGCCAGATCAGCATGGCCCTCGGGTACACGCCGACGTTCTTCTTCGGCCTGGTTTTGATCATCTTCGGCACCGGGCTCCTCAAGCCCAACGTCAGCACCGTCGTCGGTGAGTTGTATCCGGAGGGCGGAGCCCGGAGGGACGCGGGCTTCAGCATCTTCTACATGGGCATCAACCTGGGCGCGTTCGTCGGACCGCTCCTCACCGGCACGTTGGGCGAGGCGATCCGTTGGCAGTACGGGTTCGGCGTCGGCGCCATCGGCATGATCGCGGGGCTGATCCAGTACAAGGCGGGCGAGAAGTACCTGGGTGAGGCGGGGCTCCTCAAGGGCAACGACACCCAGGCGCAGCTGGCGTCACGGTCTCGGAAGTTCTACGGGATTTTCTTCGGCGCCCTGGCCGCCGTGATCGCCTTCGGGTACTCGGTGAACGTCGGGATCCTGCCGTTCACGCTGACCCAGATCGCAACGACGCTCGGATACTCGGTGTTGATCCTGGTGGGTGCCTTCTTCGTCTTCCTGTGGACCATGGGCGGGCACACGGCCGAGGAGAACAAGCGGCTGGGGGTGATCTTCTGGCTGTTCCTGCTCATCGCGGTCTTCTGGTCCGGCTTCGAGCAGGCTGGATCGTCCCTCAACGTCTTCGCCCGCGACCTCACCGACCGGACGTTCTTCGGGTGGCTCATGCCGGCGTCGTTCCTCCAGTCGGTGAACGCCTTGATGATCATTCTCATGGCGCCCCTCTTCGGAGCGCTCTGGGTATGGCTGGACAAGCGTCGAGCGAATCCGCCCCTCGCCCTCAAGGCCGGCCTGGGTCTTCTCGGTCTTTCCATGGGTTTCTTCGTCATCGCCTGGGGGGCCGCCAACGCGACGCCCGACAACCTGGTGACACCGGCGTGGCTGGTGGTGACGTACTTCCTTCACACCATGGGTGAACTGTGCATCTCGCCCATCGGCCTGTCGGCCATCACCAAGCTTTCTCCGGCCAAGCGCGTGGGCCAGATGATGGGCATCTGGTTCGTGGGCGCAGCGCTCGGCAACCTGTTCGCGGGCCTGGTGGCGGGGCAGCTCGCCGACCTGCCGCCGGCTCCCCTGTTCCGGACGGTGGCGCTGACCATCGGTGCGGTGGGCATCTTCGCTTCGCTGGCGAGCCCCTGGGTCAAGAGGCTCATGCCCGGCATCAAGTAGCAACTGCGCCGTTGGTGGGATGGTGAACCGCCCCGGGGCCGTCGGCCCCGGGGCGGTTCTTCGTGAAGGATCGGGAGAAATCGATCCGAGCCGGGCCGTCAGGCTCCGGCGAGTCCCTCGGGCGCTCCGTCGAAGAGGGACGGCGAGCGCTGCTCTCCGTCAGCCTCCTCCTCTCCGGTCGCTTTCTCGGGGAACAGTCGCTCGTACTCGAGCGGGTGTTCGTGCTTCAGGCGACGCACGTCCATCTTTCCGGTGAAGATCGTGGTATCGAGCGGGAACACCTCGGGGCGAAGCATCACCCCATAGGAGTGCCAGAGGATCACGACCAGCACCGCGAACGTGGCTTCCAGGCCGTGCATGACGCGCGTGGCCGCAACGACCACGCCGGGGAGGAAGACGGTGAGCAACTCCGGGAACATGAGGATGATCCCGGTACCGCTCATGACGATCCCACCCAGGAAGAGCCCCCAGTACTCGAACTTCTCGGAGAAGTCGAACTTGCCCACCTTGGGCATCTGCTCGCCGAACAGGTAGTGGCGGAAGGTCTGGAGAACGTCATCGAAGTCCTTCCGCGTGGGCACCATGACCGGAAGCCGATGCCGCTTGACCGCGTTGATGACGGCGGTTCCGACGTGCAGCACCATGAGCAACACGAACGCCACGCCGATGATCCTGTGGATGATGCGTGTGGTGCCGATGCCCCCGAGGGCGCCGATGATCGCCCTGGCGATACCCAGGTCCGGGCGCGTCTGGGGCAGGCCCGTGACCACCAGCCCGATGAAGGTGAGCATGGAGCCCAGGTGCTCCAAGCGGTCTCTCACGCTGAAGCGAGTCACGGTGGCGGTCTTGGGTCTGGGTTCCCGCCTTAGCCATGACAGCAGGCGCTGGACGCCCTCCGACTTCATGACCCGGGCGCCCGACCGGCGCTGGTCAACGAGGTGGAAGGCGATGTTCAGGAACAGTCCGATGAGCATGAACGGGATGAGGAACAGGTAGAAGACCTTCACCATCCAGACGAGGGGCTGGTTGGACGGCCCCACCGGGTCGTGGCCCAACCAGGCCCCGGCGAAGCGCTCGTCGCTGTCCTCGTGGCACCGTTTGCACACCTCGGACACGACGTCGGTGTCGCTCCACCCCACTTCGTGGGCGCCGTGGCAGTCCGAGCACACCATCACCGGGGGGTAGTCCGACCCCGCGGACTGATGGCTCAGGAGGAACTGCATCGTCGTCCCGTGGAAGTCGTCCGTGTAGGAGGCTGCCACGGAACCGGGCATGCCGAACCTCTCGCTCGTGAGGCCCTCCGAATGGCACTCGATGCAGCGCACGGTGGCTGTGAGGCGGGTGAGCGCGGCGACCTCTCCGGGGTCGATGTGTGAGACGTGGCACGTCAGGCAGTTGGGCAAATCGTCATCCCGGCCTCTGGTCCTGGCCTTCGCGTGACCACCGGCCATCACCCCCTGCATGGCGTCCTCGTGACAGTTGCTGCACTTCCGGGACATCTCGTCGGACGAGGCCACGACTGGAAGGCCGCCGAAGTCGTGGCATTCCAGGCACGCGACCGGCTTGCCGTCACTCCCCATGTGCCCGGCGTGGGCGGGCCGGAGGGACGTATGGCACGCCAGGCAATCGTCGGAGTCGGCCAGGCGCATGGCCGCCTCGTCGGGGCGCTCCGATTCGGTGTGGCAGCGCGTGCACTCGAGAACTCCCTCCACGTCGCTATGGGTGGGGTGGGCCGACTCGTGACACCCGGTGCATCCCCCGACGACCGTGTGGTCCTGGGCCGAAAAGGCACGTCCCGTGTGGGAAGTGTGGCACTCGGTGCAGATCGGTCCGTCCGGACCCGCCTCGGCGTGGAGGGGGTGGTCCATGCTGTGGCAGGTCGTGCAGCGTTCCGAGACGGCCCGCTCGGCTTCCCCGCCCTCCATCGGTGGATCCGAGTGGATGGAGTGGCAAGCCGTGCACTCCGGCGGGTCCGCACCGACGCCGATGTGGGACCCGGGGAGCTGGACGTGACATCCGGTGCACGCTTCGATACGGCGCTGCTTGGACAACGCCGGGTCGTTCGTGAACCCGATGTGATGGCACGTCAGGCACGATACGGAGTCGGCGTGCGTCAGGGCTTTCAGCCTCCCGGTGGCCTGGTCTCCATGGCAATCCTGGCACATGGAGGGGATCCGGTCGATCTGTTGGGCCGCTGCCGTGTCCGACCCTGCGGCCCAGGCCAGGGCCAGCAGGATCAGGACGGTTGCCTTTCGCATGGCGAATCCCATTGCTCCGATGGTCAGACTTCAGCGGGCCTGAAGCGATCCCACAGGCTCTCTCCCAACATCCAGAACAGCGCCCCGAATCCGATGACCGGCAGGAACACCACGAACGCGAGGCCCAGGATGGGCGCCGCGATGAGGCCTCCCACGATCTCCAGCGTCCGGCGGAGTCCGCCCTTGTGGACGTCCTCCTCTTCGACGGCCCGGGCCTCGACTTCGGCTCCTTCCTCCACGGGAGCTTCCAGGTCGGCATCCACCGGAGTCGCTTCGGCCGCTGCGGGAGCCTCCTCCCTGGGGAGGAGCTTGAGGTGCGTGGCCGCGGTTACCACCGCCGCGAGCGTGTCGGGGCTGATGGGCTTGTTGAGGTAGTCGAAGGCTCCGAGCTGCCGGACCGTGCGCTCCACTTCCTCGCTCCCGTATCCGGTGAGAAGGATGAACTGCGTCTCGGGACGCTTCGAGTGGATCCACTCCAGGAGCTGGATGCCATCGATGCCCGGCATCTTGAGGTCGGAAACGACCACGTCCACCTCTTCCTTCCGGAGCTTGGAGATGGCATTGGCGCCATCCTCCGCCGTTGTGACGTCGAAGCCGTGCGCCGAGAGGTACCGGTTCCAGCTGACCCGGACGCCCTCTTCGTCGTCGACGAACATCACCTTCTTTTGCGCGCTCATCTCTCCCACTCCTTCACGGCACGAGGTTCCCTTGGCTCGTACGAGGCTACGAAGCGATCCAGGGGGTGCCCTGGTGCAGGTTGTTCATCACGGAAGCAAGTCGCTGCCTGCCTTCGGGTGTGGCGGCGTTCCACAACAGGCTCACGCCGCACGCCGTGAGGTACTCCGCGATGGGGAGAGGCGGCTGCTCGTCCAGGAGCGCCACTTTCTGCATCGCCGGGTACTCCACGTTCATGCGGCCCAGGATCGCGAGGAGCATGCCTTTGGGAAGGGCCTGGAAGTACATCACCAGGATCGAGATCGACGACAACGGATGCTTCTTCACCAACTCCGAGACGCTGGAGTAGCACGCCGCCGGTCCGCTCTCCGCCGCCAGGTCGGCGGCGAGAAAAGACGCCGCCGCCGCGTCGGACAGCACAACCGTCGAGTTGGGGGTTCGAGTCGTCACTTCCTCATCCTCCTGCGGCCTGGGCCGCCGCACCGTCCACCGGCATCGTGCCGGTGTCCGTTCCCCATGAGGAGCAAAGGCCGTGCCGTATTTGTACCGAATAGGTGCAAGACTGTAACTATATACGGTAGAATAGTTTACGTGAGTCGCGAGTGGTCTTGTGAAGGCGGCAGATGATCTCCGGTGTATGGCGCCCGTATACACCTCGGGGCACCCCCTCTGCGAGCAGGTGCCCCTTCTTGCTCCGT
>DATHZE010000054.1:0-8309 GCA_035458765.1 Longimicrobiales bacterium
GGGTCTTCCTGACCGGCGGTTCCGGCCTCATCGGCTCTCACGTCGCCGCCCTCCTGCGGGATGAAGGGCACGAGGTCACCGCGCTCTGCCGCGCCGACACCGACGTCTCGCACCTGGAGTCCCTGGGCTGCGTCATCGCCCCGGGGGACGTTCGAGACCCACCCGCGGCGTTGGCGGCCGTCATGGGAGGGTGCACTCACGTCGTCCACGGCGCGGCGCTGGTGTACGCCGGCGGATCATGGCCCAAGGTCCGCTCCGTGAACGTGGAAGGTACGGCGAACGTCCTCGAGGCCGCCGCGCACGCAGGGGCGCGCCATGCGGTTCACATTTCGTCTGTGGCCGTCTACGGATCCGTGCTGGGCCCCGTGGACGAGCGCCATTCCACCGCCGGCCCCCTCCCGCCCAAGGACCTCTACGCGCGCTCGAAGCGGGAGGCCGAGGCGGAAGTCCGCCGTGTGGAAAAGGAGCACGGATTGAGCGTCACCGTGCTCCGCCCTTCGGCCGTCTACGGAGAGCGCGATCGGCTGATGGCACAGCGTATCGCGCGTATGGTGCGGGGCCCCGTGGCTTTCCTTTTGGGTCGTGGGGACAATACGATCCCTGCGGTCTATGCGGGGAATGTGGCGGTCGCAGTGTCTCTGGCGTTGGCCTCGGGTCGGGGTGGCGAGACTTTCGACGTGGGCATGGATCACCCCCTCACCCAGCGAGCGCTGCTGAGGGGGCTGGCGCGGGGGATGGGGCGGTCACCCAGGTTGATCTCGATTCCGGCAGGGTTGGCGCGCACGGTTGCGGCGGTTCTGGAACGGCTTGGCGTTTCGACTCCGGGGGTGCGGAGCCTGCCGCTGGGCCGGGTGGTTCGGCTCGCGCTGGGTGACAACCCATACCCGTCGAGGCGAATCCGGGACGAATTGGGGTGGGCCCCGCCCCATGAGCACGAAGAGGCGTTGGCGCGCACTGGGCGATGGCTTAAGGACTTCGGATCCTCCACGGAGCGAGCGGTATGACGGAGCACGACTCGGGGGCCCACTGGGCCGAGCCTTTTCCAAACCACGGCGACGGTCATCGGGAAACCGAGGACGAGCGTCTTCTGGAGAGCGTCGAGGAGCTGGAGACCATAGGTCGGGACGCCTGGCGGATCTTCCGCATCATGGGGGAGTTCGTCGAGGGGTTCGAGGAAATGACCAAGGTAGGACCTGCGGTGTCCATCTTCGGGTCGGCCCGAACCAAGCCCGGTGACCCTCAGTACGAAACCTGCGTGGAGACTGCGCGCCTTCTCGGACAGGCAGGCTTCGCCATCATCACCGGGGGAGGCCCCGGGATCATGGAGGCGGCCAACCGCGGAGCCCGGGAGGCCGGAGCCAAGTCGGTGGGGTGCAATATCGAACTTCCCTTCGAACAGTCCGGAAACAGGTTCGTGGATATCTCCATCGACTTCCGGTACTTCTTCGTTCGCAAGACCATGTTCGTGAAATACGCGCAGGCATTCGTCATCTTCCCCGGCGGCTTCGGGACCATGGACGAGCTGTTCGAATCCCTCACGCTGATCCAGACGGGGAAGGTGCGCCACTTTCCGGTGGTGCTCGTCGGCAAGGACTACTGGAGTGGCCTCATCGACTGGATGCGTGATCACATGGCGGCGGAAGGGAAGATCGGCCTGAGCGATCTGGAGCTGGTGTGCCTCACCGACGATCCGGCCGAAGCCCGTGACCATATCCTGCACCGGTATCGGCGGAGGAGAGCCATCCTGCAGGGCCGCCTGCCCTCGGATTGGGGCCCGGAGCTGTGATCACGGCGGCGCTCCCACTCACGGCCTTCATCGCCGGGCTGGCCGCCCTCTCCTTCGTGCTTGAGCAGCGGATTCCCGCCCTCTCCAAGGTGGGAGCCTCACTCCTGACCCTGATCCTCGGAGCCTTGGTCTCGAATCTGGGGTTGGTGCCCGCGGCCTCGCCGGTCTACGACACCATTTCGGGGCCCGTGACCATGCTGGCCATCGCGTGGCTCCTCCTTTCCGTGAACCTGAGCGACGTGAAGAAGGTCGGATCCCGGATGTTCGTGGCCTTCGGGCTGGCGGTGTTCGGGACGGCCCTCGGGGCTCTTGTCGGGGCCGCGGTCTTCGCGCCGACACTGGGCGCCAGCGGCTGGCAACTGGCGGGCGTCTTCACCGGAACGTACAGCGGAGGGTCGGTGAACTTCGTTTCGGTAGGGCGGGTCGTCGAGCTTCCGGATGCCCTATGGGCGGGCGCCACCGCTGCCGACGCGATGACCACCGGCATCTGGATGGCGGCGACACTGCTTCTGCCGGTCTGGCTCGCCCGCTTCTACACGCCGGTTCCCAAGGCACTCACGGAGCTGTCGGAGGACCAGAAGAACAACGGCGGGCAGGAGCACCCCTTCTTCGCGCGGGCATCACTGTCGGCCCTGGACCTTTCCGTCCTGGTGGCCGCGGGACTCGCCCTGCTCACCGCCGCCGACCTGACGGCGCGCCTGATTCCACAGGTGCACTCGGTGCTCTGGCTCACGACGTATGCCCTGATTCTCGGACAGACGCGGTGGTTTCATCACGCCGAGGGGGCCCTCCAGTTGGGAACGATGGTGCTCCTCCTCTTTTTCGTGGTCATCGGGATCTGGTCGCGGGTGTCGGAGATCGCGGCGGTCGGCTTCGTCTTCTTCTTCTACACCCTGGTGCTGGTGGCCGTGCACGGCCTGGTGGTGTACGCAGGGGGGTACTTCCTCAAGCTCGACCTGGGCACGCTGTCCGTCGCGTCGCAGGCGTCCGTTGGGGGTCCCCCGAGCGCCCTCGCCGTAGCCGTCGCCAGGGAGTGGCCGGGGCTGGTCCTTCCCGGGATCATCATGGGCCTCCTCGGGTACGCCGTCGGGACCTATCTTGGGGTCGGCGTGGCCAACCTTGTACGGGGCCTCGCCATAGGGCTATGATTTCAGGCTCCACCTCCTTCGTCTGAACATCTGTTTATCGCAGTGTGGGACGGGGAGGAGGCCCTTTTTCGTCTATTGTTCGCGACCCGGTGGGCGGCCTTTCGAGCGCCGCCGGGCGCTTGGAGGATCCAGGCGTGAGCGATACCGCGACTGAAGCGCCCCGCGGATACGCCCCGGAAGGCAAGAACACGGGGCTGGTAAAACCCAAAGGGACGTCCCGGATCCGGGCTCACGAGGGCCTGGAGACCATCGACATGCGCTCACGGAAGCCCGCCTGGTTGAAGGTTCGGTCTCCGGGGGGCCACAATTATCTCCGTCTCAAGAAGATGATGCGGACGGGTTCCCTGCATACGGTGTGCGAGGAGGCCGGTTGTCCCAACATCGGCGAGTGCTGGGAAGCCGGTACCGCCACGTTCATGATCCTGGGCGACGTCTGCACGCGGGCCTGCAAGTATTGTGGCGTGGCCCACGGGATGCCCACGGAGTTGGACCTGGATGAGCCGAGGCGCGTCGCCGAGAGCGTCGCGGACCTGGCCCTGGAGCACGTGGTCATCACCAGCGTGAACCGGGACGAGTTGCCCGACGGCGGCGCCGGGATCTACGCCGATACCATCCGACGTGTCCACGATGCGGTGCCCGGTTGCTCCGTGGAGGTGCTCATTCCCGACTTCAAGGGCGACGAGCACGCCCTGCGGATCGTCGTGGACGCCAAGCCGGAGATCCTCGGTCACAACCTGGAGACGGTGGCACGCCTGCACCCGGATGTTCGACCCGGGGGGCGCTATTGGCGGTCCATCTCGTTCCTGGGCGCGGTGAAGAAGATGGACCCGGCGATGCTGACCAAGACGGGCATCATCCTGGGGATGGGGGAAGAGCCCGACGAAGTACGCCAGGCCATGGCCGACCTTCGAGAGGCCGCAGTGGACATCCTCACCTTGGGCCAATACCTGCGCCCTTCGCCCATGCATATTCCCGTGGCGCGCTGGGTCACGCCCGAAGAGTTCGCCGAGTGGAAGCGCGTCGGGGAGGAAGTGTACGGATTCAAGCACGTGGAGTCGGGCCCGTTGGTCCGCTCCAGCTACCATGCGAAAGAGCAGGCCAGGGAGGTACAGGCCGGTGGACCCGGTGCCATCACCAGCGTGATGGAAGCCGACATTCCGGCCCCGGCGGAGATGAAGCTGGACCTGGTCCAACTGGAGTTGGGTCGCCCCGGAAGGCCCGCCAACGGAATCACCTGACGATATGGCCCAGACAAAGACCGGCAAGAAGAAGAAGGGTACTGCGGGCGCAGACGCCTTCGAGCAGTTCGGGGTCAGCCCCGAATCGGCCCTGGAACTGCTCCGCGACATGCTCCTCTACCGGCGCTTCGAAGAGAAGGCCGAAGAGGGGTATGCCATCGGAAAGATCGGCGGCTTCTGCCACCTCCATATCGGTCAGGAGGGGGTGGCCGCGGGCAGCATCAAGCCCCTGCGTGACGACGACTACGTCATCAGCGCGTACCGCGAGCACACGCTCGCCCTGGCGAAGGGCGTGAAGCCCGGGCCGGTCATGGCCGAACTGTATGGACGTGCTACCGGCACGTCCGGCGGCAAGGGCGGCTCCATGCACATTTTCGACAGGGATGTGCGCTTCATGGGCGGTCACGGCATCGTGGGTGGCCAGGTGCCTCTGGCCACGGGGATCGCCTGGAAGATCAAGTACCGCGAGGAGCCCAACGTCGTCGTGTGCTTCATGGGCGACGCGGCGGTGAATCAGGGTGGCTTCCACGAGGCCCTGAACATGGCGGCTGTCTGGGAGCTCCCAGCCATCTACGTGGTGGAGAACAACCAATACGGCATGGGCACGGCGTTCCGACGCGTGTCCCTGACGGAGATCGTGGAGAAGGCCTCACCCTACGGGATTCCTGCGAGCCGCGTGAACGGGCAGGACGTCCTGGCCACCTACGCCCACTTCCGCGATCTGGCCGAAGAGGTGCGCAACGGTGGCGGTCCTCGGTTCGTGGACGCGGAGACCTATCGCTTCAGGGGACACTCCATGTCCGATCCTGTATCGGGGACGTACAGGCCCAAGGAGGAGGTGGACCTGCGGACGCATCAGGACGATCCCATCGCGATCCTGCGGGACCACCTCATGGACGGTGGACACCTGGACCAGGCGGGACTCGAGGCGATGGACAAGGACGCACGGGACCTGGCCCAAGAGGCCGCCGACTTTGCCGACGAGTCGCCGTTGCCGGGTCCGGAGGCCCTCTACCGGAACGTTTGGGCCGAGATCAACCCCAACGGGCGTCTGAACTTCGACGGAAGGGGTGAGTCGCCATGGCGGTGATGACGTACCGCGACGCCCTCAACGAGGCCCTGCGCGAGGAGATGGAGCGCGATCCCGACGTCTTTCTCATGGGCGAAGAGGTGGCGGAGTACAATGGGGCCTACAAGGTGTCCAAGGGGCTGCTCGACCAATTCGGCCCTCGTCGGGTGGTGGACTCTCCCATCAGCGAGCTCGGGTTCACCGGGCTTTGCGTGGGCGCGTCCATGGCGGGGCTCAGGCCGATCGTGGAGTTCATGACGTTCAATTTCGCCTTCCTGGCCATCGACCAGGTCATCAACTCCGCATCGAAGATGATGTACATGAGCGAGGGGCAGTTCCCCATGCCCATCGTCTTCCGCGGTCCCACGGGTGCCGCCCTGCAACTCTCGGCGCAGCACTCCAGCGCCTGCGAGACGTACTACCTGCACTCGCCGGGCGTGAAGGTCGTGGTGCCCGCCACGCCCGCCGATGCCAAGGGGCTCCTGAAGGCCTCGATCCGTGACAACGATCCGGTGGCGTTCATGGAAGGCGAGCTCCTGTACAACTTCAAGGGCGAGGTCCCGGAGGACGAAGACTACGTCATTCCTCTGGGGGTCGCGGACCTCAAGCGAGAGGGATCGCACGTCTCCATCATCACCCATGGCAAGATGGTGCACGTGGCCATGCAGGCTGCGTCGAAGCTCGAGAAGGATGGGATCCAGGCCGACGTCCTGGATCTGCGCACCCTGCGGCCCCTGGACGTGGATGCCATCCTGGAGTCGGTGAGAAAGACGAACAGGGCAGTCTATCTGGAGGAGGGTTGGTCATACCTGGGCGTGGGGGCGCAGATTGTCGCCACCATCCAGGAAGAGGCGTTCGACCACCTGGATGCTCCCGTGCTTCGCGTGACACAGGCCGACATTCCCATGCCGTACGCGAAGAACCTCGAAATCATGGCCAAACCCAGCGCGGATCGCGTTGTCGAGGCCTGCAACAAGGTGCTGTACCGCTAATGGCGACCAAAGTCCATATGGAGGCCCTCTCGCCTACCATGGAGGAGGGGCAACTCGTCCGGTGGCTCAAGAACGAGGGCGACACCGTCGCCAACGGCGACCTTCTGGCCGAGATCGAGACCGACAAGGCCACCATGGAGTTGGTGGCCCGGGGTGACGGGGTGCTCCGGAAGGTGCTCCTCAGCGCAGGCGGGACGGCGCCGGTGGGCGAAGTCATCGCGGTCATCGCGGGCGCCGACGAGGATATCTCAGCCCTCGTCGGGGGTGGGGTCGGGCCTGAGCCGTCGTCCTCTCCCGCCGCACCGCCCGTGCCGGCTGCGGCCGCAGCGGCCGCAGCGGGATCGGCGACGACGGGCGATCCATCGGACGGCGCCCGGGTCAAGGCATCGCCCCTGGCCAGGCGCCTCGCCGACGACCTCGGCGTGGATCTCGGCCGCGTGTCCGGATCAGGTCCGGGCGGCCGTGTCGTGAAGCGTGACGTCGAGGCCGCCAAGGAGAGCGGTGCGGCGGCGCCGGCGCCGAGCGCTCCCGCGTGGAGTCCCGACGTCAACGAGTACGAGGACGTCCAGGTCTCCCAGATGCGGAAGACCATCGCCAAGCGGCTTGTGCAATCCATCGGGCCAGTCCCCCACTTCTTTCTCACCATCGACGTGGACATGAGCCGCGTCATCGAGGCGCGGCAGAGCATCAACGCCATGCTCGAGAAGCAGGGCGGCAAGATCTCCATCAACGACATCGTCCTGAAGGCGGTGGCCGCTGCGCTTCATCGGCATCCCGAGTGCAATGCACAGTGGCACGAGACGTACGTCCGCCGCTTCAACAGCGTGCATCTGGGGGTGGCCGTGGCCGTGGACGACGGCCTCATCACGCCGGTGGTGAAGAACGCGCACCTCAAGGGAATCGCGCAGATCGGCGCCGAGGTCCGCGAGCTCGCGGGACGTGCGCGGGAGAAGAGGCTGATGCCCGACGAGTACACGGGTTCGACCTTCTCCGTCTCGAACCTGGGCATGTTCGGCATCCACGAGTTCACGGCCATCATCAACCCGCCCGAGGCGGGCATCCTGGCCGTCGGCGGCGTGGAGGATACGCCCGTGGCGCTCGACGGTCAGGTGGTGGTGCGGCCGCGCATGCGCGTCACCATGAGCTGTGACCACCGGGTCATCGACGGCGCCGCCGGCTCGCGCTTCCTGGCCACGCTGAAGTCCATGCTCGAGGAGCCCACGGCCATCGTGGTCTGAGTCCACGGCGGGTCCCCTTCCCGATCCCGGGCATTCTTCCTATGGTGGCCGCATGAAACACCTTCCCGAGCTGTTCGCCAAGAACCGTGCGTGGGCCAAGAGCCGAGCCGAGGCGGACCCCGAGTATTTCCGCGAATTGGCCCGGGAGCAGAACCCGGGCTACCTGTGGATCGGATGCGCCGACAGTCGTGTCCCGGCCAATGAGATCGTCGGGCTCCCGCCCGGCGAACTGTTCGTCCATCGGAACGTGGCGAACATCGTCGTCCATACCGACCTGAACTGCCTGTCCGTGCTGGAGTTCGCGGTCCAGGTGCTCAACGTGCCGCACATCATCGTGTGCGGACACTACGGCTGCGGGGGTGTGGCAGCCGCTTGGCGTCGTCACCCCGTGGGTCTCGTGGACAACTGGCTCCGTCACGTCGAGGACGTGGCGTCGCATTACGAGGAGGAACTGGCGGCTCTTGGTGACGAGGCCAGGGTTCTCGACCGCCTCTGCGAGTTGAACGCCCTCGAACAGGCCCTGAACGTCTGCCGCACGAGCGTCGTGCAGGCAGCCTGGCGACGCGGCCAGTCGCTGACGGTGCACGGATGGATCTACAGCCTGGAAGACGGACTCCTCCAGGACCTGGGCTTCTCCGTGGCCGGCCCCGACGGACTGGACGGGGCGTTCAGGGCGGCCGTCACTCGGTCTTGAGGGCCCGGATGGGATCCACCCGCGCCGCCCGCCTGGCCGGCAGGTAGACGGCCAGCGCCGCCACCGACACGAGGATGGCGGGCACGAGGGTGAAGGCCATCGGATCCAGCGGGTTCACGTCGTAGAGCAGGCCCTTGAGGAGCT
>DATHZE010000055.1:0-50024 GCA_035458765.1 Longimicrobiales bacterium
CGACTGGCCGAGGAATTGGCTCACGTGGGCGTCTCCCGCATCACGGGTTTCGACGCAATGCCCTTCCCGCCGCCCGACTGGCACCACGACGGCCAGGGCCCCCTGCGAGCCCTGGTGGGCTGGGTGGATCTGGAGACCTGAATCCGGCAATGTGCCCCGCTCGGCAAGGCCGAGGGGGAACCGACGAGGGGCCTACTCCTCTTCGGCCTGCGGTTCGGCGCGCCACATCACGATCTGTCGACCGCCGTCTGGATTCTCCTCGACCCGCACGGTGAGCGAATCGCCTTCGTCGATACCCAGATCGTCGCGCATGTCCTGGGGAATGGTGATCCGACCCCCGACACCGATAGATACATCACCGTAGTACAGGGTACGGTAGATGGCCATGCAGCCTCCTCGTTTCTTGAGCCACAGCCGACTAATGTATATGGAACGAGGCCCGAAAGCGACGGATTTCCCGTCGTTGAAGGGTTTTTGACGTCCTTGCGTAGATCAGGGCAGTGGTTTGGCCGGGACTCGGCCCGCGTTCCTGCCATTCTGGCACGATATGTGGCCATTCCCTACCTCACAGACGAGAGAGGCCATGAGTGACAGCGACTTCGCGGTCCGCCTCGAGGACGTCACCAAGCGCTTCGGGAAGCACACCGCGGTGGAGGGGCTGGACCTGGAGGTGCCCCGGGGCGTGATCTACGGGCTCCTCGGGCCCAACGGATCCGGCAAGACCACGTCCATCCGCATGATCATGGGGATCCTCCATCCCGACGAAGGTCGGGTGAGTCTGTTCGGCTCCAATGCCGACGAGGTTCGACGCACCAAGGTGGGCTACCTGCCCGAGGAGCGTGGCGTCTACAAGAAGATGAAGTGCCTCGACTTCGTCATGTTCCTGGGTGAGATCCGCGGCGTGCCTCGGGCCGAAGGCAAGCGACGCGCTTCGGCGTGGCTGGAGAGGCTTGGGCTGGGTGCGTGGGCGGACAAGAAGGTGGAGGATCTCTCCAAGGGAATGCAGCAGAAGGTGCAGTTCATCGGCACCGTGATCCACGAGCCCGAGCTCCTCATCCTGGACGAGCCCTTCAGCGGCCTCGACCCCATCAATCAGGACGTTCTCGAAGAGATCGTGCTGGATTTCCACGCCAAGGGGACCACCATCCTCTTCTCGACACACCTCATGGATCAGGCCGAGCGCCTCTGTCAGCGGGTGTGCCTCATCTCCAAGGCGAAGAAGGTGCTGGACGCCGACCTCAGGGACCTCAAGGCCGCGGAGCGGAAGGGGCTCGTGGCCGTGGAGTTCGACGGGCCCGACCGCTGGCTCGATGGGCCGGAGGTTCGGTCCATGGAACGGGTGAATGGAGCCATGCACCTCCTTCTCGCCGAAGGAGCCGATCATCAGGCCATTCTGCGAAGGGGCGTGGAAGCAGGGGCAACGATCTATCGATTCGACCTGGTCGAGCCTCGTCTCCACGAGATCTTCGTGCGCCATGCCGGGGATGCCGCGACAGGTGATGCCGGCACGCCCACCGGAGCCCTGGGGAACATGGGAGGCAGGCGATGATGACCAACGTCTGGGCGGTGATCCGCCGCGAGTACCTCCAGCGTGTCCGGTCCAAGTGGTTCGTCATCTCCACCGTGGGCGGGCCACTCTTCATGATCGCCCTCACGGTGCTCCCCGCATACTTCGCCGCCAAGGGTGAGCGTGCCGACCGGAAGATCGTCGTGGTGGATCGAACGGGAGTCCTCTACGACCGTCTGCAGCCGCGGATGGACGAAGCGGGCTACGAAGTGGCGTCGGAGCCCTGGACCAGTGACGTCGTGGTCTCGCTGACCCAGCGGGCGACCAACGACGACATCGGAGCGTTCATCGTCCTGGACGAAGAGACGCTCCATTCGGGCAAGGCCATGTTCTACGGCACGGAGCGCCCCTCCGCCATCAGGCGGGTGACGCTGCGCAGCGCCATCGTGCAGTCGGCCCTGGAGGTGGAGTTGTCCGCTTCCGGCGTCGATGCACAGGCGCTCCTGAGCGGGGGCGACCTACAGGTGGAGGTGCTGTCCGCCGAAGGCGCCGGCATCGAGGATCCCCGATTCCTCGTCGCCTACACGGGAGCCTTCTTCCTGTACATGGTCATCCTGCTCTATTCCATCGCGGTGATGAGGGCCACGCTGGAAGAGAAGACCAGCCGCGTCGTGGAGATCATCATCTCCTCGATGAAGCCCTGGCACCTCATGCTTGGGAAGATCCTGGGCGTGGGCGGGGTGGGCCTGACACAGATGGCGGTCTGGCTGGGATCGGCGGCGGTCCTGGCGTCCGCCGGTCTCCCCGCCCTCATGGCGGCGCGCCCCGAAATGGCGAACCTCGGCCAGATCAGGGATGTGCTCCCGGGGCTCGGGCTCATGGCGCTCTTCTTGGGCTTCTTCGTCTTCGGGTTCTTCATGTTCTCCGGGCTCTATGCCGCCGTAGGCGCCATGTGCAACACCGACGAGGAGGCCCAACAGGCCCAGTTCCCCGTCATCATGCTCCTCATCGTGCCCATCCTGTTCGTGATGAACGTCATCCAGAACCCCAGCACTCCCCTCTCGGTGGGGCTGTCCCTGTTCCCGTTCTTCACGCCGGTGCTCATGTGGGCCCGAGTGGCGGGCGGTGGGGCCCCCGCTTGGCAGATCGCGGTTTCCTTCGTCCTCATGGGGGGGGCAACGCTGGCCGTGGCATGGTTGGCCGGGCGCATCTACAAGGTCGGCATCCTCATGGCCGGGAAGCGGCCCACGCTCCCCGAACTCTGGCGTTGGGTTCGGGAAGCGTAGCGCCTGCGTAAACCCGACCGCAGAAGCGGCCGGTCCGGGAAACCGGGCCGGCCGTTTTCCGTAGGTCCGGGGAGACGTTGCAACCCATGGGGCGCCGGGTCCGTCCAACGGACTGTCAGGAGATTGCGCGCCGAGCGGTGGGGTGGCCTTGCTGAGGGGATGGAGATGATAGATTTGAGACGGGCGATGCGTACCCTCACGAAGACTCCCTTCGTGACGGCGGTAGCGGTTCTCTCCCTGGCCCTGGGAATCGGGGCCAACGCCGCCATCTTCTCCCTCTTCGACCAGATGCTGCTTCGACCTCTGCCGGTTCGGGCGCCGGATCAGCTGGTCAACCTGGTCGCGCCGGGCCCCAAGCCCGGTGCCCAGTCCTGCAATCAGGCCGGCGACTGCGACGCGACGCTCAGCTACGCCATGTTCCGGGACCTGGAGCAGGCGGGCGGACCCTTTGCGGGCGTCGCGGCCCACCGCTCGTTCGGAGCCAATCTGGCCTTCGAAGACCAGACGCTGAGCGCCTCGGGCATGCTGGTATCAGGGTCGTACTTCCCACTCCTGGGTGTGAATCCCGCCCTGGGACGGGTCTTCGGCGTGTCCGACGACGAGAACATCGGTGAGCACTCGGTCGTGGTTCTCTCCTACAACTACTGGGAGAACCGCCTGGGGAAGGATCCGGCGATCCTGAACCAGACCCTCATCGTCAACGGTCACCCCCTGACCGTCGTCGGCGTGGCCGCGAAGAACTTCGTCGGGACCACCCTGGGCGTCATGCCCGACGTCTTCGTCCCCCTGACCATGCGCGCCGTGATGGAGCCCTACTTCCGAGATGCGGGCTTCGAGAATCGTCAAAGTTACTGGACGTACGTTTTCGCGCGGCTGAAGCCCGGCGTGACCATCGAGAAGGCCGCCCAGGACATCAACACCGTATACGCGGGCATCATCAACGAAGTGGAGGCTCCTCTTCAGGAGGGCATGAGCGACGCCACCATGACCCGGTTCAAGGAGAAGCGGCTGCAGCTCGAAGCGGGTCACCGAGGACAGAGTTCCCTCCATCGTGAGGCACGCACCCCGTTGAACATCCTGTTCGGGATCACCGGGGTGGTGCTCCTCATCGCGTGCGCCAACATCGCGAATCTGCTTCTGGCCCGGGGAGCCGGGCGCAGCCAGGAGATGGCCATCCGCGGCTCGCTGGGCGCCAGCCGCACCCACCTCGTGGGACAGCTTCTCACCGAGTCGGTGCTCTTGGCGATTCTCGGCGGGGTCGCAAGCCTCGTGGTCGCCCGGTGGACCCTGGCGGGCATCACATCGATGATGCCGGCCGACGTAGTGGCGTCGATGCAGCTGCAATTGAGCCCAACGGTGGCCGCGTTCGCAGGCGCTCTGGCCTTGGGCACAGGGCTCCTGTTCGGGTTCTATCCGGCGCTCCACGCATCCCGTGCCGATCTGGTGACCATGCTCAAGGCAAGCGCCGGACAGCCCTCCGGGGCCAAGGCGGCAGCGCGTTTCCGGGCATCCCTCGTCACCGCGCAGATCGCCCTGTCCATGGCGCTCCTGGTCGCGGCGGGCCTCTTCATCAAGAGCCTGGTGAACGTGAGCAGGGTGGACCTGGGCCTGGAGACGCGCAACATCGTGGCCTTCGGGATATCGCCCTTGCTCAACGGATACGAAGCGGAGCGCAGCCTGGCCCTGTTTCAGCAGGCCGAGGAGGAATTGGCGGCCATACCGGGGGTGACCCTCGTCTCGGCAGCACTGGTGCCGGTGTTGGGGGGGAGTTCCTGGGGAACGAACGTGGCCGTCGAGGGCTTCCAGCGAGGCCCCGATACCGATACCAACGCCAACTTCAACCAGGTGGGGCCACAGTACCTGGCAACACTCGGGATGCCCTTGCTGGCTGGACGCGAGTTCGACCAAGCGGACGCCGAAGGCGCTCCAAAGGTGGCCATCATCAACGAGGCCTTCGCCCGGAAATTCAACCTCGATCCGCATCAGGCCGTGGGCAAGTTCATGTCTGCCGGAATCGGCCCGAACGACGACGAACTCGACACGCAGATCGTGGGGGTGATGCGGGACGCCAAATACAACGACGTGAAACAGGCGGTGCCCCCTGTCTTCTTCACGCCCTACCGTCAGGGCCAGACCGCGGGCTTCATCAACTTCTATGTGCGGACGTCCCTCGAGACGGACCAACTCCTCAAGGCGATTCCCGAAGTCGTGCGACGCATCGATCCGAATCTGCCCGTGGAGGACCTGAAGACTCTGGACCGACAGGTCAGGGAGAACACCTTCGCCGATCGGTTGATCAGCACCCTGGCCGCGGCCTTCGCGGGGATCGCGACCCTGCTGGCCGCCGTCGGCCTGTACGGAGTGTTGGCCTACACGGTGGCCCAGCGGACGCGGGAAATCGGCCTGCGCATGGCACTGGGGGCGGCCGCGGGCCAGGTGCGCGGCATGGTGCTCAAGCAGGTTACGCTGATGCTCGTCGTCGGAGGTGTGATCGGCGTCGTGGCGGCTCTGGCCTTGGGCAAGGCGGCCCAGGCGCTCCTCTTCGGGATGGAGGGCAACGATCCGTGGGTGGTGACTACCGTCGCGGTGCTGCTCGGCGCAATCGCCCTGGGTGCGGGTTACCTGCCGGCCCGGCGCGCCTCCATGGTGGATCCCATGCTGGCGCTACGTCAGGACTAGGACTGGCCGGGGTCCGCGGTCGCATCCTCGACCGCGGGGGAGTCCTCGGCGGGAGACGCCGTGGGCAGCACGGAGCGAAGGAGCCCTTCGAGTTGCCGGGGCTCCAGCCCACGCGCCCGGTGCACGACCTCCTCGTGTGACGGTTCGATGAAGATCAAGGTCGTGCGGAACGATCCCGCGACCTCCGGCGAGTCGAACCGCAGTCGGGCTCGGTGGCTCTCCGGGTGATGCGGGTCGTCGTCGAACTCCACATACGCGTCCCAGAGGCGTCCCTGGTGAGCGAGCGTAGCCAGGTGCACGCCGCGCTTGTCTTGACTCATGGCGCATCCCCCTCGATGCGAATGGGGAAGGGCTCGGTGACGGAGCCCGTGTACAGGGACACGTGAGGGAACGGGATCTCGATGCCCTCTGCGTCCAGTCGGAGCTTCACTTCTTCGGTGATGCTGTTCTTCACCGCCAACCAGGATTCCCGTTTCGCCCACACGGCGAACTTGAAGTCGATGGATGACGAGCCGTACGCAGTGAACATGACCTGCGGCGCGGGCTCCATGAGCACGTGGGGGTTCCTTTCGGCGACTTCCATGAGAATCTCCCGCACCCGACCCACGTCCTCCTTGTATGCCACGCCTACAGGCACGTCCACGCGCCGGATCGGGAAGCGGGTCACGTTGGTGAACTGTGCCTTCACCAGCGTCTCGTTGGGAATCCGGACCATCTTGTTGTCGAAGGTGCGGATCTTCACGGACAGCATGTCGATGGTGAGTACCGAACCACTCACGTCGCCCACGTTGATGACATCCCCGACCTTGAACGGCTCCTCCGCCAAGAGGAAGAAGCCGCTGATGATGTTGGATACCGACGTTTGCGAGGCGAAACCCAGTGCCACTCCCATGATGCCGGCGGCGCCCAGAAGGGGCGCCAGACTGAAGCCGAGCTCCTTCAGGACCGATACCGCGAGGATCAGTGCGATGGGCCAGAACACCAGTTTCCCGATGATGAGTCCCTTCTGGGGGTTGTAAAGGCGGGTCACGTAGCCCCGCACCCACCGCGATACTGCCCACGCCAGCGGCATGCCCACGAACAAGAGGAGCGCCGCGCGGATGAAGGGACCTGGGTCGGCCACGATGTTGGCCATGCTCCAGAGGTCCGGGGCTTCGTCTTGGGCCGCCTGAAGCGCGGCCATGGCGCTATGCACGTTCATCCTCCCAGTCCGGATAGAGCCCTGAGGCGCGCGAACGTACGGGTGCGGAACGATCGCTTCTGCGCCCGAGCCGGGCTGATCTCGCGAGCGCCGTCCGCCTCGCGGGGAGGCGCGTCATCCATGTGGATCTCACTTCCTTCGTCCTCTCCGTGGTAGCCCACGCGGACTTCTTCGGCCCAGAGCCATCCGTCCTTCTCGTAGACGCTCAGGTGCTCCACGCGCAGCGAGAGTTTTTCGACCTGGAGGTCGTCAGCCGAGAGATTGTCCAACTGGACGGCGCTCATGACCAGATGGCTCTGGAAGAGATCCGGTGTGAGTCGCCGACGCCCGCTCGTGCTGAGCCAGTACGACAACTCGCCGTCAATGAAGTCGCCCCACCACGTATCCGACAACTGAACCGTGGGGATCTCCGAGAGGATGGATGCGCTTCGACTCTGCTGGTCGACCGCCTCCACCCGGATCCACGCGGGGATTCGCATGTAGATCCGGGCGGACGCACGGCGCAGCAGCGTGAACGGGTGCTCCGGCTTCACCACCAGGGCCCGGTCGGGCAAGACCGGGGTGATGCGGAGGTGGGCGGGGGCGTCCTGCAACGCCCAGCGGCTCCATTGCCCTTCCTCCGGCGGCTCGCTGGGGGGCATCTCACCCTCGGCGGTCCGAGCGTGGGCCAGCCAGACTTCGTTTGCCTCTCCCCTGATCCAGAGAGTGAGCGGGCCGATGCCGAGACGTTGGATCTCCCCCTGCTCCGGCGCCGGGCGGTCCCCCCAGAGGTTCTTTGGTCCGATGCGTCCGTCGTTCATCTTCCGTGCTTCAAGAGGATCTTCCGGGCGGTGCCCAGGGCCAGGTTCATTTCCCTCAACTCGGAGGGTCCCAGCGCTTCGCTTCCATACCGAGCTCTAAGATATAGATCCACGACCCTTTCCGCGGCTGCGGTGGCTCCGGCGTGTCGTTCCGCTATGCGTTCCAGCAACGCGACGGGTGTGACGCCGGGGGTGACCTCGAGCCCCGCCCGTTCGCAGGCGTTCCTCAGCTTGAGGTAGATCCGGGTCTCCCGCGTCCGTGCCCCCGGACCGCGACGAGCCCAGAGGATTCCAGCCAGGATGGCGAGAGTCAGGAACAGGGCGCCCCACAGGGAGGGGGTGCCGGAGGAGGTGCCCGGCCTGGATCCATCGACGGGTTCGCCGTCCTTGGCCGAGAGGGCGTCGGACCAGCGTTGGAGGATCCCCGATTGGGTTTCGATGTCGTAGTCCAGGACCCACTTGTTCCAGCGGTGCTGCAGCGCGTCGAAGAAGATGCGTCCGGGCCAGAACCAGGACTCCACGCCCTCGCCGACGCCCGCCCCGCCAGGTGTAGGATCGAAGGTCACCCATCCGAAGTCGGGAAACCACACCTCGACCCAGGAGTGGGCCTGGTTCTGGGTAACGGCGAGGTAGTCTCCGAACCGGCTCCACTCACCGCCCAGAAAGCCGTTCACGTTCCGGGCTTCGACGCCCGCGGCGCGAAGCAGCGTGACCATGGCCGTGGAAAAATACTCGCAGTGGCCCGCCCTGCGTTCGAAGAGAAAGTGCTCCAGGGACGTCTCCCGGGCCGTGGGCGGGAGCTCGAGAGTATAGGTGAACGAACCCAGGTGTCGGCGGATGGCCTCGGTCTTGTCGTAGCGCGTCGCCATTCCTTCGGTGAGGGAGTCGGCCAGGGCACCGATCCGCGGATCCAGGTCCGGCGGGAGCTGGAGGAAGAAGCGAGCCGGAGGCGAATACCCGCTTCCGGCGGCCCTCAGTTCGTCGTCGCTCGGGCCGGACGAGCGCGACCACGCCGTGTATGCCGGCGCCCCGGACCCCCAATACATGAAGTCCCCCGCGTTGTCGAACAGCGGTTGGATGCCGTTTTCGGCGTCGATGTCCACGACGGGGTGAAGTGAGAACAGGACCCGCACGTCCAGGGGTGCCCCGTAGATCCGCTGCTCGAGGAGCGGCGCACTCCACCGCTCGCGGTACCACTGGGCGGGCCCGGCGGAGGGAGGGAGGCTCCGTGACCGGGTCCAGCGCACGCCGTCGAAGTGGTCGTACGAGCGCCCCCTCCAGTGCAGGCCCAGCATGTCGGAGGGGGGACCGCCGGGGAACTCCACCCTGAGGACGATCTGGGGGTTGCCGTAGATCCGGGAGCCATGCTCACCGATGGAAACTTCATCGCTGAAGCCGGCGATCGAGGTGGCCAAGGTCTCGCCCCGTCCCGCCCATCCTTGGGAAACGCGCGGGAAGGTGACGAACACCACCGTCGCCACCAGCAGGATCACCCCTCCCAGGGCCCCGCTCGTAAGCACCAGGCCGCGGCCCAAGGGAATCTGCCGAACCCGGTGACGCTCGGCCTCGCGTCTCAGGTGCCCCACCATGAGACCCAGGACCGAGAAACCCACGAATGCGACGAAGGCCCCAAGGAACAGAATTCCCGGGCGGTAGGCCGTCGCCGCCAGGAGCAGGGCGAAGGAGAGGGCGTAGAGGCGGATGTCGTTCGGGGCATCCAGAGAGCGGAGCGCCTCGGCCGTCAGGAGCAGAAGAAGGAGGTCGACCACCGGAATCACCACGTCGTCACGGATGACGAAGACGTGGAGCAGCGCGCGGATCACCAGGAGCGTGGCCAGCGGGAGCCAAACCCGCTCCATGCGCTTGGACAGTTCCCGGTCGGGCTGCCATACCATGGCTACCGCGAGGCCCACCGCGGCCAACACCGCCGAGACGAGCTCCACCCCGGCGCCACCCGCGAAGGCCGCCAGGCCCGCGAACGCCATCATGATGGCGAGGCGACGGTGGAGGAGGCGCAGATTCATGCGGCCTCCCCACTTTCGCCGGAGTCTCGGTCCGGGAAGGGTTCTTCATAGACGGCTTCGCGCCCCACCACCACCGCGCTGCCGAAGCCCGGAGCGCCATCGACGCTGACGAGGATGCAGGCCGCCGGGTCCATGGGTGGCGTGGGAAACGGCGCGTCCGCCGCGAAGTCCGCCCGTGCGAGGACGTCCAGGACCCGCTCGAGCTGTCCGGCCCCTTCGCCGGGGTCCACCAGCGCGTCGCCGGCCACCAGCGCGAAGCTCCGGCCCGCGGAGGCGGCGTCGGCCGCCAGGGAGGCCGCCACCTCGACGGCCACTTCGGCGGCGTCGCCGGCCTCGGCCCGAAGGTCCAGGCAGATCCATCGGGTCTCGGCGCCGTCGCGCTCGTACTCCCGCAGCACCGGCTCCCGCAGGCGCGCCGAGGACCTCCAATGGATGTCCCGGGGGTCGTCCCCTTGGCGGAACGCTCTGAGGCTTCGGTACTCACCGCGGTACCCCGCGGGTCCCCGGGCCGTGGCTCCTGCACGAGGAACCCTGCCACCGGTGGGGGCCGGTGCCCGGACGGTCCGGTCCGTCCTGGGCCAGACGACCACCTCGCCGGGGATCAACAGGTCCCGCTCCTTCAGGAAGAGGCCGAAAGGAAAGGACGTGGCGAGGGTGACGACCTCCAGTTGGTGGACGCCCCTGCGGGAAAAGGCGTTCAGCGACCTCGCCTGGCCCCCGCCCCGGGCGGGGGCGTGAGCCAGGAAGGCGCGGCCCGGAAGCCCCTCTTCCAGGATCGACACGGCCAGCGACGGCATGCGGGGCTTGGTGTTGTCCACCTCGTACACGAGCCGGAGCTCCTGCCCGACGGTCACCGCCCTGGGCAGGTGCCGCCGGATCACCAGGCCTCGGATGGCCTGCTCGCTGAGCCATCCGCTCACGGCGATGAAGCCCAGCATGGCTCCGAGCAGCAGGTAGAGGAGGTTGTTGCCGGTGCTCATGGCCGCAAAGCCGACCGCGAAGGTGCCCAACGTGAAGATCAAGCCGCCCGAAGTGAACCGGATCCGGCGCCAGGCCCGGATCTCCCGCCAGATGCTCCTGGCCCAACGCCACGCCCGGGCGAGGACCGGAATCAAAGCGGGGCCTCGACCTCCTCGAGGATCCCCTCGAGGATCTGTGCGGCCTGCTCGTGGGTGTCCAGGGACGCTCCCGACGTGCCGGTGGGAAGGACTCTGTGCGCAAGGCAGGGAACGACGAGCCCCCGGACGTCGTCGGGGATCAGGTAGGTGCGGCCTTGCGTCAGGGCGAAAGCCCGGGAGGCCCGGTACAGGCCGATGGCTCCCCGCGGCGACACACCCATGCGGAGGAGGTGCGTGTTCCGGGTGCTCTCCACGACGGCCATGAGGTAGTCGACGATGGCAGGATCAGCCTCCACGTCCTCCACGCGTCCTTGCAGGGCCAGGACCTGCTCAGGGGTCAAGACCGCCCGGAGCCGCTCCATTACGGGCGCCCGGTCGGCGGACTCGGAGAGGATGCGCCGCTCGGCCTCCGGGCCCGGGTACCCGATGGTGATCCGCATCAAGAAGCGATCGAGTTGGCTTTCGGGCAGCGGGTACGTGCCGTGGTGCTCCAGAGGGTTCTGGGTTGCCATGACCAGAAACGGCCGGGGCAGATCGTGGGTGGTGTTGTCGATGGTGACCCGCCCCTCCTGCATGGCCTCCAGGAGACCACTCTGGGTCCGAGGAGGCGCCCTGTTGATTTCGTCGGCCAGGACCACGTTGGCGAAGATCGGCCCCGGGCGGGTCTCGAAGTCACCCGTTTTCGGACGATAGACCGATACGCCGAGAACGTCGGAGGGGAGGAGATCCGAGGTGAACTGGATCCGCCGGAAGTCCAGCCCCAGCGTCTGGGCGAGCGCGTGGGCCAGCGTGGTCTTTCCAACGCCCGGAACGTCTTCGAACAGGATATGACCCTGGGCAAGGAGGGCCGACAGGGCCAGGCGGATGACCTCGCGCTTTCCGTGGAAGACGGTCTCGACCTCCTGGACGAGTTGATCCAGGAGTTCGAGGGACGGCAGGGCGTCCCTCACGGGGGTCGTGGTCTCGGGCATGGAGGGTCGCTGTTCGGGGCTGGCCGAGGGCCGAACCATGAGGTCCAGGTGCCGGGTACGGACCCCGATTGCACCGCGCGGCGCAAGCAGCGCGCAAACGCAGGAAAAGTATAACACCCACGCGGCTAAAAAGGTTCTCCGCCAGGGGGTTCCCCGTCTTGACCCCATGGGGGGGGACAGGTAGGTTCACTCCGTTTTTCCAAGGCGGTTCGGGACCGATCTCCGTCCATGGCATCCAGCCCGGTCCGAAACACGCTCAACGAGGCGTCCGACTCCCGGGCGCAGCTCGCTCAGGAGCACAGCGTCGAATGAAAAAGCACTGGCTCATCGGCGGCGTGGCGGGTGTGTTCGCCATGACCGGCCTCGCCTTCGTCCGGGTCCAGGACGCGCAGGAGATGGCCGCCGCCGATAGTCCGGAGAGCTATGCCTCCGGGCAGCCCATCGCCTTTCCGCATAACACCCACGCTGGAACCGAGCCCGGTCAGATGGGCATGGACTGCCAGTACTGCCACTTCTCCGCCGAGCGGTCCGTGGATGCGGGCATACCGCCCGTCTCGCTCTGCGTGGGCTGCCACCAGGTCATTCCAGGGGCGAACCTGCCCGAGGAAGTGGCCAAGCTCATGCAGTATTGGAACGACAAGGAGACCATCCCCTGGGTCCGCGTCTACAAGACTCCGGACCACGCGCACTATCCGCACATGCGCCACATCGCCGCCGGCATCCAGTGCCAGCAGTGCCACGGGGAGGTCCAGACCATGAACGTCATCAACCAGCCGGATCCTGCATGGGGTGGCACGAACATGGGCTGGTGCATCGAATGCCATCGTACTGAGGGCGCGTCCGACGACTGCGCCGTCTGCCACTACTAGGGGGACGGCGATCCAATGACCATGACCGACGGCATCAAACGGCGCGACTTCCTGAAGGTTCTTGGCGTGACGGGCGCCGGGGCCACCCTCACCGGATGCAGCACCCAGGGCGTCGAACGCCTTCTTCCCTACGTGGTCATGCCCGAAGACATCACGCCGGGCGTGGCGACGTGGTACACCACGGTTTGCGAGGGCTGCTCGGCCCAGTGCGGCATGTGGGTGCGCACGCGGGAGGGCAGGGCGGTGAAGGTGGAGGGCAACCCCAACCACCCGGTGTCCCACGGTGCGCTCTGCGCCAAGGGCCACGCCACGCTGCAGCACCTCTACAACCCGGATCGGTATGCCGGACCCATGGTCCGGGAAGGCGGCACCCTCCGTCCCATCACGTGGGAGGAAGGCGAGGCCATGCTGGCCCAGCGGATTCAGTCCGCTGCCGGCAACGTCCTCTACGTGGGTCAGGCCGCAGGCCCCACGATGTCGGGGCTGGTGGACCAGTTCGTCGGCACGGTGGGAGGCCGTAGCGTCCAGTACGACGCCGTCTCGTCGGCGCCTCTGCGCGAGGCCGCTCGCATCGCGTTCGGGGTGAACGCCCTTCCCCGTTACGACATGGGGTCGGCGCGCTTCCTCATATCGTTCGGCGACGACTTCGTGGAGTACGGGGCCAGCCCGGTAGCGCACCAGCGTGGTTTCGCACACATGGCGGCCGCCGACGAGCACGGCTCCAAGGGCCGCTTCGTATACGCCGGTCCTCGCCTCTCGCTCACCGGCCAGAACGCGGACGAGTGGGTGCCCATCAAGGCTGGTTCCGAGGCAGCGCTCGCTCTGGGCATGGCCTCCATCATCGCAGGCGACGGCGCCGCGGCGGGGCCATACGCTTCGGTGTTGGCGGCTTACGACGCCCGCTCGGCTGCCGAGGCGGCGGGCGTGAGCGAAGCCACGGTGAGGGAGCTTGCGGAGCGCTTTGCCTCCGAGGGTCCGAGCCTGGCCATGGGCCCGGGGGTGGGCTCGCACCACCGCAACGCCACGGCGGCGCACCTCGCGGTGCTGATCCTGAACGCCGTGGCAGGCAACGTGGGACGCACGCTCCATCTCGAGGGCGGGCCCAACTCCGCGGCCCGTCCCTATTCCGAGATGGAGTCGGCCATCCGGGCCATGGCCGGCGGCCAGGTAGGCGTGGTCATGGTCCACGGCGCCAATCCGGCGTACACGCTGCCCCAGAGTTCCGGCTTCGCCGAGGCCTTCGGTCAGGTGGGATTCAAGGTCTCCTTCGCCACCGCGCCTGACGAGACGTCGGCCATGGCCGACCTGATCCTTCCCGATCGGCACTTCCTGGAGTCGTGGGGCGACTCGATGCCGAAGGCCGGGGTCATGGCGCTGCGGCAGCCGGTCATGCAAGACGTGCCCCACTTCGACTCGAAGCAGACGGGTGACGTGCTCCTTTCCGTGGCCTCGCGCCTCGGCAGTCCCCTCGGGGCCGTGACGTTCTACGAGTATCTGCGCAACGCCCACCAGGCCATGCACATGCCGGCCATGGGCGACTTCGAGACGCAGTGGCGGGAAGCGTTGAAGAGGGGCGTCATGGAGCACGACATCGAGATGTCGGGCACCGTCCCCGAACTCCGGGCTCCCGATACGGCGCTGGTGTTCGACGCCCCCGCGCTGGATGGCGACGGAGACCTGACGCTGATGGTGTATCCGTCGTCGCGGTTCGGCGCCGGCGAGTTCTCCAATGCACCTTGGATGCAGGAACTGCCCGACCCGGTGTCCAAGATCATGTGGCACGGGTGGGTCGAGATGAACCCCGCCACCGCCGAGGCCCGAGGGCTGCGCGAGGGGGACATCGTGACGGTGGCGTCGTCCCACGGCTCGGTGGATGTTCCGGTTTGGCCCTATCCGGGCATCCGTGAGGACGTCGTGGCGCTGGCCATGGGCGGCGGCCATACGGACTACGGTCGGTGGGCCAACGGCAACGGCGTCAACGCCATGGCCCTCCTGCCCGCGGTGGCCGAGCAGCCCTCCGGGGCCTTCGTCACCATGGCCACCAGGGTCTCGGTGTCGCCCACGGGGCAGCGCCGGCGCCTGGCCACGAACGACGGGTCGAACGGGGACCAGCACGACCGGCCCATCGCCCCGGCCATGGCCCTGGCCGACCTCGGCCACGGCGGCGGCGAGCACGAAGGCGACCACGGCCCGCTCAAGGAGCTCCAGGGCGGCGGCGGCTTCATTCCCGTGGACGCCGAGGGCGGAGCGCCTGCGGCGTTTCCTCTGGCGGGCGCGGAGTACGGCCAATACGCCGACAAGGAGAACACGGCGCGCTGGGGCCTGGCCATCGACCTGGACAAGTGCACGGGGTGCAGCGCCTGCGTCACGGCGTGCCAGGCCGAGAACAACATCCCCTGGGTGGGCGAGGAGCAGGCGCTCATGGGCCGCGAGATGCACTGGATGCGCATCGAGCGGTACTACGAGCACGTGGACGCGTCGGAGGCGTCGCATCTCGACATCCGCTTCCTGCCCATGCTCTGTCAGCACTGCGGCAATGCGCCCTGCGAGCCGGTCTGCCCGGTGTTCGCCACGTACCATACGCCGGAGGGCGTCAACGCCCAGATCTACAACCGGTGCGTGGGCACGCGGTACTGCGCGAACAACTGCCCATACAAGGTCCGGGTGTTCAACTGGTATCGCTACTCCAGCGAGAACGTCCCCGACCCCATGAACTGGCAGTTCAATCCCGACGTCACCGTTCGGGACAACGGCGTCATGGAGAAGTGCAGCCTTTGCATGCACCGTGTGCGTGAGGCGGAGAACAAGGTGGCCCTGGAGGGTCGGGGTACGATCCCCGGCGACGGTGAGATCGTCGTCGCCTGTCAGCAGTCCTGCCCGGCGGAGGCCATCGTGTTCGGCAACCTCCGGGATCCAAATTCCCGCGTGGCCCAATTGGTGCAGAGCGAGCGCACCTACCGGGTCCTGGACGAATTCATCAACACGCAGCCCGGTGTGAACTACCTGAAGAAGGTCACGTTCCACGCGGTGTCCGGAGGACACGAGTAATGGCCACGGCGACGAAAGAGCGCGGTGCGCTGACGCATCCGGACGTCCAGCACCTCAGTGACGTCAACCGCGATGTCCTCAAGGCGCTCGGCCGGCCCGGAAAGGGTTGGTGGGCTCTCCTTTCCCTCTGTATGGCGGGCATGGGGCTCTTCTTCGCGGCCTGGGGATGGCAGATCTATCGCGGGATCGGAGTCAGTGGCCTCATGTCTCCGGTGGGATGGGGCGTGTACATCACGACCTTCGTGTTCTGGGTCGGTATCGCCCACTCGGGAACGCTGATCTCCGCCATCCTCTTCCTGTTCCGGGCGCCCTGGAGGCAGTCGGTATACCGCATCGCCGAGGCCATGACGGTGTTCGCGGTGATGACGGCGGGCCTGTTTCCTCTGATCCATGTCGGCCGGATCTGGCACGCCTACTGGCTGGTGCCATATCCCAACTCCCGCTTCCTGTGGCCCAACTTCAAGTCGCCGCTGGTGTGGGACGTGTTCGCCGTGACCACGTACTTCACGGTCTCGGCGACGTTCTTCTTCCTGGGGTGCATTCCGGACATCGCGGCTGCGCGTGATGCGGCGAAGGGACTCCGCAAGAAGCTTTACAGCCTCATCTCCCTGGGATGGCGCGGCACCGACTCGCAGTGGCATCACTTCGGCAAGGCGTACATCTTCCTCGCCGCCCTGGCCACGCCCCTTGTTCTGTCGGTGCACTCGGTGGTTTCGTGGGACTTCGCCATGTCCATCGTGCCCGGTTGGCACGCCACGATCTTCGCACCCTACTTCGTCGCCGGGGCCATCTACTCCGGCGTCGGCATGGTCATCACGCTGGCCGTGCCCATGCGGAAGATCTTCGGCCTCGAAGCCTACCTGACCACCAAACATTTCGACGCGCTGGCCAAGCTGTGTCTGCTCACGTCGATGATCGTCCTGTACGCATATCTGTCCGAGTTCTTCATCGCGTGGTACAGCGGCGAGGAGATCGAGCGGACGGCGTTCTGGAACCGACTGTTCGGGACCTACTGGTGGGCCACGTGGACCATGCTGGTCTGCAACGGCATCGTGCCCATCATGCTCTGGTTCAAGCGGGTGCGCTATTCGATTCCGGCGCTGTTCGTCATTTCGATCTTCATCAACATCGGGATGTGGTTCGAGCGGTACGTGATCGTGGTGACCTCGCTGCACCACGAGTACGAGCCCTGGGCCTGGGGCATCTACCGGCCGTCGATCTACGAAGTGAGCATCCTGATCGGCAGTTTCGCCTGGTTCGGATTCTGGTTCCTGCTCTTCACAAGACTTCTCCCGCCGGTGGCCATCGCCGAGTTGAAAGAGGTCCTGCCGCCGCCCCTGCGCAAGCAGGCCAAGGAGGCCCACTGATGAGCGCCATGGTGAAGGACGGGAACGTCCTGTTGGCGTCCTACGAGTACCTCGACAGTACCGTGGATGCCATCGAGAACCTGCGGAAGGCCGGCTTCAAGACCGTGAAGGCCTACGCGCCCTACCCGGAGCACCACATCGAGGCGGCGCTGGGATACGGCCAGAGTCCGGTGCGCGTGTTCACTCTGGTGGGCGGGCTGACCGGGACCGCGACGGGGTTCGCGTTCACGACCTGGACCAGCATGGACTGGCCGCTGGTGGTGGGAGGGAAGCCCATCGTGTCGATTCCGGCGTACGTCATCATCGCCTTCGAGCTCACGGTGCTCTTCGGGGCGCTCGCCACCATCATCGGGCTCTTCATTCTGAGCAGGCTGCCTGACTTGAAGCCCAGCGTGATCTACGATCCGGAGTTCAGCAGTGGGCGCTACGGCGTCTACGTGGAGGCTCCGGCCGAACGAGTGGACGAGGCGCGGAGGATCCTGAACGCGCAGGAGCCCGCCGAGCTCCGCGAAGGTACGGAGGCGGCCCATGCGTAAGATGACGCGGCTGATGATCGCTGCCCTGGCCTTGACCACCACCGCGGGGTGCAAGCCCCTGGACGACACAATGGTGGCCATCTTCGGGCGGAGCATGCGCGACCAGCGTTCCTTCGATCCGTACGAGAACCCGCGTCCGGCGCCTGAGCATGCCATCTCGTTCAGCTCGTCCAACTTCCCGGCGGGCCCCGGCCAGTTCAACCTGGGCGAGCCCGAAGGGACGGACGTGGTTCCGTTCACCCAGATGGACATGATCCCCATCGGGACGGGGAACGCCGTGGTGGCGAGCCTGGTCAACCCGTACCCCGAGCCGGACTCGACGCAGCTGGCCCGGGGCAAGGTGCTCTACGACCGCAACTGCACCATCTGCCACGGCGCCACGGGTATCGGCGCCCAGGCCACCATCGCAGCCAAGCACCCCACGGTGGCGGCGTACAACGTGGCCGGCCCCATCGTCCAGGCGTACACGGACCAATACATCTACGGCATGATCCGGGTGGGGCGGGGCCTCATGCCCGACTACGGTCCCAGGATTCCCCACTACGATCGATGGAAGATCGTGAACTACGTCCGAGAGCTGCAGCGGGAGTACGACGCGCAGCAGGGGGCGGAGGACTGAGATGGCGCACATCCACCTTTCCGGTGAGGTCCCGGTCCGCTACCTGGCACGTTCGAAGCGGGCTTCCACGCTGGCCACGACCCTGTTCGGCGTGGGCCTGATGTCTTTCGTCATCCGGCTGACCCAGGATCCGCACAGCGCGTGGATCAGCTACGTCACCAACTGGCTGTTCTTCACCAGCATCTCCATCGGGGGCGTGCTGTTGGCCATGGTGACGTGGATCACCAAGGCCAAGTGGAACTGGTCGGTGCGTCGTGTGAGCCAGTCGTTCGTGGCCTTCCTGCCCATCGCCTTCGTGCTGCTCATTCCCATGCTTCTGCTGCGGGAGGGGTACTTTCCCTGGATCGAGATGCTGGCGAGCGATCCCATCGTCCAGAAGAAGGCCGCCTACCTGAACGTCCCGTTCCTCATCGCGCGGAACGTGGCGGGGCTCGCTCTCATGTTCGGCATGGCGTTGTACTTCGTGTATCTGGCTGTGCGCCCCGACATGGGCCTGGCCGACGAGTCCGAGGACGACGACGCCGGACGGAAGCTCTGGCGCGCGCGCCTCACCCAGGGCTGGATGGGCCAGGAGCAGGAGGAGGTCAACAGCTACCACCGCATGACCACGCTGGCTCCGGCCTTCGTCATGGTCTATGCGCTGGTCATGACCATCGTGTCCTACGACTGGATCATGAGCCTGGAGCCCCACTGGGCGAGCACCATGTTCGGGCCCTGGTTCTTCATGGGCGCGTTCTGGGGCGGCATCGCCAGCACCATCGTGTGGAGCCTGTACCTGCGGACGCAGCACAAGGACTTCAGTCACGCCATCGGGCTGCAGCAGCGTCACGACCTCGGCAAGCTGGCCTTCGCGTTCACAGTGTTCTGGACCTACCTGTTCTTCGGCCAGTACATCGTGATCTGGTACGGCAAGCTCCCTTGGGAACAAGCGTGGATCATCCACCGGTCCGAGGCCCCCTGGGGCAAGTATTCGGCTATGGTGATCGTGCTCTGCTTCGTGATCCCCTTCGCTGGACTCATCGGTCGCAAGGCGAAGATGAAGCCTGCCCTTCTGGGTACGTTGGCTGCCGTGATCCTCACGGGTCTGTGGTTCGAGCGTTACGGGATGGTGGCTCCGTCACTGTGGCACGAGGGTCCCATCTTCACCATCTGGCAGCCGCTCATCGGGCTGATGTTCCTCGGGCTGTGGTTGGGTGCGGTGCGTTGGTTCCTCAGCACGTTCCCGGCGATACAGCTCTGGCAGCCCATGGTGGACGCGGAGACGGTGCAGGCGGAGACAGTGGGGGCGGAGTAGGGGACTTCGCTTTCGTTGGTTCCGGAAAACGGAGCGCTCACGGGGTGTGGGTGCTCCGTTTTCGTTTCGTCTCGTGGGTGTCTTGCTTGCCGCGCCGTTGTCGCGCATGGTGGGCGGACGGGTTGTCCGATCCACCCTCACCGATCGTGACGAGATTCCAATGGACCTGAAGGATGCGCTGTCGTCCCATGGGGTGGAGCAGGTGACGCTCTGCCGGGATGTCTCCACGGGATATGTGGGGATCATCGCGGTGCACAGCACCGTGCTGGGACCTGCGGTGGGAGGGACCCGGGTGTGGGCCTACGACTCCCTCGACGACGCCTTCACCGACGCCCTGCGGCTCTCCCGGGGAATGACGTACAAGAATGCGCTGGCGGGACTGCCGTTCGGGGGTGGTAAGGCGGTAATCCTCGGGCCTGCGCCGGGCCCCGGGCCGGCGCGCGACGCATTCTTCCGCGCCCATGGGCGCTACGTGGACCGGATGGGCGGGATGTTCATCACGGGGGAGGACGTGGGCACCTCCCCTGACGACATGGAGTCCATCGCTCAGGAGACCGACTTCGTGGCAGGAAGGGTGCGGGGGATGGGAGACCCGTCTCCGTTCACAGCCCTGGGCGTGCGCCGGGCCATGGAGGCGGTGGCGGCGGAGACGTGGGGTTCCGACGACCTGGCAGGGAAGAAGGTCGCCATCCAGGGGCTGGGGAACGTGGGGGGCAACCTGGCCGCGGAACTGTACGAAGCGGGAGCTCGTCTCGTTGTGTGCGATCCCGATCAGGAGCGGGTGGCCAGCGCGGTGACGCTCTACCGAGCCGAGCCCGTGTCGGTGGATGCTATTCTGGACGCGGAGGCGGACATTTTCGCGCCCTGCGCCATGGGTGGGGTGCTGGACGACGACGCGGTGGGGCGCCTTCGCGTGGCTGCCGTATGCGGCGGGGCCAATAACCAACTGCTCCGTTCGGAACATGGGGAGCGCCTCCGGGAGCGAGGCGTGCGCTACGTCCCCGACTACGTAGCCAACGCGGGTGGCGTGATCAGCGGGAGCGTCGACATCGCCGGATGGGACATGGATCGCATGAGCGAGGCGCTGGACCAGATCTACCACACGGTGCGCGAGGTGTTCGCGTTGGCGTCCAACCTTGGGGTGGGAACCCACGTGGCCGCGGATCGAATGGCCGAGGCCCGGCTGGCGGCTGCGCAGCACAGGTGGGGAGGAGGGGCGGAGGCGTAGGGGAGTGCGCCCGAGAGGAAGTTGACGCAATTGCCCCCTGGATTCGTAAGACAGCTGACAGGTCCTTGCACTGCTTCAGCGGTAGGACCCACGCCCTCACCCTCGCCAAGGCTGAGAAGCGATGTCGGGAGAGCTCCCGGTACTGCCGGACACCGTGGACGTGGCCGATGTAGAGGAACTGGTCGCTCGGTACGCGCCGGACATGAGGCCTGTTCTCACGCCCCGGAGCAGGCTGGTTCCCTACGCATGGTCCCTTCTCGCCGCTTCCTATGGTGCGGTGATCCAGGCGTACGTGCTTTTCGGGGAAGCCTACCTGTCCCACCCCGGATCGCTTGCGGTGGCGGCTGCGTTCGCCTCGGTGGGTCTCACGATAGGGGAACTCTCCGCGCGCCTCAGGTACCGTGGCAGGCTGCGCCTGTTCTGGAGGCTCGTGGAGGATGCGCCCTGGATCATCCATGAAAGGATCGCGGCGCAGTTCCGCCAAGGCATTCAAGCCCAGCGGGAGCGGACCATGGGTGCCGGATCGGAGTGGTACGAAGCCCGCCAACCTCTCCAGGACGCCTACGATCAGGCTGGTCAGTCGGCGGCGTACTGGCGGGAGAGGGTGAAGCAGGATTCTTCCAACGAAGTCACTGTGACACAGCTGGCGACGGCTGAACGACTCACCGACAAGTTCCGTGCGGCGCTGGGGGAGTTGGACAAGCGCAGCGAGGTGCTGGTCAGGTTCTTCAACGATTGCGAAGCGAAGCTCGCCGTGCTGGAATGCAGCAAGCGCGATTTCGAAGAGAGCCGGAGGCTTTCCGAACTCTCGGACCAGGCGGACGGCATCGTCTTTGACGCGACGGCGACGTTGGCGTCCATCGCCCGCCAATTCGTGGCGGAGGCCACCCGGATGGGAGAAGCTCTGGGTGCGCTGGAACGGCTCCAGATCAAGGAGTCGGCAGGCGAGGTTCCACTGGACCGAATCGAAGCCGTCGCCGACCGGATCCTGGAGAGTTCCGAGCAGGAGCGAGCGGCGCTGGCGGGGCTGGTCTCCCACCTCGGCTTCCCTGAGGAATGCGGTTCCTGAGAAGAGACGGGCGCAAACGAGTTACGCAGCTTATGGAGAGCAACCCTTGACCTCGCGCCGATTGGGTGGGGTATTCCGATGACCAACAGCCTGCGGAATGCAGCGCACTCAGTTTTCCCTCCTCCCGGGACATCGCTCATGCTCTACCGAACAACTGCCATCGCACTCGCCGCAACCCTGCTCGCAGGGTGCGCCGGCGACGCCAATGATGAATCGCAGGAAGCCGCGGATGCGGTCGTTGCCGTCTCTTCGGACGAACAGGCCATCGAGGACGTGCGGGCCTACTGGGAGACCCACTACAACATGCACCATGCCGACATGGTGGCGAGCACCTATGCCGACTCGGCGTGGTCGCTGCCCGCGGACGGGGGCCTGCTGGTGGGACGAGCGGCCATCGAGGCGGATCTGGCCGCGGGCATGGAGGCGTCGCCCACCGCATCGATCACGGGCCGGGACCTTCTGCTCATGGGTGACCTGGCGGTCGGCATGGGAACTTATGAGGTGACGGCCGCGCCGGAGGGCGGCGAGAGTATGAATTGGTCGGGGACCTACCTCAACGTCATGACCAAGGCGTCGGGGGAGTGGAAGATCCTCGGCAGCATCACGAACTTCGATGCGGCGCGCCCCGAGGGGTGGCCCTGGAACGCGCCCTCGGGCGAGGCCCCCGCGGAAGAGGGGACCATGAAGGAGATTACGGACTACTACGCCACCCATTGGAACATGGGTCATGCGTCCATGGTGGCGGACCTGTACACCGAGGACGCCCTCCAGTCCTTTGCCAATGCCCCCGTCCTCGAAGGACGCGCGGCCATTGAAGACGCCATGGCGGAGTCCATGCAGTCGGGTGCGAAGCTGACCATCCACGACGTGGGCACCATGCCCCTGGGCGAAGGGTGGGCCGCCGATGGCGGCTGGTATCAGCTCGACGGGCCCGACGGGACCGCCGTCCAGATGGGGTCCTACCTGACCATCCTGAAGCAGCAGGAGGATGGCAGCTGGAAGATCCACCGCTCGGTCACCAACGGGCAGCCGGCTCCGGCGATGTAAGGCTGGGCTCCGACGCTGACGTCGACGCCCCACGGTGGCAGGTGCTGCCGTGGGGCGTCGGCTGATCGGAATATCCGACGCCGAGGTACAGCGGTCGTTGGAATCAGCCGTTCCACCGGCTGGCGGGAGTCGACCCGGGACAGCTACCGTGGGTGACATCGCGGTTCCGTCCCACCGCCACGTTCCTGCGCGGAATGCTCTGACCGGAGGTTCATCCCCCTTTTGGCGAAGTTCTCTTCGAGGGTGTTGGTCCTGGTCGTCGCCCTGGCTGCCTCTACGGTCGCGGTGGGTGCGATGGCATACTCCTCCGCCACGTTCGACGAGATCGTCCTGGTTTCGGGCGGGGTGAGGGGGTTGGAGCGGGGGGAATGGAGCATGACCATGACTCAGCCGCCCCTGATGATGTACGCCTACGGTGCGGCCGCCGGACTGGCCTCTCCCTCCCTTCCCCCCGAAGAAGGGGAGACCTGGGGGGCAGAGCGTGGGTGGGAATACGCCCGGGCGCTCTTCTTCCAGATGGGGAACGATCCCGAAGCGCTGCTGGGCGCCGCACGGCGGGTTGGGGCGGTGCTGGCCGGCCTGCTCGTGCTGGTGGCAGGTCTGTATGCCGGTTGGGTGGCGGGGCCGGTTGCGGCGGTTCTCGCCGCCCTCATGGTCGCTGCGACTCCGGACGTGCTCGCGCACGGCGGCGTGGCCTACAACGACCTGCCGCTCGCCCTCGCGTTCCTTCTGGCCGTGTGGGCAGTGGACGTCGCGGTACGTCGTCCTTCTCCGCTCCGGGGGGCCGGCGCGGGGGCTGCGGTGGCTCTGGCTCTCTGCGTCAAGATGAGTGCCCTGGCCCTGGCTCCGGTGGCGTTCCTCCTGGTCCTGGCAGAGGCCGGCGCGCGCCCCCGCGACCGGGGATGGTGGCTCTCCGCGGGGGGGACGGTGGCCGCGGGCCTCCTGGCCGCATGGGCGACCCTCCTGATCATGTACCGCGGGGACCCCACCCTGACGCTCCTCCGACTGTCGTATTACAGCACGGTGCTCCGCGCGGGGCTCGGGCATCCGGGCGATGCGTACCTTCTCGGGCACACGAGCGCATCGGGTTGGTGGTTCTTCTTTCCCGTGGCCTTCTTCTTCAAGACTCCCCTGGCGTTCCAGGCGCTGCTCGGCTTGGGCGCACTTGGTCTTCTCGGCGCCTCGCGGCAGAGGGCGGATGGTGCACCGGTGTGGCGGCGCGTGGCCCGGTGGCGAGGCCGCGGGCCGCTTCTGGGGGCCGTGATATTCGGGGCGTTCCTCATGTCGTCCCACCTGGACTCAGGATTCCGTTATGCGCTGCCGGTGCTCCCCCTGTTGGCCGTCCTCGGAGCGGTCGGCATCTCTCGGTACTGGGCAAGCGGGCGCCGGGCGCGTGGCGTCGTGACGGTTCTGCTCGGTCTACAAGTCGCTGCGGTCGGTCTGGCTTATCCTCATCTGCTGGCCTTCACGAGCATGTGGGCGGGCGACCAGGACCGCGCCTACCCTGCGTTGTTGGATTCGAGCGTGGATTGGGGGCAGGGACTCCTCGAGCTGCGGGGGTTCATGTCGGACGAAGGCGTGCAACGCGTGCGCCTCAGCTACTTTGGTTCCGCCATGCCCGAGGCCTACGGGATCGACTACGTACCCATGCCCAGCTTCTTCAGGCTCGAGGGCGGTCGGGTCGAAGGGCAGGCGCCGCGCTTCACGGTGATTTCGGCGACTACGCTGCACGGCCTCTATCTGCAAGATCGTGATCCCTTCGCGGCCTACCGCACCCGCCAACCCTACCGGGTGTTGGGACATACGCTGTTCGTCTACGATGACGGTGGGCCGCCTGCCGGAGGAGGGTCGAGCGGCCCATGAGCAGGACTCCCGCCAGCAAGGGAAGCCCCGGCCCAAACCCGGTGCCCTGGGACACCGCGGTACGCGTGCCGCGATGGCTGCCGGCGGTTCTCTTCGCGGCATTGACCCTCGTCCTGTTCCGTGAATTCGTTTTCGGCGACGGAATGCTGTTCGGCAGCGACACGCTCAACCTCGGGTACGTGGCGAGAGCGTTCTACGCGGATCAACTCCGGGCCGGGTCGTTTCCCGGTTGGGCGCCCCAGATCCTCGGGGGGACCCCGTTCCTCGAGGCGCTCTCAGGGGGAGACTCTCTCTACCCGACATCGCTGCTTCTGCTGGTGATGGAGCCGTTTCGGGCATTGGGGTGGAAGCTCGTGCTCCATGTGTTCCTGGCAGGCCTCTTCATGTACGGATGGATGCGCGCGTTGGGGGTGTCGAAGCCCGCCGCACTTCTTTCTGGAACCGCCTTCATGTTGGCTCCGTTCCTGGTGAGCCTGGTGCGCCCGGGACACGACGGGAAGATCTTCGTGACCGCGTTGACGCCCCTCATGTTCTGGGTGGCCGAGCGGCACTGCGTGCGCCCGCGCGTGGGAACGGTTTCCGCAGTGGCCCTGGTCGTGGGGTTGATCCTGCTCACCACCCACTTCCAGATGGCCTACTTCCTCTTCGGAGCGGTGGGAGCCTATGCGCTCTTCCGATCCGTCCAGGTCGGGATGGGCGGCGACGCCGGTGGGGGGCAGCATGTTCCGGGCGACCGGCGCGGAGCCGGAACGCGCTTCGTCCTGTTTCTCACCGCCGCGCTCATGGGGCTGGGGGCCGCCGCGGTCCAGTTCGTGCCGGCGGTCGGGTATGCCACGGAATACTCACGGCGCACGCAGACGACTGGTCAGGCGGCGGGGGATGCGGGGGCGGAGTGGTCCAGTTCGTGGTCCCTGCACCCGGAAGAGGTCATGTCGCTGGTGATTCCCGAGTTCGCGGGCAACGGCGCACGGGGCTCGGCCTGGACCTCCGACACGTACTGGGGACGGAATTTCCTCAAGGACAACTCGGAGTACGGTGGTATCCTCGTGCTGCTTCTTGCGGGGGTGTCCTTCGTGTCTCGGGCCCGGAGAGGCATCCGGTGGTTCTTGACTGGCATGGCGGGCGTGGCGCTCCTTTTCGCCCTGGGCGCCCACACGCCGGTCTGGGGCCTCTTCTATGCATGGGTGCCCGGAATCCGGCTCTTCCGGTCGCCTTCCATGGCAATGTTCCTGTTCGGCTTCGCGGCGGCCACGCTCGCCGGGTTCGGACTCGACGGGATCCTGCGGGCGGCACACGACGATGATGAGGGGGCGTGGCGGCGCATCCTCAAAGTGATGTGGAGCGGTTCCGCCATCCTCGTCGTACTCGCGCTGCTCGCGGGGTCCGGCGCCCTGATCGCAGCCTGGGTCTCCGTTGTGTATCCCGACGCGGGACCCGACGCGCTCCAGAGGTTGAGCGCCCTCGAGCCCTACCTGGTGCGCGGTGCATGGGTGGCGGCAGCGATGGGCCTCGCTGCGGCCGGGCTCACATGGCTTGCGAGGGCCCGCCGGATGGCGCCGGCTGGGCTGGCGGCCGCGCTGATCGTTATGGTGGCGGTGGACGAGATGCGGATCGACGCTGACTTCGTTCAGGTCATCGATTTCCAGGCGTGGTCCGCCCCCGACCCCAACATGGAGGCGCTCCTGCGCCTGGAACCCCCGGACGGCGAGCCATATCGCCTCCTGTCCTTCGTGGACCGGGCCCAGGACGTGCGGCCGGCACTCTACGGGATCGAGTTGGCGGCGGGACATCATCCCAACGACCTGGCGCGGTACAGGGAGCTCATCGGCATGGTGGGCTCGGATCTACCCCGGAACCTCTTCAATCCGAACATCGAGCGCCTTCTCAACGTCCGGTACCTCCTGTGGCCTGACCGCAACGGCCAGGGGCCGCCGGAGGACAGCGTGGTCTCCCGGACGTGGGCTGGGGACCAACCCTATGAGACCCTGCACGCCCGGCCTGGGCTGCCAAGGGCTCGACTCGTCGCTTCCGTGGTGGTGAAGCCCGAGGACGAGCAGGTGGCCTACATGCTCTCGGACGCCTTCCAGCCCGAGACCGAGGTCGTTCTGTCCGAGCCGCTTCCGGTGCCCCTGGACGGGGGGCCGGTTGAGGGCACCGTCGCCTGGCAGGAGCGAACGCCCAACCGCCTACGCCTGGCCGTCACATCGGACCGGGACGCGGTGCTGGTGTTGGCCGACAACTGGTTTCCGGCTTGGCACGCCACCGTGAACGGGGTCGAAGTTCCGGTCCTCAGGGCGTACCACGCCTTGCGTGCCGTGCCGGTGCCGGCGGGTACACACGCCGTCGAGATGGTCTATCGCGCGCCTGCCCTGGCCCGCAACCTCTGGATCAGTCTGGCCTTCTCCTCCCTGCTGATCGTCGGCATGGCCTGGGGGTGGGTCCAGGAGCGGCGGTAGTGGGATGAGGCTCTTCCCTCCGCAGCCTTTCCTCGGGGACGTCGTCAGGACGACCCTGGTCATCTGGGTCGGCTTCCACTTCGCATTCGCCGTCGGCGGCGGCGGACCCGAAGGCAGCGCGCTGGCGCTGCCGCCGGTGGTGGCGGGGGTACTCCTGGCGCTGGTGGTAGGCGCGTCCCATCTGGATCGCTCCGCCCGGGGAGTGACGCTGTTTCTGGCCAACCTGGGCCTCTCGACCGCGAAGGTCTCGCTGCTGGCCTTGGCGGTCGCTGGATTGGCTGAAATGGGGCTTCAGATCGTCGTTCGGTTGCTCAAGTGAAGTACCTGTTCCGGGCCGAGGGGATCGGCAAGCGCTTTGGGGATCGGCAGGTGCTCACAGCGGCTTCCTTCTGGGGTGAGGCAGGCAAGGTCGTGACGCTGATGGGGCGTAACGGGTCAGGCAAGACCACCCTGATGCGGATCGCCGCCGGGACGCTCCGGGGTGACCACGGCGTGGTCATATTCGGGGACTACGCCAGCGAACGCCCCAGCACGGCGGCCATGGCCAGGAGGGGCCTCTTCTTTGTGCCTCAGGACCAGTCCCTGGCCCATGGATTCACTGTTGGCGATCACCTTCGCGCGGTGACAGCGGTGTTCGGAAGCGGCTGCACGCCCGGCGTGGTGGAGCGCCTTGGCCTTGGAGGAGTGCTGGACCGGACTCGCGCCGAACTCTCAGCGGGCGAGCGTATGCGGGCATCTCTGGCGCTGGCCATTCTGCGGCGCCCGAAATGTCTCCTCATCGACGAGCCCCTGGCCCGGGTGGCTCCCAAGGACCAGGAGGTCCTGGCGGGGGCGCTGCGCGGTCTTGCCGATGGGGGCACCGCCATCGTGACGTCGGGCCACGACGTGCATCAGCTGCTCGAGTTGTCCGATTCCATCATCTGGTGCGTCGCCGGAAGCACGCACCACCTGGGTACGCCCCAGGAGGCGGCCCAGCACACGCAGTTCCTGCGGGAGTACCTCGGGCCCCGGGGCTCCGGGTGGTAGCATCCCCAGCGGGGCACTGTAAATGATGGTCGGACTGACGTTTACAGAGTATGGCCCCGATGACTCTACGCGTCCTGTGCGTTCGTCAGAACCCGCAACACCTCTTCGTGGAGGATCCCGTTGGTGGCAATGGCGGAGCCGCCGTGGATGGTGGCCTCCCCGTTCCGGGACGTGAAGCGGCCGCCGGCCTCCGTGATGATGGGAAGGAAGGGGGCACAGTCCCATACGTTCATGATGGGGTCCACCATGACCTCGGCGCGTCCCGTGGCCACCAGGGCGTGGCCGTAGCAGTCGCCCCAGGTCCGTGCGATGCCCGCCCGCGCCACCAGAGTGTGCCAGCCGGGGTCCTGAGCGCTTCCCTCGATGGTTCGCAGGTCCGTGGTCAGGACAACCGCGTCCTCGATCCGGTCGACCGGGGATACCGCGCACGGCTGTCCGTTCCATGTGCACCCCAGTCCGAGGCCGGCGGCCACGGTCTCGCGCAGGGGCGGGAAATGACAAACGCCCACGGTGGCCTCCCCGTCCACTTCGACGCCGATGAGCACCCCGTACAGGGGTATGCCCCGCATGAAGCTCCGGGTGGCGTCGATGGGGTCCAGGATCCAGCGCACGCGGGCGCCGGCATTGGTCTCGCCGAACTCCTCGCCGAGGACTGCGTGGTCGGGAAAGCGAAGGGCGAGGTGCTGGCGCATGAGCAACTCGGCCTCCCGGTCCGCCTTGGTGACGGGGCTCCCGTCGCCCTTGGCGTCATGGTCCAGCGTATGGCCGAAGTAACGCAGCGTTTGATCGCCGGCCGCTCGGGCCAACTCCAGGGCGACCTCCAGGAACTCGCTGGTTTCGTCGTCTCGGGATGTCACGACGACGGCGCGCCTGGCTCATTCAAGCGCTGCGTCCTCCTGGCGTAGAGGTCCGCGTCCGCTACCCGGATGACGTCTTCCGCCGTCTTCATGGTGGCCACGTCGAACTCGGCCACGCCAAGGCTCACCTTGACCTGCCTGTCACGCATGACGGGTTCGGTGGCGACCCGCTCCCTGACGCGGCGGAGGTAGGGAAGCGCCATGTCCATGGTGGTATCGGACAGGACCGCCACGAATTCGTCGCCCCCGTACCGGGCTACGAGGTTCATGGCGCGATTCTCTTCGGCCAGGATCTGCGCGAAGGTACGCAGGAGAGCGTCTCCCGCCACGTGACCCAGGGTGTCGTTGTATCTCTTGAAGTCGTCCAGATCGAAGACGACGACGACCAGGGCACGGCCGCGACGGGCGGCGGCCACTTCCTGGTCCATGTGCATCTGCAGGCGTCGCCGGTTGGGCAGACCGGTGAGGGGGTCGGTGAGCGAGAGGGCCTGAAGATTGGAGTGGAGGCGAGCGTTCTCCAGAGCCACGGAAGTCTGGTTGGCCAACCGCTGCAGCACCGCCACGTCCTCTTTGCTGAACTGCCTGGATCTGCGGCTGCCGGCGGTCAAGACTCCCACCACGCGATTTGCCACGACCACGGGTGCGCCCATGCCGGAGCCTGCCTGGAGATGATCCCGCAGGTGGGCGGGAACCAGGGGGGTGTCGGAAAGATCCTCCACCACCACCGGCGCCCGATTCTCCAGGAGTTGCTCTCCCAGCTTCCCGGACAGGTCCCACGTGAGCCCGATGGGAAGCGCGATGTCGCCCCCCGACTCCGCAACGCGGGCGACCTGCCCCATGGGGCTGTCACAGAGCCAAACCGACGCACCGTCCACGGTGAGCAGGCCCAGAATCGCGTCGATGACTTTACGCAGCACGTCGGTGGGATCCAGGGAGCCGGTGATGGCCCGACCGATTTCCTCCACCCGCTCGGCTTCGTGGCGGCGCTTTTCCAGCTCGGCGACGTGCTGGGCGTTTTCCACGGCCACCGCCGCGATGTCCGCGATGCACTGCAGCATCGTCAGGTCGTCCGCGCTGTAGGTGCTCGGTTCGTAGCTCTGTGCGCTGACCGACCCCAGGATGCGGCCCTTGTGGAGCATGGGAGCCGAGATCGCCGAGCGCGTCACCGGGGAATGGTCGTCCCCCAGGTGCAGGAGGGACCGATCGTCCAGGCGGTCTTCGACGAGAACGGCCTCTCGCGTTCGCAGTACCTCGCTGTCCGAGCCGCGGAAGGTCACGTGGGTCCGCACGACCTCGTCGGTATCGGCATAGTACACGATGGTGGCCGTGTCCACGGCGGGCTCGTAAAGCGCGATGTAGAACCCCGACGCTTGAACCACGCGGGCGGTCTCGCGATGGATGGCCGCGTAGAGGTCGTCCGCGCTCAGTGTGCTGGCCAGGGTCCGCCCGATGTCGAGCAGTGCATTGTAGCGTTCCGCTACGCTCGACGGGGCAGCCCGGGCTTGGGGAGCCGGCATCTGGTGGACTCGATAGTGTCGGCCGCCGCGTCTTCCGCAGAGGCCAGGTGAGGCATTGGGTACGGGATTTTCAAATAATAGGTTGCGCTATCGGGGGGAACAACTTCGAAGGGCAGCCGTGGAGCGCTCTGGTGGAGCGCTCTGGTGGAGCGGGGCCGCCCGACCCTAGTCGGTCGGCGCGTCTGGGCCGGACCCCTGGCTTCGGTGCTCCCCGGCCGCATCGGTACCTACCCGGTCGATATAGTGCCCTACCTCGAAGCCCATGGCGGCCAGGAGCTTGGTCTCACGCAGGTCGGGCCGGGCACGGGTGATGAGCGTCCGCAGCGTGCGCATGATCGCGGAGGGCTTGCGTGCCTTGAAGAACTCGATGCGGGCCAGCGCATCGTGGAGGGCTCCGTACATCACCTCCAGGTCCTTCTGCCTGGGGGGACCCGTTGCCCTCCGTCCCTTGGGAAGTTCATCCAACTGGATCTCCCCCGACGCCAGGAAGGTCTCGTACGCCATCACGAGAGCGGCCTGGGCAAGGTTCAGCGACGAGTAATCCGAGGTGGGGATGATGACCACCTGGTGACAGAGGTCGAGGCCCTCGTTGAAGAGACCCTTGTCCTCCCGACCGAACAGGATGGCCACGCTGCCCTCGGTGCTCCTTTCCACGATCTCGGCGGCTGCCTCCCGGGGACGCACGTAATTGCGTCCGGCGGTCCTTGGGCGCGCGGTGGTTCCCACCACGAATACGCAGTCGGCCACCGCGTCTTCCAGGGTCTCATGGAGCGTGGTGGCTTGGATGAGGGACGCGCTGCGGTGGGCGATGCCCTCGATCCGGTGGGGATCGAAGTCGTCAGGGTTCACCAGGCGCAACTGGGTGATCCCGAAATTCATCATGACGCGGACCACGCCGGCGATGTTGACGACGTCCTGGGGGTGGTCCAGAACGAGGACCACGCGGGGAAGCGGGCTGGCCTCGGTCATCCCGTCCGGTCCCTGCCGAGCCTATTCCTTATCGGAGTCGTCGCCGGGTGGGCTCTTCAATTCGCCCTTGAAGTTCCGGATGCCCGCACCGAGTCCCCGGGCGAGACCGGGCAGCTTCTTGGCTCCGAAGAGCAGCATGATGATCCCGAAGACGAGGAGCATCTCCCCAAGCCCGAAGGTGAAGAGGGCCAGGGAGGGCATCAGGGTCAGCACGGGGCGGCTTCCTTTCGGTGGTGGAGCGGGGGCATCACTTCAACACCATCTTGGCGATGGTCTGTTTCTGCATGTTGGACGTCCCCTCATAGATGGTGCCGATCTTGGCGTCGCGATAGAGCTTCTCCACCGGATACTCCTTGGTGAACCCGTTTCCGCCGAACAGGTCGATGCACCGCGACGCCACGCGCTGGGCCATTTCAGAAGAATAGAGCTTCGCCATGGCGGCCTGGCCCAAGAATGGCTCTCCGGCGTCCTTGAGTCGGGCGGCGTTGTACACCAGCAGGCGCGCAGCCTCGATTTCGGTCGCCATCTCCGCGATCTGGAACTGTACGCCCTGGAACGAAGCCACTGCCCGCCCGAACTGCTCACGTCCCTGTATGTACCGCACGGTATGGTCCAGGGCGCCCTGCGCCAGGCCGATCATCTGGGCGCCGATTCCGATACGACCCTCGTTCAGCGTCTCTATGGCCACCTTGTAGCCCTTGCCCACGTCACCGAGGACGTCGTCCGGACCCACCCGCACGTTCTCGAAGACCAACTCGCAGGTGGAGGAGGCACGAATGCCCAGTTTGTCCTCCTTCTTGCCCACCATGAACCCCTCGGTGCCGCGCTCCACAACGAACGCGGTGATGCCTTTGTAACCCTGTTCCGGATCGACGGTGGCGAAGACGATGAAGATGCCCGCTTCGTTGCCGTTGGTGATCCAGAGCTTCTGGCCGTTGAGGAGCCAGTCGTCGCCGTTCCGGGTTGCCCGGCAGCTGAGCGCGAAGGCGTCGGAGCCGCTGCCCGCCTCCGACAGCGCGTAGGCGCCGACGGTGTCCTTGGCCAGCCGTGGAAGCCAGCGAGCCTTCTGGGACTCGTCTGCCCACCGGAGAAACGCGTTGGCCACCAGGGTGTTCTGGACATCCACCAGAACGCCGACGGAGGGATCGACCTTGGACAACTCCTCCACCACCAGGACCGACGTGAAGAAGTCGGCGCCGGTGCCGCCGTACGTTTCGGGGATTTCCACGCCCATGAGGCCGAGTTCGAAGAGTTGGGAGACGATGGCCGGATCCATCTGCTGGGTCTGGTCCATCTCCATGGCCTTCGGGCTGACCTCGGCGACGGCGAAGTCGCGGATGGCCTCCTGGAACAGGGACTCCTGCTCCGTGAGCGTGGTCAGGGCCGGGCGGGTGTCGGTCAGGATGGAAGCCATGGTCTGTGGGGCGGTCGTGGTCGAAGTCCCGGGGACCGGCGGGGCCCACCTCGTGGGCTCCGCCTCATCCCCGGAATCTACAGGCTCAGTCCACCTGAGCGAACAGTACCACCTGATTCTGGCCGAAGTGTTTGGCGCATTTCGGGCACGTGGCGTAGAAGAAGTAGATCTTCCGGGTCGTTCGTCCCTGGGATTCCACGTGCGCCTGCATGGCCTTGATCCAATCGCCGACGTGCCGGAAAGAGCCCTCGAACACCCTGGTGAGGAACGTCCCGTCCAGGGTGACGGTGTCGCCCCCGGGGACGCTCCGGTCCACGGCCACGTAGAGATCGGAGCTCCAGGGTGAGACCTCGTCGCTGAGCCAGAACGGTTCGACGGGGTAGGCTTCGGCCGACTCGACGGACGCGTGGACACGCCTCATGACGGCGCCGAAGTTCACCGGGATGTGAAAGAGCGCCCTGACGCGGGCCCTCAGGAATCGCCTGCCCCGCCAGTTCAGCGTCTGGCCATCCCAACGGGCGGGGTCGAGGCGCGCACAGCACCCTGTCTCGAGGTTGTCGTAACGGGTCTCGCTGAGCTTCATGAGATCCTCCTCGGTACAATCTAGCAACACACCTCCTGCGGGGGATCGCGGTGGGAGTCGGCGTCCCGTACTTCGGCCGGGAAACGAGCTCCGAAACCAGCGAAGAAGCCCAGAATTCGGTGGGTTGACGCCCGCCTGAAACCCCGTCATCCTCTAGTTCTCGGCAGGTGCCGTGCGGCGTTGTCCATCCCCCGGAGAGAATCCATGTCCGACATCCCCGGCGACCTCCTCTACACCGAGGAGCATGAATACCTCAAAGCCACCGACCAGGAGGGCGTCTACGTCGTCGGCGTCACCGACTACGCCCAGGGTGAGTTGGGCGACGTGGTCTTCGTGGAGCTCCCCGACGAAGGGGCGTCCTTCAACAAGATGGACACGTTCGGGACGATCGAGGCGGTGAAGGCGGTGAGCGATCTCTTCTGTCCCGTTGCCGGGGAGATCATCGAGGCCAATGCCCATCTCCAGGACGACCCTTCGCTGGTGAATTCCGATCCCTACGGGGCGGGATGGATGGTCAAGCTGAAAGTGACGGATACAGGTGATCTTGAAGGCCTGATGGACGCCGCGTCGTACGCGGCCCACGTCGGTGACTGACCCATCGCAGGAACCCACGAAACACTGCTAGGTACAGGGCCGCGTCCTCGCCACACGGCGGCGCGGCCCTCTTCCGTTCGAGAGACCATTCATGGCTACCCGTATTGATCTTCCCGCCGGGTTCGCGGACCGGCACATCGGCCCGGATTCGGACGACGTAGAGTCCATGCTCGGGGTGGTGGGCTACCCCACCCTGGATGCCCTCATCGATGACGTCGTGCCCGAGGCCATCCGGTTCCGGGGGGACCTCGACCTCCCTACTGCTCTGCCTGAGTCGGAACTCATCTCCTGGCTCAAGGACCGGGCCGAACTCAACGCCGACTTCCGGTCCTACCTGGGACTGGGGTACGCGGGTACGCTGACCCCGGGCGTGATCCTGCGGAACATCATGGAGAATCCCGGCTGGTACACCCAGTACACTCCGTATCAGGCCGAAATCGCTCAGGGGCGTCTCGAGGCGTTGCTCAACTACCAGACCATGGTGGTGGACCTCACCGGCCTGGAGATCGCCAACGCATCCCTTCTGGACGAAGGGACCGCTGCCGCCGAAGCCATGCATCTCGCCCACCAGGAAGCCAAGGGTGACGCCAATCGGTTCTTCGTCTCCCAACTCTGCCACCCCCAGACCATCGACGTGGTCAAGACCCGCGCCTGGCCCCTGGGCATCGACGTGGTGGTGGGCGACCACGAGAGTGCAGACCTCACCGGCGTGTTCGGCGTGCTGGTCCAGTACCCGGCGACCGACGGGAGCGTCCTCGACTACACGTCCTTCGCGGCCAGGGCCCATGAGGTGGGCGCCGTCGTGGTGGCGGCCACCGATCTGCTGGCGCTCACCCTCCTCACGCCTCCCGGGGAGTGGGGCGCGGACATCGCCGTGGGGAACAGTCAGCGCTTCGGCGTGCCCATGGGCTACGGCGGTCCCCACGCCGCGTTCATGGCCACCAAGGATGCGTTCAAGCGGAAGATTCCCGGGCGGATCATCGGAGTGTCCGTGGACGCCGACGGCAAGCCGGCGTTGCGCATGGCGCTCCAGACCCGCGAGCAGCACATCCGACGAGAGAAGGCGACGTCCAACATCTGCACCGCCCAGGTGCTCCTGGCCATCATGGCCGGGGCGTACGCGGTCTACCACGGCCCAAAGGGAATCCGAGCCATCGCCCAGCGGGTGCGCGATCTCACCGCCGTCCTTAAGGCCGGTGCCGAGCGGTTGGGTCACGAGATCCTCAACGAAGCCTTCTTCGATACCCTGCACATCCGGCCGAAGGATGGAGCGGAGGCGACGGTCCGGAAGGCGCTGGAGTACGGCATCAACCTGCGTGCGTTCGCCGACGGCACCGTGGGCATCGCCCTGGACGAGACGGTGCTTCCCGAGGACCTGGACGATCTGTTCGAGGTGCTCAACGGGGGCGCTGCTGCGCCCTTCGACGCCCGCAGCCTTGCGGACGCGGTGACGACACCGGCGTTGAGCGCTCCCTTGGCGCGCACCAGCGAGTACCTCACCCACGAGGTGTTCAACCGCTACCACTCCGAGACGGAGATGCTCCGGTACCTCCACAAGCTCGAATCGCGTGACCTGTCCCTGAACGTCAGCATGATCTCGCTGGGGTCGTGCACCATGAAGTTGAACGCCACCTCCCAGATGGAGGGTGTGACCTGGCCCGAGTTCGGGGGCATGCATCCGTTCGCGCCCGTGGATCAGGCCGAGGGATATCGGGAGATCTTCCGGGACCTGGAAACCTGGCTCACCGAGATCACCGGCTTCACCGCCTGTTCGCTCCAGCCAAACTCGGGCGCGCAGGGCGAGTACACGGGCCTCCTGGTCATCAAGGCGTACCACGAGGACCGAAGTGACCCCCACCGCGACGTGTGCCTCATTCCCGCCTCGGCCCATGGCACGAATCCGGCCAGCGCGGTCATGGCCGGCATGAAGGTGGTGGTCGTGAAGAGCGACGACGAGGGCAAGGTCGACATGGCCGACCTGGAGGCCAAAGCGATCCAGCATCGCGACAGACTCGCGGCGCTCATGATCACCTATCCGTCCACTCACGGAGTGTTCGAGAAGGGGATCCGCCGGGTGTGCGACATCGTCCACGAGAATGGCGGGATGGTCTACCTCGACGGCGCCAACCTGAACGCACAGGTGGGCCTGGCACGGCCTGGCGAGTATGGTGCGGACGTGTGTCACATCAACTTGCACAAGACGTTCGCCATTCCCCACGGCGGCGGCGGCCCGGGCATGGGTCCCATCTGCGTGAACGACAAGCTGGCTCCCTTCCTGCCGGGACACGTGCTGCACGAGACCGGTGGCGAAAAGGCCATCGGTGCGGTTTCCGCGGCACCCTGGGGAAGCGCCAGCATCCTTCCGATCTCGTGGGCGTACATCGCCATGCTGGGTCCCAAGGGTGTCCGGCGTGCGTCGGAGATCGCCATCCTGAACGCCAACTACATGGCCAAGCGCCTGGAGCCGCACTTCGACGTCCTCTTCCGGGGCGATCATGGGCTGGTGGCCCACGAGTTCATCATCGACCTGCGGCCGCTGAGGAAGGCGACGGGGATAACCGAGGAGGACGTGGCCAAGCGGCTCATCGACTACGGCTTCCATGCTCCCACCGTGTCCTTTCCCGTGGCGGGGACGCTCATGATCGAGCCCACCGAATCGGAGCCCACGGAGGAACTGGACCGGCTGTGCGACGCGCTCATCTCCATACGGGCGGAGATCGAGCAGGTGGAGTTGGGCATTTCCGACGCCGAGGACAACGCGTTGAAGAACGCGCCCCACACGGCGGCCATGGTCACGGCAGACGCGTGGACCCACAAGTACCCGCGCTCCCAGGCGGCCTATCCGGCCCCGTGGACCCGGGACTTCAAGTTCTGGCCAGTGGTGCGGCGCGTGGACAACGCCTACGGCGACAGGAACCTGGTCTGTTCGTGTCCGCCCACCGAAATGTACGCGGAGGCGGCGGCGGAGTAGCCGCCGCCTCCGCGCCACCTGGTCAGTTCGGGGCCGGGGGCAGCGATTGGAAGTAGGCGAAGAGCGCCTGGATCTCCGTGTCGGTCATGTTCTGACCGAACGACATGAGGATGTTCATGGGCGCCAGCACCTCGGTGCCGTCGGGTCGCTTGCCGGTGCGCATCAACGTGGCGAACTGATCCGCCGTCCACGTCCCCAGATTGCCGGCCGGCGTCAGGTCCGCCGCCGGAGGCCAGCTGGGATCCCCACCGGGGATGGGCCCGCCGGCGAAGTCCGCGCCGTGGCATCCCAGGCACGTTCCCGCCAGGTGCTCACCGAACTCGGCGGACGCCTCGGAAGCGGGCGGGGTGACCGCGTGTGGGGCGTTGTGGTCGGTGATCATGTCCGCCGCCAGCGGAATCTGGCCGAAGGCGACGAGCATGGTGCCCAGAGGGCCGAGCCTCCGAGGAGGCTCCTCACCGTCCATCGTGGGAAGCGACCGGATGAACGCCACGATGTCCGACAACTCCTGGTCGCTCATGGCGCGGAATTCTTCCGACGGCATCACGGCGGGGTGGCCATTGGGCAAGACGCCGTGGCGCACGATGCGGTCCCAGTCGGCAGGGGTGAAGTCGGCGGTCCGGCCGCCGACGCCGGCCGTGATGTTGGGCCCGTGGAGCGTGCCGATCATGGGGTCGTCCACCATGACGCCGCCTCCGAAGTCCTGGCCGTGGCACTCGCGGCAGGCGTACCGAGCCGACGTGAGGTGGCGGCCCCGCTCCACGGCCCGTGCCAGCGCGACGGAGTCGAGGGCCGCCTGCGTCACTTCCGCCGCACCCGCCGCGTAGCCCTGGGTCACCTCGGCGACTTCGGCCTCGGTGAGGGGGAACGGAACGGGGAAGTCCACGCTGTGCGTTTCGATGGTACGGGCAAGGAGGGCTCGGTCCTTCATGGTCGCCCATCCGTATACGCCGCCGGCGACGACCACGAGAACCACGACGAGACGCAGGACGAGCTTGAGCAGGGTCTTCATAGAACTCCACCTTGGGGAGGCAAGAGGGAATCGCCATGCGGTTCGCTGACGCAGTGGGGCCCAAGATATGCGCTCGTGATCGGCGGTCCAGGGAGTTCTTCTGGAACGGTGACGTCCCCCGTCTCGCATAGACAGGCCGCATTGACGAGATTTGAGGCTCTGCTGACGCGATCGTTGGAGGCCTCATCATGGCGAAGCTCACCTACCACGGACACGCGACCTGCACCCTGGAGACCGACGACGGGACGAGGTTGGTCATCGATCCCTTCTTCGGCGACAACCCGGCCACCGACCTCACGGTGGATGACGTGGACGCCGACTACATCCTGGTGACGCACGGTCATTTCGATCACTTCGCCGACTGCATCCCGCTCGCCAAGCGGACCGGCGCGACGGTCATCGGCACCTTCGAACTCGTGAGTTTCTGTGCCGAGCGCGGAGTGGAGAACGGACACGGGATGAACATCGGCGGTGGCTACCAGTTTCCCTTCGGCAGGGTGAAGCTCACGCCTGCGCTGCACACCGGATCGGTAGCCGGGGACGACGAGGGAACCCACACCACCGACTGCGCCGGCTTCCTCATCGAGTTCGACGGAAAGCGCTTCTACCATGCCGGAGACACCGCGCTCATCATGGATTTCCACCTCCTGAAGGGTCGAGTGGACGTGGCGCTCCTGCCCATCGGCGACAACTTCACCATGGGTCCCGAAGACGCAGCGCGGGCGGTGGAGATGATCGAGCCGCAGGTGGTGATCCCCATCCACTACAACACGTGGCCGGTCATCGCCCAGGATCCCGAGGCGTTCAAGGCCCGCGTGGGCGCGTCCGCACACGTGGAGATCGTGGCGCCCGGCTCGACCTACGTCTTCTAGGAACTGCCGCCGAAGTGACTCTCCGCTGGCGTGTCATCCTCGATGAGGAGCCCCGGACCGGGCCCTGGAACATGGCCCTGGACGAAGCCCTCGCCCGGTGCCTCGCCCCAGGAGAGGGCGTCCTGCGCTTCTATGCGTGGTCGCCCCACACCATCTCTTTCGGGCGCAACGAGCCCGCCAGGGGACTCTATGATCCCGGGGTCGCGGCAAGGGAAGGACTGGCCTTCGTGCGCCGCCCGACAGGGGGTCGGGCCGTGCTCCACGCCCGGGAGGTGACCTACGCGGCCGTGCTCCCCGTCCGGGCCCTGGGCGGCCTGCGGGCCGCGTACCTGCGGATCAATGAAGGCCTGGTGAAGGGGCTCCATGCCCTTGGCGCCCCGGCTCAGGTATCGAAGGACGGGATGGTGGTGGGGCCCGATGCGGGTCCATGCTTCCAGGTGCCCGCCCCGGGAGAGGTGATCCTCGGGGGCAGGAAGCTGGTGGGTAGCGCCCAGGTACGCCTGGGGGAGGCGATCCTCCAGCACGGGTCGGTCATTCTGGAGGGGGACCAGTCTCGGTTGATGAGGGTCGGCGGCGGGAGTGGAGACCCGACGCCGCCGGCCGCGTTGGCCGAGTTCCTGGGCCCGGTTTCGTGGGGCTCGGTGGCGGGAGCCCTGGGCGAGGGCTTGGAGCTTGCGTTGGGGGGAGTGTGGGAGCAGGGTGGGTATACCCCTGCAGAAACGGCGAAAGCCGGTGTTCTGGAGAACGATCCGTACGGGACCGACGCGTGGACCTGGCGTCTTTAGCATAGAGACTGGGAGCGGACATGAAGCGGATGGTTTGCGTGGCGGCGGCGTTGGCGGCGTGTGCGTGCGGTGGTGAGGGAGGCGCGGACTCCGTCGCTTCGGCCTACGGCGGTTTCTGCGCCGAGGTCCAGCCCAGCGTGGCGGCTTTCCTCGAGCGGTCTGCGGCCGCTCATCCGACGCCGGACGATCCTCGATACGGAGGCACGCTGGTGGTGGGCGCCATCGGTGAGATCAGCGACGGCATGATGGCCTTGACCACGTCGGACAACAGTTCGAGCCAGCATCAGGAATTCGTGAACCTCACGACGCTCATCGACTATGACGCGGCGTTCGAGCCCCGGCCTTACCTGGCCGAGTCGTGGGAGGTGAACGACGCCACCACCGAGATCACGTTTCATCTGCGCCGTGACGTATTCTGGCACGACGGGGAGCCCACCACGGCCCGGGACGTGGCGTTCACCTACCTCCGCGCCACGGATCCCCGCACGGGCTTCCCCAACGCACCGTACTTCGCCAACTACGTGCCAGGGGCCGAGGGCGTCGAGGTCGTGGACGACTACACGCTCAGGGTCCGGCTCCGGCCCCATGCCCAATACATGGATCCATGGCGGGCCCTGCCGATTCTCCCGGAGCACCTGCTGGGAGAGGTGCCTCCCGAGGATCTACGCGGCCATCCGTACGGCTTGCAGTGTCCGGTTGGGAACGGCCCGTTCGTCTTCCAGGAACACCGACAGGACGGCCAGTGGGTCTTCGCAGCCAACCCCGCCCACCCCAGTGCGCTCGGCGGCCGGCCGTTCGTCGATCGGTACGTCTTCCGGTACGTCCCCGAGCAGAGCACGCTCCTCAACGAATTGCTGACCGGTGGGGTGGACGTCTACATGGCCCCGCGGATCGACCAGGTGGAGCAGATCGTGGGTTCCCCGGGGGCGCATCTGGTGCGGGCGCCGTCGCGGAACTTCGTGTTCGTGGGCTGGAATTCCCGACGGCCGCAGCTCGCCGACGCCCGGGTGCGGCGTGCCATCACCATGGCCACGGATCGCCAGCAGATCGTGGACGCCCTGCTCCTGGGGTACGGCACCGTGGCCAACTCCACTCTGCTGCCCGTTCATTGGGCATACGATCCGGCCCAACCTTCGGCTCTGCCCTTCGACCCGGCCGGAGCGAGGGCTCTTCTCGACGCGGCCGGGTGGATCGACCGAGACGAGGACGGTGTTCGGGAGAACGCGGACGGGCTCCCCCTCTCCATCTCCATCCTCTACAACCAGGGCAACGAAGAGCGGAAGCGGATCGCGGAGATCATGCAGGTCCAGCTCCGCGACGTGGGCATCGAGATCCGGCCGGAGGTCATGGAGTTCGGTGCGCTCGTGGCGCGGATCACCGACACCGAGTCCCGTGACTTCGACGGCGTGGGGCTGGCATGGGTGGGCGAGTTCCGGGTGGACGACACGGGGCTCTTCCACTCCAGCGGAGTGGACGCCCCGTACGGATTCTCGGGCACACGTAACGCGGAACTGGATCGCCTCATCGACACCCTGGCGCTCGTCCAGGATCCCGACCAGGCCCGGCCGCTCTGGGCGCGGTACGAGGAGGAGCTCCGGGACGAACAGCCCTTCACGTTCTTCTATTTCACGGACCGGCTCATGGGCGTGCGGGATCGGGTGCAGGGTCTTCGCCTGGATCCGCGCGGGGAATGGGTCAACGTGAAGGATTGGTGGCTCGATCGCGGGTCGCCCTGAGGTCCTTCGTGGAGGCCTTCTGGGAGCCAGATTCGGCTCTTGACACCCCTTGGGGTGGAGGCCATTATCCGTCCCTCTCAGTGTTTCGGCCTTTACCTCGGTCTGGCGAGGTGCGGGTCTTGTCGAAACCAGACTCAAAGAACTCTGGCTGGAGGTTCCCTTGCTGGCGATGCGACTTTACAGCGCTCTGCTGCAGATTCCTGGAATGGAAGGCCAGGACCTCACCTGGCAGGAGCAGCTCTCCACGAATTGGGACGCCACCGGCTTCATGCGCTGGCCTCTGGCCCTCTGCCTTGTCCTGGGCATTCTCGTCATCGTCTGGAAGTTCATCGATCTGACCGCCAAGGCTTCGCGCACCAAGCGGATCCTCAAGGACGTCGACGAGCTCCTGACGCAGAAGCGGATCAAAGAAGCGCTGGAGCTGACGCGTGACACCAACGCTCCCGCCGCCAACATCCTGTATGCGGGCCTCGAGAGGCACGAAGAAGGCACCGACCGCGTCATGAAGGCCATCGAGAATCAGGGCCTCATCGAGATGAGCAAGCTCGAGAAGGGTCTCGTGGTCCTCGCGACCCTCACCAACGTCGCCCCCCTCCTGGGCTTCCTTGGAACCGTGATCGGCATGATCATCGCCTTCCAGTCCATCGAGGCTGCAGGCGAGGTCGAGGCGACCCTGGTGGCCGGTGGCATCAAGGTGGCGCTGCTCACGACCGCCATCGGTCTGATCATCGCCATCCCCGTCTCCATCGGGCACAACTACTTCGTGGCCAGGATCGATGCGCTGGTCATCGACATGGAAGAGTCGGCGCAGAAGATGGTCGACACCCTCCACGCCATCGAAATGGGTCGCATGGGGTAAGGCTCTCCCGGGAGCCTGAAAGCGAGGCCGCTCCCCCCGGGGGTGGCCTCGCTTCTTTTTGTCCACTGGTGCCAACGAGTCCGGTCCGACATCCATTCATGACATGAAGCGAACTGCCCGCCTCGCCGTCGCCCTCACCCTTTGCACGCTCGTCCCCCGGGCGGCCGTGGTGGGATCCACCGGAGCCTCCGACCCCGATCCGGTGGGAGGGCCGGCCACGTCCCTGGACTCCGCCCGGGACGAGCTTCGGGTGGGACGCGCGTGGCATGCCGCACGCATACTGAGGGCTCAGGGCGCAGCGACCTCGTCGGACCCGACCTTGGTGCTCCTCATGGCGCGGGCTGAATCCGGTTGGAAGAGTTGGGGTTCGGTGGAGGCGCTCCTGGACGGCAGGGCATGGCTGGGGGAGGACGAGGGTGGCCAGGGCCTGCTGCTGCTCGGCCGGGCTCAGGAGGAACTGGCGCATTGGCAGGCCGCCACGGAGGCCTATCAGGCATACCTGGCTGGCCCTGGATCTGCCGACGCGGGGCGTCCCCCGGTCTTGGTGCGGCTGGCCCGCGTCGCCCTTCACGCGGGCAATGGGGCCGTTGCGCTGGCCGCGTTGGATGAAATTCCGACCGGTGCCGATCCATTGGGTAGTTGGGCGGCGCTGGAACTCGCCGGCTCGGCCCAGGAGGCCGGGGACACGGCGTTGGTGGTGGCCCTGCTGAGCAGAGTACGGGACCCGCGCGCCTTGGACGCCGGGTGGCGGGTTCTCCCGCGAGCCCGTCTGGCCGCCGGAGACTCGGCGGGCGCCGAGGCCGCCTACCTGGCGGTGGCCCGAGCCGGCGAGGGCTCCCGTCGCGCGGAAGCCGGCACCGAGGCCGGCCGCCTCGCCCTGGCCCGGAGGGACAGCGCGGAGGCCCGACCGCTTCTGGAGGCGGGGTTGGCGGCCGGATCCCTCCGGAGCCGGGGACGGGCGGCGGAAGGGCTTCTCTCGTTCACGGATACGGATCTGACGCTCACCCTCGCCATGGCCGATGTACTGGACCGGCTGGGCGACGGCGCCCGGGCGCTCCGCGCCTACGACCGCGCGGTGCGCACGACCCGCGCCGAAGGGGGGAACCTGTCGGAAGCCGCCCGCCTGGCCCGGGCACGGTTGATGTCCACGGTTCGCGACCGTCAGGCCGAAGCGCTCGAGGAGTTCCGGGACATCCGCGCCACCACCCGGAATTCCCGAATCGGCGCCCGGAACCTGGACGCTTGGGCGAGAATGCGGAGCAGGCAGGGACGCGCCGGTGACGTGGCGACCCTGCATGGCTGGCTCGTGGCGGAGCACCCGGCTTCGCCGGAGGCTGCCGAGGTCATGTGGGAGCGGGGGAGTGCCGCCGAGAGCCGAGGTGACCTGGCCGAGGCGCTGAGGGCCTACGAAGTCCTCGGGGCCAGCGCGCCGGAGCTTTCCCGCGGAGGCCAGGCGCGCATGCGCACCGGACAGATCCATTTCGGGGAGGGTCGTCTGGACGAAGCTGCCCGGGTCTTCGAAGGGTATCTGGCCGATCTCCCCCAGGGTGGCCGGCGGGCCGAGGCCGGGTATTGGGCCGCGCGTTCGCGCCTCCAACTCGCTGACACCGCATCGGCGCGACGCCTCACGGACGCGCTGCGCGGCGAGGAGGCGGTGTCCTACTACGCCGTCATGAGTGCCGACCTCATGGGGGAGACCTACGACCTGGATCTCCCCGAGGGCGGGGCGACCCAGGAACCGGCCTGGCTTTCCGCCGGGCTGACACGCCTGGACCTTCTCCAGGAGGCGGGGCTCGCCGACGGGGCCGACGCGGTGGAGGAGGATCTCGTGGCGCAGGCCCGAGGAACGAGGGCCGTGATGCTCGGCCTGGCGGAGGCTCTCATCGAGCGAGGTCGCACCGTGACCGGGATCAACCTGGGTTGGGAGGTCCGGCGAGAAGGAGCTCCGTGGGACAGGACCCTGCTCAAGGTCGTGTATCCCTTTCCCTACCGGGAGTTGGTGACGCGGGAGGCGCGGGAGTGGGGGGTGGATCCCGTCATGTTCGCGGCCCTCATCCGCCAGGAGTCGGCGTTCAAGGCCGACATCCGGAGTGGTGCCGGCGCAGTGGGCCTCATGCAGGTCATGCCCCCCACCGGCAGGGAGCTGGCCAGGGTCCACGGACCGGACGGGTTCCAGGAGGTCAACCTGGAGACGCCGGAGGTGAACCTCCACCTGGGCGCGGCGTTCTTCATCGACATGAGCCGCCGCTACGACAACGACCTGCCCCTGGTGCTGTCGGCGTACAACGCCGGGCCCACCAGAGCGACCCGGTGGCGCAGGTATCCCGAAGCCTCTGATCCGCTCCGCTTCACCGAACGCATCCCATTCGACGAGACGCGAGGCTACGTGAAGAACGTCCGCAGGAACATGGGCGTCTACCGCGTCCTGTACGGGAAGGACTGACGTCGCCGGCGACGGTGTGGGGAAATCCCTGAAATTTCAAGCATCGAGGGTGGCGTTCCTTGCGTCGGAGCGGCAGGTATTTAAAAGTATCAGGAGCCGCGCTGAAGAGGCGCGGCTTCCGCGACTCAGCCGGAGGTAAGATTGCATGAGAGGGACCGTCAAATGGTTCAACGATTCGAAGGGGTACGGCTTCATCCAGCCCAAGACCGGTGACGACGTGTTCGTCCACCATTCTTCCATCGTTGGCGACGGGTTCCGAACCCTTGCCGAGGGAGAAGAAGTGGAATTCGAGGTTCGGAACGGAGATCGCGGCGCCCAAGCCGCGAACGTCGTGCGGGCCTGACGCTCTCCGACAGAATTCCCTGACGCTCCGCGGCCCCACGGTCGCGGAGCGTTTCTCTTGCCATCCGCCGCGTTCCGTGCGGGCTTCGCCTCTCCCGCTTCGCTTCCCTATCTTGGAACCTCGAAGCGGCGCCAAGAACCGCCGCACGCTTTCGCCTCCGTCGAGTCACTTCTTTGGAGATTCCTCCCAAGTCGGCGCCCCGCATCTTCCTGATCGACGCCTACGCCCTGATCTACCGGTCGTACTTCGCGTTCATCAGGCGTCCTCTCACCAACGCCAAGGGGGAGAACACGTCCGCGCCCTTCGGCTTCACCAATTTCCTTCTGGAAATCAGGGAGAAGATGGCGCCGGACTACCTGGCCGTCGTGTTCGACGCAGGGGACTCGTTCAGGGACGAGATCTACCCTGAGTACAAGGCGACCCGGGAGAAGATGCCCGACGATCTGCGCACCAGCCTGAGCCGGGTGCGGGACGTCATTGCGGGGTTCAACGACCCGGTGGTGGAGTTGGAGGGCTACGAAGCGGACGACGTCATCGGAACGCTGACCGTCAAGGCGCGCGCCCAGGGACTGGAAGTCGTCATCGTTTCCGGGGACAAGGACTTCTATCAGCTCGTGGCCCCGGGCGTTCGTCTTCTCAACCCAGGCCGTGGCGGACCCAACGGGGTGGCCACGGAATGGGTAACGGAGGAGAACGCTTCGGAGAAGTTCGGAATCCCTCCGTCACAGGTGGTCGATTACCTCGCCCTGGTGGGGGACTCCTCGGACAACGTGCCGGGGGCGAGGGGGATCGGGCCGAAGACGGCCGTCAAGCTCCTTCAGGAGTTCGGGTCCGTGGAGACCCTTCTGGAGCGGGCTGCCGAAGTGACGCCGCCCCGGGCCAGCGCCTCTCTCGCAGAGAACGCGGAAGACGTGCGTTTGTCCAAGAAGCTGGTCACCATAATGACGGACCTGCCCATCGACCTGGATCTGGACGCCCTCAGGGTCCAGACCCCCGACGCCGGCGCGCTGCGCGACATCTTCGCGGAATTGGAGTTCCGCCGCCTGACCGAGCGCTTCGCCGAAGAGGCCCAGAAGGCGGGAAGTCCGGCCGCGTCCGTTGCCGCCGCGGGGGGGAGAGAGGCCGCCAAGGCGGCCTACCGCGTGGTGGACTCCGCGGCCGACGCGGCGACCTTGGCCAGAAGGATCATGGAGCGGGGACGCGTGGCCGTGTGCGCCGCGGCCGCGGATCCGGATCCCCTGCGCGGAGAGTTGGTGGGGGTCGCCTTGGCGCTGGACCCCGAGGAAGCGTGGTACCTGCCCCTGGGGCATCTACAGCCGTTCACCCTCACGTTCGAGGATGAGGAACAGGGAACCGTGCGGAACCTCCCGGCCTTGGACTCCGCGGTGATGAAGCCGGTCAGGGACATGCTCGAGTCCGCAGCCGTGGAGAAGATCGGGCACGATCTCAAGCAGACCGCGCTGGCTCTTTCCCGTGGGGGTGTCGACCTCCAGGGCTACACGTTCGACGGTATGATCGCCAGCTATCTGGTCGACCCGGGCCGTCGCGGCCACGGTCTCGACGTGTTGGCGCCGGACATCCTGTCGAGAAGAGCTCCCGGGTATGGCGACGTCGTCGGCAGCGGCAGGAACAAGGTGCCCTTTCCCGAAGTGTCGGTGGAGCGGGTACGCGACTATCTGTGCGAAGTCGTGGAGATGGCCCTCCTCCTCGAGATGCACTTCGCCGAAGAGATGGAGGAGCGGGGGCCGGTGGGCCTCGACGTCGTCCTGGAGATCCCGCTCGTTCCCGTTCTCGTGCGGATGGAGCTGGCCGGCATCGGCATCGACGAAGCCTTCTTCAAGGCCATGCGCATCCGCTTCAAGCGCGAACTCGATCTGGTCCAGGAGGAGATCTTCAAGATCTCCGGCGTCGAATTCAACCTCAACTCCACGCCTCAACTCCGGGAGATCCTGTTCGAGAAGCTGGGTCTGCCGATTCTCAAGAAGACCAAGACCGGCCCATCCACCGACGCGTCGGTGTTGGAGGAGTTGGCCGGCGAGGGGCACGAGGTGCCCCGCCTGCTCCTGGAATACCGCGAGTTGGAGAAGCTGCGCAGTACGTACGTGGATGCGCTCCCCCAGCTGGTGAACCCGCGTACCGGACGTATCCACACTTCCTTCAACCAGACGGTGGCTGCGACGGGGCGCCTGTCGTCCAGCAACCCCAACCTGCAGAACATCCCCATCCGGACGACGCTGGGCCGCGAAATCCGGAAAGGGTTCGTGGCGGCGCCGGGCAACGTCTTTCTGGCGGCGGACTATTCACAGATCGAGCTTCGCATCCTCGCTCACTTCTCCGGAGACGACGCCTTCGTTTCGGCGTTCCGGAACGGCGTGGACGTCCACAAGCAGACCGCAGCGGTGATCTTCGATGTGGCGGTGGCCGACGTCACGCCGGAGATGCGCGCCCAGGCGAAGACGGTGAATTTCGCCACGCTCTACGGGCAGGGACCGTTCTCGCTGGCGAGGCAATTGGGCATCGGCAGGGATGCGGCGCGTGAGTTCATCGACACCTATTTCGATCGATTCGCAGGCGTGCGCGCGTATCTGGACGAGCAGGTGGAGAAGGCCAAGAGCCACGGCTTCGTGGAGACGCTCATGGGACGCCGCCGCTACGTGCCCGAGCTGCGTTCTGGGAACTGGAACCTCCGGCAGTTCGGAGAGCGGGTTGCGCAGAATTCCCCGATCCAGGGCACTGCGGCGGATGTGATGAAGAGGGCCATGATCGACGTGCAGGAAGGTCTGGACCAGAAGAACTACGGGGCGCGCATCCTGCTGCAGGTCCACGACGAGCTGCTCCTGGAGGTACCGGTGGATGAGGTGGACGAAGTGCGTGAGTTGGTCGTTACGCTCATGCAGGACGCGGCGCATCTGAACGTGCCCCTGGTGGCGGAGTGGGGCGTGGGACCCAACTGGTACGAGTGCAAGGGCTAGTCGAGGAGTGGGAACCATCAACCATGGAGGAGAAGACGATGGGATTGGCTCGATTCATGGCATCCGGCCTGGGCCGGGGGCTGCGCGTGGTCGTGGGACTGGCGCTCATCGCCTGGGGTCTCTTCGTCGTGAAGGGGACCAGCGGATGGATCATGGCGGTGGTGGGCCTCGTCCCTCTCGCTCTCGGCGTCGCGAACGTCTGCGTCATCGGCCCCCTGATTGGCGCGCCTTTTTCCGGTAAGGACCTGGGCAAGACGCCCTGAGGAACGTCCCTGAGCGTGCCGGCTCCTCACGGGGCCGGTTCGGCCATCGGGTCGCCCGCTCGGCCGGTGCACCATGGGTGGAAGACGCGTCGGCAGGTGCCGGCCAGGCGTCACCACCCGAAGGAGGGAGTTCCGATGAGCCGATCCGTGAACAAGATCATCCTCGTGGGAAATGTCGGGCGAGACCCCGACATCCAGCAGACGAAGAATGGGACGAAGGTCGCGCACCTGTCTCTGGCGACGAATAGGCGCCTTCCGGCCGGGAGCGATCCACAGGAGCGCACTGACTGGCACCGGCTCACGCTCTGGAACCGTCTGGCGCAATTCGCCGAGGACTACATCAAGACCGGTGATCGCATCTACGTGGAAGGGCGGCTGGAGTACGACTCGTACGAGCGCGACGGCATCTCGATTCCCACGGCCGACGTGAACGTGAAGGAGGTCGTCATGCTCTCGGCGAAGACCGATGAGGACGCCGACGTGATGGAGGAGGCGGCCTGAAAGGGCGCGAGGTCGATCCACGGGGCGGCGCCTCGGCGCCGCCCCGTGAGGCCCCCACAGGACCCGCTACAGCCAGGGAGTGAAACGCGGATCCACCGAGAAGATGATCTCCCAGCGACCGTCGCGAAGGCCGCGGGCCGCATCCAGGCGCAGGACATTCCAGCCGAACGAGAGGCCCGCACCCACCGAGGCGCGGACGCCCTGGCTGTCCCGGTCCTGCCATCCGTCCGGGAGCGTCGCGGAGGCGAGCTGCGTCGCGCCCACCGCGGCGAAGGATCGAAGGCTCACCCAAGGCGGAACGAGTGGGTGGGTACCTTCCACGCGTGCCAACCAGAAGCGCCGCCCGACGTACGAGCGGAAGTCGTGGCCGGGAAGCGTGCCGGGCCCGCCGAGAAGGAAAAGCTCCTGCACCGGCGTGCGCAGGGTAGCCGCGCCGGCAGCCACCTGCGTCCGAAACTGCCAGGCGCGGTCGGGCCGTTCCAGCTTCCACTCGGCCTTGGCGATCATGGACGCGAACGTTCGATCGTTCAGGCGTCCCACGGTGCCGGTGAGCGTTCCCTGCCCTTTGCCGGGGAGCGCGACGGGAGCGGCCAATGAGACTGCACCCAGTATTCCCTCCACCACCGGACGGGTGGGCCGGACATCTCCCCCCAGGACGTTGTCCGCCGATGCGTGGCGCTCCCATCGAAGCGCGAACTCGGGACCGATACCGGGGCGGGCCCCTCGCAACGTGAGGCGCATGCCTCGCGCGAAGAACGGGTCCCTATAGTCTCGTCCACCGAGCGCGGTGCCCAGGGAAGCCAGGATCGGTGCAGTGCCCTCGAACGTTCCCATGTCACGGAGTTCGTCCCAATAGGCCTCGAGGACCGGAACGAGGGGCGTGGGTTCTCCTGTCGCGGAGAGGCCGAAGCTGGGCCGTCGCCGGCCGAAGGCGTACCCGGCGGAAAGCCGGACCAGGGCGTCCGGCTGGGGACGGAGCTGCATGCCGGCGCCCACGTAGAGTCCTTCTGCCCGGTCGTAGCGGAGGCCATCCGACAGGGAGCGGAAATGGAGCCGGTACGGTGAGAGGCCGCTGAGGGCTCGATCGGCCATGACCTGGCGGGCCTGGGCGCGGATCTCTTCGAGGCTGGGCGTGGGGGCCAGGCCTTCCTGGTCCAGGTCGTCGAACAGGCCCCGCTGGAAGGGGAACGCCTGCCTCTGCGCTTCGGGGACGGAGGAGACGCGCTGTCCGCCGTAGGCGGCCGGAGGGAGGATGGGATTGAAGTCGTACCCACCGATTTCGAAGCGCCCACGGATGATGCTTCCCGCCAGGAAGTCGAGTTGGG
>DATHZE010000056.1:0-13583 GCA_035458765.1 Longimicrobiales bacterium
GGCACGGGAAGGGATGCACCCCCCCGCGCCGATGCCCGGCGGGTCCGCCGGACCGGTCGGGCCTCAGAAGCCCACGCCCACCTTGAAGGAGAGTGTCTGCACCCGGGCGGAGCTGACCTCCACGGCGAGCCTGGTCCGGTAGACCTCGGCCGCGGCCCCGATCATGACCTGGTTGCCGGGGACGTATTCGCTGTCCAGGTCCACCACCTCGGACTTCTCCTGTGAATACGACAGGTAGCTCGATCCGCCGACGTACGGGGAGACGGTGAGCCAACCGTTCACGGGCAGCGTCCTGCTGGCGAGAACGTCCAGGCCGAGCACGGTGAGTTCCACGTCCTCGGGCCCGAAGAGCGATACGAAGCTCATGCGGCCGGCTGCGGCCCACCCGCGCTTCTGGTCGTTGATGATGTTGTGCTGGATCTGGCCACCGAAGAACCCGTAGTTCGATTTGGGATTCTTCGTGAGGTAGCCGCCGATGTCCATGCGATCGGAGACGCCCACGCGCACCATGAGCCCTGGGAACGCCAGCCGGTCGCCTTCCATGAGCCAGTGGTCCTCGTAGGGGTGGACGAACGTGTCGTTCCACGCCGACTCCGAGTCGTCGATGGCCGTGGCCCACCGGAGGAGCGAGAACTCCACTCGTCCCCTGCCCAGGGGGCGGGCGTCCGTCAGGGGGCGAAGGTACGCCACCAGGGCGGCCTCCTCCGTGAACTGCCGCCACGCCTCCTGCGTCAACGCCGGGTCGAGCTGGAACGCACACTCTTCCCATCGCGTGTTGATGTGGAGCGTGATGTCCTTCCTGTGATGCTGTGCCGACCCCACCACGGGGGTGGCGAAGAGTACCAGGGCCGCCGCGGCGGCACCGAGGAATTCGGGTTTCATGAGAGCAGTCCTCCCGCCCGGAGTGAATCGAAGGTGATGGTCGGGCTGCCGGTCCGGCTTCCTGCCTGCGAAGCCGTCGGTGCCGGCGTTGCCGTCGCTCAACTCTACGAGGGGATCGAACGGGGAGTTATGACATTGCACGCCATCTTTTTGACAAATGGCGGCAACCGTCGTTTGGGGGATTCCAGTCGGATGCGTGAGCTGCGGCCGCCCAGGACAGAGGCGGGCTCGACCGCTGGGCCCCACGCGTGCAGCCATCCGGGCACGCCGCATTTTTCGACGCAGAACGGAGAGCCGCCATGACAAGGTGGATCTCGTCGTGACCGAACCCGCACGGCCGGGTTCACGCCGGGTCGGAGTCCCTGGCCCTCCGGTGGAGCCGCCCTCCCCTCACCGACCCAGCCAGAACGTCGCCTTCACCTGGAACACGTTCGTCGCCGGATCGCTCAGGATCGCGGACCGGGCGCTGCTGAAGTCCCAGCTTCCCACGGGCTCGTAGCCCGACCGGCGTTGCGTCCAAACGAAGTAGACGGTGGAGCCGGACCGGTACTCCCAGCGCAGCACCGCAGTACCGCGTAGTGAGCGCATGGTGAAATCGGGATTGGCGAGAGCGAAGGGGGCGCCTGCCCCCGCCCCGTCCGGGTCGATGGTGTAGCGATTGGCGACGTCATCGTACACCACGGTGCCCACGTCCTGGCCGAAGTCCAGCTTCTGGATGCTCCGCGGCCGTGCGAACTCCCGGAACGACGTGTAGTCGCCGCCGGCGATGAAGGGCTGGGCGTAGAGTTGCAGCGTCAGGTTCGGGGAGAAGGTCCAGTTGATGCGCGTGTCCAGGGACACGGTCCTCGTCTTCACGAATCCGAAGATGTAGCGGGTTCCGCGGAAGTCCGTCGCCGTGGGATCGGTGACGGCGGTGACGTATTGAGCGTCGCTCTCGTCCCTGGAGTAGGTGGGAGAGAGCTGGATGAAGACGCTGCTCGCCGGCTTGAGGGCGATGCCCGGCTGGAAGCTCAGGGAGTGTGTGGGGGCGTCGATGCCCCGGGAGACCTCGACGGAGATGTCGAACACGGCGCGCCGCCGCGCGTCCGTGGACACCTGGAAGTGGCCGAAATCGTAGCCGGCGTGCTTCACCACCGGTCCTCCCCGGGTGAGCCGGTCGTCGTACGAGGTCAGGTTGCGGATGAGGAACGTCCGCACGTTCCAGTAGTTGGGGAGCTCCATGCCGAAGTAGGCCTGCAGCTGACTGTACGTGCGGTCTCCGTCGTAGTTGTACTGCGTCGCGCCGCCGAAACTGGTGAAGATGTTCCGGTACCAGTTCGTGGGGACGGTCCAGTTGCCGGCGATGTTGCCGTTGAACCACAGGTAATCGGTGCGGCTCAGGTAGGCCAGGTCGTTCACCTCGAACCCGGGGCTGCGGATGTTGGCCATGGCCTCCCACAGCAGCGTTCCCCCGTCCTTGCCCACCCGGGTGTACATGCCGTATCCCCGCATGGACGTCGCCGTGGAGTCGTACGCGGCGCTGAAGAGCCCGTCCGTCGCCACCCGGCGATCCGGGCGCTGGAAATAGTGGGCGCTCGAGCGCTGGGTGGCCGCCATGGCCGTCGGGGAGCCGGCGACGTTGGAGAAGAGTAGACCACCCATCCAGGAGTAGTCCCTGCGGTGCCAGTAGTGGCGCCAGTCCAGACCCAACGCCTCGGCGTGGCTGCTCAACCGGTCGCTGACGACGCCGTCGGACATACGTCGGACGGTGGACGTGAAGATGCCTCCGACCGAGGTGGCGCCGTCGTTGAAGTCCTTCTTCACCCGCCCCACGAAGAAGTTGGTGAGGGGCTCCACCACCTGGGACAACTCCGGTGTCCCGGCGGCGGGGATGTAGTGAGCCGTCTCCTGGTTCGTGAGGGCGTCGAGGATGCCGACCGTGTACCCGCTCCCGGTGCGCCCGGTGATCTTGGCAGCCCCGAGGATCCTGGTGTTGTCCGGCGTGTCGGCGTAGACCGAGCGTTCCTGGACGAAGCCGTCGAGCTGCGGCGCCCGGCCGATGCGCCGGGTGTAGAACGCAGAGAGACTCGAGTTGTTGCTGCAGAACATGCATCGCGACCCGCCGAAGCTGAACGCGCTCCGGCCCTCCACGAAGAAGGGGCGCTTCTCGTCGTAGTAGGTCTCGTACGCGCTCAGGTTGAGGACCGCCGGGTCCACTTCCACCTGGCCGAAGTCGGGGTTGAGGGTGGCGTTGAGGGTCAGGTTCGACGTGAGTAGGTATTTCATGTCGCCCCCCAGGCTCGTGTGCCCCTCGCGGTCGCTGTGATACGGGTCGCCAGTGGCCGCGCGCTCGAAGGTGCTTCCGACCACGGCATAGGGCAGTACCTCCAATTGTCGGGGCCGGTGTGCAATCTCCAGTCCGTCCAGGCTCCCGTAGAACGCCGGGCCGCCGGAGGCGTTGCGCCGCCAGAACGACCACATGTCCTGCTCGTTCAGGTGGTCGACGTAGCGCCAGATCTGCAGCCCCCAGACCTGCGCGTTGTCCCGACTGAAGCGCAGCTGGCTGTAGGGAATGCGCATCTCCGCCACCCACCCTGCCGAGTCCACGTGCGCCGCCGCCTCCCACACGGGATCCCACGAAGGATCGCCGTTGAGTTGATCCCCTTTGACCCCCGCCGGATTGACCTCGAACCAGGCGTTGTCGATGTGGTTGTGATAAGGGTCGAGGTTGACGATGAGCTTGTCCGTGGTGAGGGAGTTGAACGAGCCATTGTCCCCGCTGGCGTCCAGGAGTTGGTCACGCCGCGCCAAGGGCGCCGCCACGCCCCCGGGCTGGCTCAGCCGGGCGCCGATGTAGAGGGCTGCGTTGTCGTAGAGAAACCGGACCTCCATGGGCAAGGTGGCCGGCCTGCCTTCATCCGGCTGGAACTGGCGGAAGTCGGTGACGGCAGTCGCCTGCTGCCACGCCACCTCGTCCAGGCGGCCGTCGATGGAGACAGCTCCCTCCAGACGCTTCGCACCCGCGACGGGGGGTTGGGCATTCGGTGGGGAAGAAGCGGCCATGGTCTGCGCGAAGAGGGGTCCGGGCAGGACTGCCAAGGCCGCCCATACACCCGCCCGCAGGGTGCGAAAATCCATCATGATGCACCTGATTCACCTGAGAGTGACGTGCCATCCTCTACTCAGGTAGACAGGATGTAGGCGCGTTCGGTTGTCAGCTCTCCTCGGCTCACTCGTGACGCCACCGGAACGCGCCGATCCTGGTCACAGAGGGCTTCATCCCGGGGAGGTCATGCGGCGCGAAGGCTCCTCCAATGCTCGGAGCGGGCCAGCTCCGAACGCACGATCAGGGAGCACGTCAATCCGATCCGGCCGGAACTCACCAGCTCCTTGAAGGTGTGGGCCCGCCGCCGGGCCCCCATGTCGAAGTCGTTCGACACCGGACCCTCGGCAGAAACCCGAGGGAGATGCCCCGACGAGGATTGCCCCGGCAGGGGCCTGGGGCGTAGCGTGGTGCGAACCCATCGCACCGGAGATCCCATGAGCGCCCCGACCATGGACCGACGCTCCTTCGCCCGTCTTTTCGCCTTCGGTGGCTCCGCCGCCCTCCTTGCCCACCCGGCCGTCCGCGAACTCGCGGCGGCCCCCGCCCCCACCCTGCGGGGGCCCACGGGTGCAGTGGACTGGAACGGTGTGCGAAGCCACTTCCTTCTCCCCGAGACACTGTCGGTCCTCAACGCCGCCAACCTCTGCCCGTCGCCCCGCGGGGTCATCGAGTCGGTGGCCGAGGACACCGATGGGCTGGACCGGTGGCCGGTCCCCACCTTCCGCGACGAGATGCACGGTGTGAAGAAGGGGACGCGGGAACTTCTGGCCGAGTACCTGCGCGTCACGCCCGACGAGATCCTCATCCCGCGGAACACGAGCGAGGGTAACAACTGGGTCTCTTCGGGGCTGGACCTGGGACCCGGCGACGAGGTGCTCATCTTCTCCGACAACCATCCCAGCAACAACCAGGCGTGGAAGGAGAAGGCGCGGCGCTTCGGGTACACGGTGCGCGAAGTGGCACAGGTCGACCCGCATCCCGGCCAGGAGTACTACCTCGACGCCTTCACCAAAGCGTTGACGCCCGGCACGAAGGTTCTGGCCTTCACCCACCTCACCAACACGTCCGGCGACCTCCTGCCCGCCACCGAACTGTGCCGCATGGCCCGGGAGCGGGGGATCATGACGCTGGTGGACGGTGCCCAGAGCTTCGGGCTCCTGGACGTGGACCTCGGGATGATGCAGCCCGACTTCTATACGGGGAGCGCCCACAAGTGGCCGTGTGGGCCCAAGGAAGTAGGGGTGCTCTTCGTGAACCGGCGGGTCCAGGATCGATTCTGGCCGTCGCTCTACAGCGCGTATACCGGGGAGACCGACTTCGCCCGGACCCACGAGGGCATGGGGCAACGTGACGAGCCCGCCATCCGCGGCCTCGCCCGTGAGATGGCCTTCCTCCTCTCCATCGGGCGGGCCGAGATCGAGGCCCGAAGCCGAGCCCTGGCCGACGCCGCCGTGGAGGGGCTGGCCAGGCTGGACGGCGTGCACGTCTGGACGCCTTCGGACCCGTCGCTCCGCGCGGGGGTGGTGACCTTCCGGCCCGGCGAACTCGACCCGGGACGCACCGCCCAGGCGTTGGAGAACGACGGCATCGTGGCGACGGCCCGCGGCGGGCAGGACCGGCCCGGGATCCGCTTCTCCCCCCACTTCTACAACTCCTTCGAGGACGTGGAGCGTGGAGTGGCGGCCATCGCGCGGTACCTCAGGACTGGGCTGTAGGGTCCAGGCGGAGTATTGTCGGGAGATGGAGCATCCCCGTTCCAGGAATGCGCCGGCGGAGCCGGCCGGGGATTCCTGCATCCTCCACCCAGGCGACCCGTGCCAAGACAAGTCCAGGCGCGGAAGCTCACCGGGCTCCTCGGTCGACCGGAAGACTGAGCCGCGGGTCCGGCGCCACCGCTGACCAGGGAATCCGATGCCACCGTCCCTTCTGGACCGGATCCGTGAACGGAAGCTCTTCCGCTGGGCTGCCGCGTATCTGGCAGGGGCTTGGGTGCTCTTCGAGGTGGCCAGCGCCGTGGGGAGCCCGCTGGGGTGGTCCGACGGGTTCTATCGAAGTCTGCTGGTGGTCCTGGCCGCAGGTTTCGCCGCCACCCTGGTCCTCGCCTGGTACCATGGGGAGCGAGGACAGCAGAAGGTCGGGGCGCTTGAGGCCGCACTCCTCTTCCTCCTCCTGGTGGTGGCGATTCGAGGGGTGATGGTGGTGAACGCCCGCGCCGGAACCGCCGGCGGCGGAGGCCCGGAGGTGGCCTCCGGTGCCTTCGATCCGGCGCCCGGGACCATCGCCGTGCTGTCGTTCCGCGACCTGAGCGAAGCGGGCGACCAGGCCTTCTTCGCCGAGGGGATGGCCGTGGAGGTCCAGGGCCTCCTGTCCCGGGTTCCCGGCCTCCGGGTAGCCGCGCTCCTCTCCTCATTCTCCTTCCGTGAAGCGTCGATCGACGTCCGGGTCATTGGCGAGCGCCTCGGCGTCCGGTACATCCTCGACGGCGCCGTGATGCGGGAAGCGGACCAGGTCCGGATCTCCTCGCAACTCATCGACGCCCGGGACGGATTCCAGGTCTGGAACGGGTCATACACCCGGGAACTGCGCAGCGTCATCGAGATTCAGGACGAGATCGCCGGAGTCGTGGTCTCGGAACTCCTCCCGCGTTTGGAGGCGCGCCCCGTGGCCACCCGCCGCACCGCGTCCACGGATGCTCACCTGGCCTACCTCAGAGGCCGGTACCACTGGGCGAGGGGAGCGAACGACGACGCGGTGGCCGCCTACGAGGAGGCCATCGCGCTCGACTCCACCTTCGCCGACGCCTGGGCGGGTCTCGGCACCACCCTGGCTGTGATGGCGACCAGTGATCCGACCGTCCGAGCCCGCGCGGCGGGAGCCGTCCAAAGGGCCCTGGCGCTGGACCCCGAATCCCCCGATGCCCTGGCGGCCAAGGCACGCACCGATCTGACGTTCCAATACGACTGGGCCGCCGCGGAGGGGGCGCTGGAACGGGCGGTGAGTCTGGACCCGAATCACGTGGAGACCCGGCATTGGTATTCCCACGTCCTCTCCTGGACCGGGAGGGAGGAGGAGGGATTGGAGCAGGCCCGCGTCGCGGCGGTCCTGGATCCACTCTCCCCCTTCATGAACCTGAACCTCGCCGTGGCCCAGTGGTGGGCAGGCCTCCGGGACGAGGCACTCGTCCAGCTCGATCACGCTCTTCAGCTGGATCCCGGATTCGCTCTGGCCTACTTCTATCTCTGGGACTACCTCCTGGAGGCCGGGCGACCCGATGAAGCGGGGGAGGTCCTGGAGCGATGGGCCGGGGTAACGGGCGCGCCGCCGGAGGCGGCCCGGGGAATCTCCCGGGCCATCGGAGAGCACATCGACTCAGGGCGGGCCGTCCCGGTCCCGCAGGCGGACATGACCCGCATGGGGTTCGACAGCCCCTCCTGGAACCGGCGCGTCTACGCATGGCTCGGACAGGATGAGTTGGCGCTGGACGGACTCGTCCAGGCGCACCGGGACCGTGCCGGAGCCTATGACGTCCTTGGGCTCCGGCACAGCGGGCAGTACCCATCCCTCAGGGAGCATCCGCAGTTCAGGCAGATCCTGGAGGAGGTGGGGCCGGGGTAGGGCGAGCCGTCCGCGGGAATCCAGGGTGTTCCCGCCCTTCTTCTCGGCCTCACTCCATCCGCAGCACCGACGCCGGGTCCGCCCGGGATGCCCGCTCCGCGGGGATGAGGGACGCGACGGTGGCCACCCCCAGGAAGAGTGCCATGACTCCGCCCAGGGTCAGGGGGTCGAAGGGGCTCACGCCGTAGAAGACCGAAGCCACCAGGCGCGCCAGCGCCACCGCCAGGACCAGCCCGAGGGCCAACCCCACCAACGTCATGCGCAGGCCGTCTCCCAGAACCGACCTGCGGATCTCGTTCCGGGAGGCGCCGAGCGCGACGCGGACCCCCATCTCCGCCCTGCGCTGCGACACCGAGTAGGAGATGAGGCCGTAGATACCCAGCGTCGCCAGCAGCAACGCTCCCCCGCCGAAGATCCCCAGCAGGACGGTGCCGATGCTCCACTGGAGGAGGTTCTCCCCCACGACCGCGGTCATGGGCCGCGCGCTCACCGGAAGGTCGGGATCCGCCACGCCCAGGGCCTCGCGGGCCGCCGGAATCAGCGCGCCGGGAGTTCCCTCGGTGCGCGCGAGGAGGAAGTAACGCCGACCGGCGGCCTGGAGGGTCGGCGTGTAGAGCTGCGTTCCGATCTCGCCGCCTCCCAGCGCTTCGAACTGGATGTCCGAGACGACACCCACGACCTGGTAGCTGACGGGTTCCGAGGCGTCGGCACCACCCAGGAGCGTCTTGCCCACGGCGTCCTCACCAGGCCACAGCCGGTCGGCCAGGCTGCGGCTCACCATGACAACCGGGGCGCCGTCGGCCCCGTCCAGCGCGGTGAACGCACGCCCTGCGAGGAGCGTAATCCCCATGGTCTCGAGATAGCCGGGGTGCGCCCGATTGACGACGGTCAGCGGCCACTGCTCCGTAGGCGTTCCGGCCTGCGACGAAGGCGTTACCTGCCAGGTGTGCGTCTCGTGGTTGAGAGGGAGCCATGAGGATGCGGACGCGGACACGACGCCCGGGATGCGCTGTAACTCGGCGACCGCCCTGTCCACGTAGTCGAGCCGCTCCTGGGCCGACGGATAGGCACCGGCCGGCAGCATGATCTCGGCGACCACGAGGTGCTCTGCGTCGAAGCCGAGATCGATCTGCTGGACCGAGGACATGCTGCGGAGCATGAGACCCGCGCCGGTGATGAGGACCACCGCCATGGCCACCTGGGCCACCACCAGCAGGCGCCGGCCCCTCGACGTGGCGAGCCCGCCCGACCCCCGGGACGCCTCCTTGAGGCCCTCGGTGAGACCCACCTTCGAGGCGGACAACGCCGGGAACAGCCCGAACGCCAGCGGGGTGAGCAGGGTCAGGACCGACGCGAAGGTCAGAACCGTCCCGTCCAACTCGATGTCGCCGATGCGATACAGGTCCTCGGGAAGAACCGGACTGATGAGGCCCACCGCCCAATACGAGAGCAGGATTCCCAGCGCGCCGCCCACCACCGACAGGACCAGGCTCTCGGTGAGGAGTTGACGCACCAGCCGACCCCGAGGGGCCCCGATGGCCGCGCGCACCGCCACCTCCCGACGCCGGCCACTCCCTCTCGCCAGGGTGAGACTCGCCACGTTCACGCACGCGATGAGCAGGACGAACACGACGGCGCCAAGGAGAATGGCGAAGGTCACCGACATGATTTCCCAGACGAAATTCAGCGCTTCGCGAAGAGGCGTCACCGTGACTCCCTCCATGCGACCGTCGGTCTCCGGGTAGATCGCACGAAGCTCGGCCTGGATTCCGGTCAGTTCGGTCCGCGCCTCCTCCGCGGTCCACCCCTCGTTGAGGCGGGCGACGATCTGCTCGTTCATGCTCGCCCGGGATCCCGAGGCGTCCTGGGTGAGCGGAAGCCAGAAGCGGGCCGAGCCGAAGGGGAAGTTGAAGCGTTCGGGCATGATGCCCACCACCGTGCGCTGCACCCCGTCCGCGGTGATGGTCTGTCCCAGGATGGCGGCGTCGCCGTTGTACCGGCGCCTCCAGAGCGACTCACCCAGCAGGACTACGGGCTCCGCGCCGGGAAGCCCCTCCTCGGGCAGGAATCCGCGCCCCAGGAACGGCTCGGCCCGGAGCACTTCACCGAACAGATTGGCGGTCACCCGGCTGTACTGGGCCTGCTCCGGCCCCTGCGGGCCGGTGAGGTTGGCGCTTCCGTAGGAATAGGCCCCCAGAGCCTCGAACGCTCGGCTCCGTGCGGCCCAGTCCGCGACCTGGGGGTAGGAGAAGCGGTCCTTGTCCCAGCCGGTCACCCGATTCACCTGGTTGACCTGGACCAGCGCGTCCGGGTCGCCGTACGGGAGCGGACGGAGGAGGTAGGGGTTCATGGCGCTGAAGATGGTGGTCGTCGCCGCGATGCCGAACGCGAGCGTCACCACGACCAGGGCGCTGTAGCCCGGCGTCCTGCGCAGGGTGCGCAGCGCGTACTTCAGGTCCTGCCAACTGTCGTGCGTGGCCATGGCTCTCCTCTCCTCCCGTCCCCGCTTCGTCTGGACCTCGGTGCAGTATGCCCGGGTCGCTTCCATGTCTCCGAACTTCCGCCGGGCTTCCACCTCGGCTTCCCGCTGTGACCAGCCCGCCGCCACCAACTCCTCCACGCATTCCGCGAGGTGGAAGGCCAACTCCTCGTCCACCGATGAACGCGCGTCTCCCGCGGACCTGCGGTCCAGTCGGAACGCGCGCCTGAAGGGGTTGGCCATGCGTCCCTCAGCCTTTCTGGTGCCCCGCCTCGAGGCCCGACTCCACGATGGGCTCGAGTATGGCGGCGACGGCCCGGGCATAGTCGCGCCAGAAGCCGGCCTCCTGCTGGAGCTGCCGCCTGCCGCTTGCGTTGAGGCGGTAGTACTTGGCCCGCTTTCCCTTTTCGGAGATGCCCCACTCGGCATCGATCCAGCCGGATTTCTCCATGCGGTGCAACGCTTGGTACAGCGCCGCGTCCTGTAGCTCCAGCACGCCCCTGGAGCGGGCGCCGATGGAACGGGACACGGCGAAGCCGTGCATGGGGCCCTCGCTCAGCGTCTGGAGGATGACGAGGTCCACGGTGCCGGGAAGGAGGCCACGTTGGTTGGTGCCCATGTGGAACCCGAGTTCGAGTCGGTGGCCGCCGGCAGGGTCCTGTCGGCGGCATGCCCTCACTTGATGAGGGTATATGCCAACCTACGCGGGAGGCTAGGCGGAGGTTTCAGCCGGCCGGGGAACCCTGGCTGCCGCCGCTGCGATGGGGAACCAGCACCCCGTCCGGGCTGCGCCCCCCGTGGGCAGCCCCGGCGTGATCCTGGGGCTTTGCCGCAGTGGAGCTTCCTCGGCGCCTCGTCGGGGGCGGAGTCCCATACCCGCACCGCCGGCCCCTACCCCCCTCCCGTCGTAGGGATCGGCGGGAGGGAAGGCGCGGCTCTCATGAGGTCGCTGGCGCGCGAGCCCAGTCCGATCAACTCGAGGATCTCTCGGTAGCGCGGATCCTGTCGAAGCACCCTGGAGAGGGGGAGGACGGAGAACTGCCCCAGGTTGGAGCGGTTGTCGACGGCCTCCCGCATCCGGGTGAAGGCGCGATCCGCGTCCCCGGCCGCGGCTTCCGCCACGGCGACATACTCGGGCGGGACGTAACCCGACTCCGCGCGCCGCCGTAACGCTTCGGCGAGCCTGGAGGCGTCCGCGATCCTGCCGGTGGCTGAATACATGGACGCCAGCTCCGCGAGTGCGATGGTGGGTCCCTCGGCCTCGAAGTGACCAGGGCTATCGTCACGAATCCGATGCATCTCCGCGATCGCCTCTTCCCGGTGGCCCTCGTCCCAGAGGATCCAGGACGCGATGCGTCGCCCCGATACGTCGGCCGGGCTCGTCCCGAAGATCTCCGAAAGCTCCGACCGGGCGTCGTCGTACCGGCCGGCCAGGTAGTACATCCACGCGAGAATGACGTGAGGGAGTCGGGCCACGGGGTCCATCTGGCGGGCCCGCTCCGCTTCCAGGACCGCCGCATCCTGGTTGCCCACGGTGGCGAGGTACCAGGCGTAGCAGATGCAGCGCGTGTGGAGCAGGGGGTTCACCGAGAAAGACAGCCGGTAGTTCTGGTCGGCTGCGCCCCAATCCCAGTCATACAGCCAGTTGATGGACGCCAAGGCCACGAACCCCTCGGCCAACCGCGGATCGATTTCGAGGGCCTTCTGCGCCGCCTCCTTCGCTCTCGGCATGGCCTCGCCGGGCGGGACCAGGTTGGCCAGCAACATGTAGGCGTCCGAAAGCCCCGCCCAGGCGAGGCTGAAACGCGGGTCGAGCTCCAGGGCCTCCTCGTACAGCTCTGCGGCCTCCCGCAGCCCCACCTCCGTGGAGCCCTGCCAGAACCGGTATCGACCGCGCAGATAGAGGTCGTACGCCTGGACATCATCGGTCGCATGGCTTGACCTGAGAGCCCCAGCGGCGGCGAAGCGCGGGGCGAGACTCTGGATGATCGCGCCTGAGATCTCGTCCTGGATTTCGAAGATCTCCTTCAGATCCCGCTGCTCGTAGGTCTTCGACCAGAGATGGTAACCGTCGGATACCTTCACGAGTTGCGCAGTGACGCGTAGCCGACCGTCGGCCTTGCGCACGCTTCCCTCGAGAACCGTCTGGACGCCGAGGCGTCGGCCGATTTCGGGCAACTCCAGTTCGGACCCCTTGAAGGCGAAGGAGGAGGTGCGAGCCGCCACGTGCAGGTCCGGGATCTGGGCAAGGGAATTCAAGAGCTCTTCCGTCAGGCCGTCACTGAAGTGCTCGTTCTCCAGGTCCGAGCTTATGTTGACGAAAGGGAGCACCGCGATGGACTCGATGCTGCCCGACTCGGGCACATCGCCGGGGGGAACGCCTTCGCCACTGGGCCACGAGTGGAGCGCGATGCCGCCGCCGAGCGCGACGGCGATGACGGCGAGCGTGGGAATCCACGTTCCGCGGCGACGAAGGTCGTCTCCCATCGTCCCCCCCGCTTCCGAGGACAGCTCTGACTGGGTCCGGTTGATATCGAACGCCCAGGCGAGCACCACGGCGACGGGGAAACCGAGCCCCACCATCACGATCACGAACGTGGGGAACCAGGAGGGCATGGACAGCGGCGCGGAAACAGTCTCCGCGATCTCTATGAGCACCCATCCGACCGCCGCATAAACGGCGGCTGCGCGGAAGATCCGCCTCCGCCTGAGTTCGGCGAGAAACCCCGTGAGAGACACCGCGTCGGGCATCGTGGAGCTGATCGGCAAAGGATCTGTGGGCAGAACCCACGGCGGTCATCCACCTTCCCTGACCGTAGCCGAGAATATCCGCTGGCGGAGATCTCCGCCGCAAGGACCTCGCTCGCCGGCTGCTCTGCTCGCCAGGCCCCGAAGTGGGTGGGGCGGGCGTGCATGGGAACCGGCAAGCGACGATGGGCAGAGCCCGCCGCCGCTGGGCACGCCCCCCGTGCGACAGCCCCGCTCGCTGCCACCGCTTGACCCCCAGCCCACGATGCCCTCCAGGCCAACCCGGTGTTTCGATCACCCACCCGTTTCGCCGACGCCATCCCCCGAAACGACGAAAACCCCCGCAAAACAGGGGCTTTCGAAGTGGGCCTGGGAAGACTCGAACTTCCGACCTCACGCTTATCAGGCCTGGGAGGCAGGAGGGGAGGACTTGAAAGCCGTGAGGGGCCTCAGCAGGGTCCCGTGGGCGCATTCGCGCGCTTCGTGTCTGGAGCCCTGGGCGATCCGCGTCCTTCACGGGTGGACCGCAGCCGGAGCGGAAAGCGCATCAAGCGACCGACCCGACGATCGCCGACCTCCGTCACGTGGAGCTGTATCGCACCCGGCTCACGAGGGGTATGCATCCGGCCGCTCGATGCTGTCCAGCGTCAGGTCGACGTCCAGGTCCGGCCAGTGCAGGTGTTCGCGCGTGGGCCGCTCGATCCTGGACAGCTGCCCAATGGTCGCATCACGGAACCAGGGGAATGCGTCGAATGGGAGGTAGTGCTCCCGGTC
>DATHZE010000057.1:0-4082 GCA_035458765.1 Longimicrobiales bacterium
GACGTGCTGAGGGGGCCGGCCTTACGAGCGGGCATACCCCCATACCGGTCTTCACATGCTGATCTGACGGGCGGGGAAACCGGGTGTCGGCGGCATGGGCGGGGTTCGGCACCGTGTTGTCACAAGAAGCCGTCCCACAAGGAGAGCCGTGAGCCCATGACCCCTTGGCAGCGCCCGACGAGTCGCTGCAGACTCGTCCATGGCGACCCGCGCGAAACGCCTCCTCCGGCCCCCACGCGAGCCCACGAGGCGACCGGGCTGGTCGACCCCCCGACCCACCTGCCGCCGGCGCCAACCCACGGCCACCCCGCTCTACCCGGTCGTCAGCACCACCTCGAGACCTGCCTGCCGCTCTCGACGACTGACACCCCGCGCACCCCGCCACCCGTGGTGCCATCCCCTTGGCCCCTAAAGGCGGTTGGATTGCCCATCCCAGTCGGCGGAGGCACAAGGAATTCGTCGCGGGGCCACGCTGCTCCGGCCCTCCGGCGCCCCGCCCCTCACCCCGGTCGCACGCCGACGAACAGGGTGTAGGTCAACGACGCGAAGTAGTCGTCACGCAGGGGCAGGTAGCCGGGTGAGCGAGGGTCCGTGATGCTCTCCAGCAGTGCCCGGTCGTCGTCCGGGATCCTGTCGTGGAGCTCGCCGAAGATCACCTCGAACAGGCAACCCACGGCGTCCCTGGTCGGGCCGTCCAGGGGGCCCAGGTGGCCGGCGCTGAGGGATCTGGCCCGGAGGCCGACCAGCCCGGCCTGCTCCATCCATGCCGCGGCGCGCAGGAAGTGCCGGTCGGGCGCGAGGCCGGCGAGGTAGGGAAGGGAGTCCGTCCGGTGGACCCCCAGGGAGGCCTCGAGCTCGGGGAACCCGGGGAGGATGGCTTGGGACGTCCAGTACAGGAGCGCCACCCGTCCTCCGGGACGGAGGACCCGACGCAGCGCCCGCAGGGCCGCGACGGGATCTTCGGCGGCCCCCGGGATCGGCCAGAAGGCGTCCTTGCACCAGACCCAGTCCGCGCTCCCGTCCCCCACCGGCATCTCTTCGATGGAGCCCTGGACGAACTCCAGGCTCGACGCATGGCTGGACGCAGCGGCCGCGGCGCGGGCGGCCGCCAACATCTCGGGGGAAGGATCCACCCCGATCACCCGGCCGCCGGCGCCCACCGCTTCGGCGAGGAGCAGGGTATCCACGCCAATGCCGCAGCCCAGGTCGATCCCCGAGCTGCCCTGCGGGGGAGCGAGCGCGGCGATGGCCTCGCCGACGATCCCCCGGGAGAGCCTCGTGATCCTCCTCAGGTTCGCGACGTACTCCTCGGGTCGCACGCTCATGCGTCGGGGGACGGAGAGGGCCGCCGGTACCCCGTCGCCAACGGCCCCAACCCGGCATCCGGGTCGCCGAATCCGCCGGTCCTCATCCCCTCAGGCGTCCCTCAGGGCACGCAGGACGTAGTTCCACATCACCAGCTCGGGAACCACGTCGGCGTCGCCGCACTCGTAGCTGATCCCGCCGAATTCGTCCCGGGTGCACCCGAAGAAGACGGCCACCAGGTCCAGCTCCGGTACGATGAAGAGCTTCTGGCCGCCGAACCCCGAAGCGAACACGACTCCGTCGGCCAGGGGGGGCCGGCCTGGACGCTCCAGGGGGTACGTCCACCACTGGAACCCGTAGTTGCTGTACCCCCAGTCCGTGGGGGTCCACGGGCGGAAGGACGCCTCGATCCACGCCGGCGACACGAGCTGGACCCCCTTCCACCGGCCACCCTCCAGGTACAGCTGTCCCAGCTTCAGGAGATCCCGTGCCCGCATGTGGAGCCCGTCCTGTCCCCGGGCAGTGCCGTCGTCGGTGGTCTGCCAGAGCCAGTCCAGGATCCCAAGGGGTCCGAAGAGGTGCTCCCGGGCGAAGGCGTCGGCCTCCATGCCGCTGACGTTGGGAATGAGGCCGGTGAGGAGCATGGAGGCGCCGCTGTTGTAGAAGAAGCGCGTCCCCGGCGGCTCCACCAGGGGCTTCTCCAGGACATAGCGCACTGCGTCGGGCGCGGTCTTGATCCGGATGTCGTCGCGGTCGCGGTCCGTCACCGCCTTCCGGTCCCAGTCGAGCCCGGCGGTCATGGTGAGAACGTGGCGCAGCGTGATGTCGCGCTTTCGCGGCTCGGCGGCGAAGAGGTCCTCGGCCTCCGGGAAGAGGGGCGCGATGGATGCGTCCAGGTCCCCCACCAGACCCTTCTGTTGCGCCACCCCGACCACCATGGAGGCCACCGACTTGGTGGCCGACGCCAGGAAATGGCGCCGGTCCGCCCCGGCGAAGGGGCCCGAGTAGCCCTCGTAGACCAGGACGCCGCGCCGGGCCACGAGGATCGCGTCCACCTCCGGGAGGTCTCGATGGCGGAGGCGCTGGTCGAGGATCTTCATGACGGTGGGGTCGAATCCCTGGGTCGGGGGTGCGGCCACGTCCCATCCGTCGTCCAGGGCGGCAGGCGCTTCCAGGGCCTCGAACTCGGGCCAGGTCGCGTCCCCGGAGCACGCGGCCGCCAGGAGGAGGAGGGCGAGGGCGGGAGCCGCCCGACCGCTTGGGCCGGCGCTCATGAGGACCCCCCGCGGCTCCACGGGGAGAGCACGGCCGCGCTCAGCCCCAGCGAGACGTTCCTGGCTGTGCCTGGAACGACCTGGCTCCCGTCCACGTCACGCAGCCCCCAGGACAGAAGCATGTCGACCACGACGCGTCGCCCGCTGAAGGGGAGCCCGACGCCCGCGCCGACCAGCGCCGCCACGTCGAAGGCTTTCCATCGGGCGCCCAGGACCGGGTCGTCGCAGGGCATGTCCCCCACCACCGCCACCCCAACCTGGCGGCACCGGAGCGAGAGCTTCGCCGCCGCGCCGACCGTCACGTGGAAGGAGCGCCGGCCAGGCGTCCGGAGGCGGACGAGCACGGGCAGGGAGACGTTGTCGGTCCTCAGGTCACCGGAGTGCGCCCCCTCGCCCCCGAAGCCTTCCCGGGAGAGCTGGACGCCGCCTTCCACCGCCGCGAAGCGGCCAAGGTCGCGGCTCACCGCGACGCCGAGCTGAACCCCGGTCAGGACGCCGGTCTGGGCGTTGGTGGACGGGTCCTCGAATACCGCCGTGCTGATCAACAAGCCTGCCCGGGCGCCCACCGACGTCGCGCTCTGCCCCTGGACCCCACCGGCCAGCGCGCCGAGGAGCGCCAAGGCGAGTGCCGGGCGCCCTGTCGTCGTCCTTCCCATCCTCCACCTCCCGCTCACGGACGATCTCCCTTAGATCGTCTATGGAACATGAGGAAGGTACCCCTAGATTGTCAAGGGAAAAACCCGGCCGGCCGACCGGACCTTCTCCTGCCGCCACTGCGCTTGCACTTCGTGGCCTACTCTGTTGGCCAAGAGGGGACGGAAGCTCCTCGCGGTTCTCGAAACCCCGCCCAGGGCATCTGCGTAGTTTCACACAGACCGTCTCTGAGGACGGACTAGCCGTGAACAGGTTCCCCTACATGCTGATCTGATAGGCGGGGAAGCAGGGTGTTGGCGACACCTGGGCGTAAGTGGCTGCCAGGCGGGCATTTGGCTGCCTCATGTCGGGGACATCACGGCTAGTGTCGGGGGCACTTTGGAGGCGTTTTCGCACCCGGTGGTCACGAGAAGCTGTCACAGGAGCAGAGCCTGAGCCGCCGCAAGAAACGCAGCCCATCGGTCGGCGACCGGCCCCTGAGCCCATGACGCCATGGCAGCGCCCGACGAGTCGCTACAGGCTCGTCGATGGCGACCCCAGCGAAGCGCCTCTTCCGGCCCCCACGCGAGCCCACGAGCCGACCGGGCTGGTCGACCTCGCAGCCCATCTACCGCCCACGCCAGCCCACCACCACCCCGCTCTACCCCATCGTCCAGCATCACGTCGAGACCTTCCTCGCCCAGGCCGCGGAGTCCGATCCCCTGGGCTACGGCGTCCCAGCTTGGGTCGAGAAGGACTTCCGCGCCTACCTACGCTGCGGCATGACCTCCGCTTCGCTCCGGAGAGCCTCCGGAATACCTCTTTCGACTTTCGACGGGCTCCTGGGCCGGAGGGTTCTCGCCCACGGGT
>DATHZE010000058.1:0-9916 GCA_035458765.1 Longimicrobiales bacterium
AAGGACATCCGAAACGCCGTGGAAGCTGCCCGGAAGGCCCAGAAGAGTTGGGCCGGGCGAACCGCGCACAACCGGGCCCAGATCCTGTACTTCCTAGCCGAGAACCTCCAGGCCCGGCACGCCGAGTTCGCCGGACGCCTCGCTGCGTTCTCCGGTGACCCTCAGGCCGGGACGGCCGAAGTGGATGCCACCGTGGCCCGCCTGTTCGCCTACGCGGCGTGGGCGGACAAGTGGGACGGTCGCGTCCACGCGACCCCCTTCCGCAACGTGACGTTGGCGATGCACGAGCCCATCGGGGTCATGGGGGCGATCTGCCCCGACGAGGCGCCTCTGCTGGCCCTGGTGTCCTGCGTGGCCCCCATGATCGCCTTGGGGAACACGGCTGTGGTGGTTCCCTCGCAGTCGGCGCCGCTTGTGGCCACCGACCTCTATCAGGTCCTGGACACCTCCGACGTGCCCGGTGGGGTGGTCAACATCGTGACCGGTCTCCGGGACGAGTTGGTGCCGACGCTGGCAGCTCACGACGACGTGGACGGCGTCTGGTACTTCGGGTCCCCGGAGGGCTGTCTGCTGGTGGAAAAAGCTTCTACAGGCAACATGAAGCGAACCTGGGTAAGTAACGGCTATGCAAGAGATTGGAACGACCGTGACCAGGGTCAGGGACAGGAGTTTCTCCGGGAAGCCACCCAGGTCAAGAACATCTGGGTCCCCTACGGCGAGTAGCAGGGACCCGGGCGACTAGCGGGGAACGCTTCGGGGACGGAGAATCGCGTCGGCGGGGTTGGCCGGGATGACCAGCTCCAGCCGGTCGCCTGGTGAAGCGAGCATGGTGTTGGTCATGTAGGTGCGCCCGGCCAACACCTCGATGCGGAAGCTGATCTGCCCCAACTGACGCCAGGGGAGCGTGGCGCGCCTGATCGTGTTGCCCCCTACCGAGCCCATGGATGTGGATCCTGCCGGGGTGATCGCGTAGATCCGGACGTCGTTGAACCCCCGGTTCTCCAGGTAGAGCGAGAGGATGCCCTGCCCCTCGGGAGACGTGTCGAAGGGATTTCGGGTACGCGCCCCCCCGCAGGCGACGAGGAACACGATCGCCAGGCATGCGCCAACACGACGGACGCGCCGGGAGGCGCGGCGGAGGGCGGCCCAGGACAACGGGGATGGACTCATATCCCTCATGTTGGCGGCAGCATTCCCGTTCGGCAACTCGATCCGATGGAACGCGGGGGTGGCGCCGCTTCCGGCGCCACCCCCCTGTCAACGCGCTGTACTGGAAACGAACCCTACTAGGTGATGAGCCGATCCAGATCGATGGGATCGAGGCCCAACTCCCGCAGGAGCTCGTTCAGGCGGGCCAGATCCTGCACGAAGATGAGGTTCATCTGCTCCAGTTCTCCCCCCAGCTGCCCCGAGAGCGTGTCGTACACGGTGTACGACTGGTCCGTGGGCCGGTTCTCGGAGTCCTCAACCAGGTTCAACAACGCCGCGATCTTGTTGTTGAGCATGATGGGATAGTTGAGCGGGTCCTGGTTCGACCGGTTCTTGATCTGGTAGATCTCCGACTCGACGCCCGTGAGGCGGTCCTTCACCGTGCCGCCCATGGACTGCAGCTCGCCGTTGTCGCTCTTGCCGAGCCGGTCGTCCACCTCGGCCTTCACGGCCCTCATGCGCATCACCGCTTCGTTGGCCTCGGTCACGCGGTCCCGGATGCGGGTGGCCAGGTCGAATCGCGCCTGGAGGTCCGCGAGGGTGACCCCCTCGGCGGCTGCCCGGGGGTTCATCTTGATCTCGAAGTCCTGGGTGTGCGCTTGCCCGTCCACCGTGAGGCGGACCTGATACCGACCCGGCAGGACGGCGGGGCCCACGGGGCTGGCGGCCCAGAAGATGCGACCGTCGAAGTCGGTCCACCCGGCGGTACGCATGTTCCAGCGGAAGCGGTTGTTGCCCTTCATCGCGGACGGACGCTGGGCGGCCGGCTCCTCGTCACCGTCGGGCGACGCGTACGACGCGACGATGTTCCCACCGGCGTCGAGGAACTCCACCGTCACCTTTTCGGCGTCGTTCTTCAGGGTGTACACGACATCCGCCGTGCTGTCGAAACCCCGGACCGGGTCCTTCGGGTCGAAGAGCCAGGCGTCGGCCTCGGCGACCTGGGGCGTGAGTTGCCTCAGGATGTCGATGTTGCGCATGACCCAGAACGACCGCCCGTGGGTGGCGATCACCAAGTCGTGATCCTCCACCACCAGATCCGAGACCTCGGTTACCGGCAGGTTCATTGCCAGGGACTGCCAGTGGCCGCCGTCATCCCAGGAGACGTACACCGTGCTCTGGGATGCAGCGTAGAGAAGGCCAGGCCGCGTGGGGTCCTCGCGCACGGCGCGAACGAAGTCTCCTTGGGGGATCCCCGCGTCGATGCGGGTCCAGTTCTGCCCGTAGTCGGTGGTCTTCCAGATGTAGGGGTTTCGGTCGTTGTCCACGAGGTATCGGATTCCCGCCACGTAGGCCGTGCCCGCGGCATGGGGCGACGCTTCGATGGTATTGATGCGGACGAAGTCCGGCGCGTCCTCGGGCGTCACGTTCTGCCAGGTCGGGTTCGCCGCCGTCACGTTCCGGGTCACATGAACATACCCGTCGTCGGATCCGGCCCACACGACGTTGCCGTCCCTGTAGGACGGCGCAATGGCGAACACGGTGGCGTACGTCTCGACGCCGGTCTGGTCCTTGGTGATGGGACCGCCCGAGGCCACCATGGTCATGGGGTCGTGTCGGGTCAGATCCGGGCTGATCTCCTCCCAGCTCTGCCCCTCGTTCCGCGTCCGCCAGACCTTCTGGGTGCCGGTGTACAGGACGTCGAGGTTATGTCGATCGAAGACGATGGGGAACGTCCACTGGACACGCTCCCGGATGTCCGAGGACGACCACCCCATGGGGTTGTCCGGGTACACGTTGATGGCCCGGTCCAGCCCGGTTGCGTAGTCGAATCGGGACAGGGCGCCCCCGTAGCACCCCGCGAAGAACACGTTGGCATCCTTGGGGTCCGGCGCGATGTAGCCGCTCTCGCAGCCGCCCACCTGGTAGAAGAACTCGCCGCCTGTGGAGAGGTGGTTCCACCCCCCCGAAGGAATGCATGCCGTGGAGTTGTCCTGTTGGGCCCCGCAGATGTGGTATGGCTCGTGGGCGGTGGTAATCACCCGATAGAACTGGGCCGTGGGGAAGTCCTGGTCCGTCCAGGTCTGGCCCCCGTTCAGTGACACGTTGCCTCCGCCGTCGTTGGCGTTGATCATGCGGGTCGGCTCGTTGGAGGCGATCCACAGGTCGTGGTTGTCCCCGTGGGGCACCCGGAACTGCGTCGGGAAGGTCTTGCCCCCGTCGGTCGACTTGTAGAAACCCGTGTTGAGCGCGTAGACGACGTCCTCGTTCTCGGGGTCCGCGTAGACCCGGGAATAGTAGAACGCGCGCTGGCGCAGCTTCCGCTCGTCGTTCATGAGTTCCCAGCTCTGGCCGCCGTCGTCGGAGCGATAGACGCCCCCGCCGGGCTCGTGCTCCACCAGCGCCCACACCCGACTCGAATTCGCGCCGGATACCGCCAGGCCGATCTTGCCGATGGGCGCTGCGGGCTCCAGCCCGAGGGTGCGGGTGATGTCGCGCCAGGTCTCACCGCCGTCCGTGGACTTCCAGATGCCGGAATCCGGTCCGCCCGACGACATGCCCCAGCTCTTGCGCCACGCTTCCCAGATCGACGCGTAGAGCACCCGAGGATCGTTGGGATCCACGATGAGGTCGATGACGCCGGCCTTGTCACTCTTGTGCAGGACCCGGCGGAAGGTCGCCCCCCCGTCCGTGGTCTTGTAGACGCCGCGCTCGGGATTGGGGGCTGAATGGACGCCGAAGGCCCCCACCCAGGCCACGTCGCAGTCGGTGGGATGCACACGGATCTTGGCGATGTTCTGGGTCTCGGAGAGGCCCAGGTGCTGCCAGGTGAATCCCGCGTCGGAGGACTTGTAGACGCCGTCACCCTGCTGGATGTTGCCCCGGATCTCCGTCTCACCGGTCCCGATGTAGATGACGTCGGGGTCGGCCTCGCAGACGGCCACCGCACCCACCGACGACGAGGTGATCTTTCCGTCGGTGACTGGACGCCAGTTCTGGCCGCCGTCGGTGGTCTTCCAGAGCCCGCCGCCCGTGGCGCCGAAGTAGTACTCGTGGGGCCGCGAGACGCTGCCGGCTACGGCGATGGAGCGCCCTCCTCTGGAGATGCCGACGTTGTCCCACTGAAGGGAGCCGAAGAGGGCTTGGTCGTATTGTTGGGCTTTCGCGCTCGCTGGGACGCCGTGAAAGCCAAGAGCGGCCAGGGCCACCAGACCCAGGGTTCGGAAGGATGGACGCATGGGTACACCTGTGGGATGGAATCAGGGTTGGTCGGCCGCTGGGGCCCCGAAGGCGGGAGCGTAGGCAGCACGACGACCCCGCGCAAGCGCGCGAGGAGCCCTCGGCGGGGGCGAGGCGCCCCGGGACCTGTCGAGGGCGTTACCGGCCGATCAGGCCGAGAATCCCCTGGAAGATCGGTCTGACCCGGATCTGGGCTCCGGGGCCCGTGTTGCCCGGAGGGCCGTCGCCCCTCTGTCCGCCTGCGGCGTTCACCAGGGCTGCGACGAGGCCGGCGGCCCCGGCCGTGGCCAACGCCGCCATCCCGTACGTCTTTCGCTTGGAGAACACCTGTTGCTCGATGAAGGAGATTCCCGAGCGGGCGACGCGGAGAGTGTCCACCTCCACGACTTCACGGAACGCGCCGAACTCGCGGCGGTTCTTGGTGGCGACGATCAGGGAGTCACCGTCGGAAACGACCACGCCCTCCACCGACAGCGTCTCGGTGGGCGCGTTGGACGCCTGGACCGCCGATCGCAGGGGCACGTGGACCCGCACGGTGGTGCCGGGGGAAGGCCGTTCCACAGGGATGTAGTTGTAGCATCCCGTCAGGACAGCGAGGCCGAGAGTAGCGACGATGGGCCGGACAGCACTGCGCACGGTGATCATATCACGATGTCGATGAGGCGGGTGATCTGTTGGTTGAAGAGGTAGGCGAAGCGCCAAGGGGCGCTGACGCTGACGATTCCGGATTCGTCGATCTGGTTCCGGTCGTCCACGTCCACCCTGACCTTCAGGGACGCCTGCTCCACGGAGAGAGGCGTCAGCTCCACGAACCAGCGTCGGTCGATGGCCACGAAAAACGACGTATCCACCGGAAGGCTGTGAACCACCGTGTCGGTGGCGAACACGTTGAGTTGGGTCACCCCTCGTTCATCGACGGCGGCAACGAACTGGGTGGAGTAGACGGCCTGGACCTGGGTCCCTGCGGGGCCATCCACCTTGAAATAGACATATTCGGGTCGTTGGTCCTCGAACCACCCGCACCCGAGCACCACGAAGGGGGTCAGGGCCAGGAGGACGATTCCCAGTCGGCGACGAATGGACATGAGTTCTGCGTTGCTCTGACGTTGGCGATAGGGGTCGGATAAGACGAGGCGCACCCGCACACAAGGTACGGGTGCGCCCGTCTTATTGTTACCCCGAAGGGTTCCCGACTAGCAGCCGGCTCCGTTCAGATAGCAGTTCGAACGGATCTCGACGATGGTGATGGGCAGCATGGTGCCGGGCTTCGACACCGCGTCGCCCTGAGTCTGCCAACCCGCGGCCTTGATGCCGAAACGGTACATGTCCCCAAGGCGGAGACCCATCAGCCAGGTGTTCACCCGACGCTCGTGCTTCAGGAGGTCGGCGGCGTCGACCTGACCGGAATACGGCGTCAGGCCGTCCATGGCGCGAACATGGTTCACGTGGGTCGTGAAGCCGGCATTGTCACCCTTGGCCAGAGCGTCTTCCGCCGCGATGAGGTGCATCAGACGGGTCGATACGATGGTCAGGGGCGAGTACTGACTTCCCTTACTGTTGAACGCGCCGTCCTTGAACTTCTCCAGGCGCTTCAGGAACGCCGGATCCGCCACGGCGTCGATGGGATCCTGGATCTTGATGGACGCGATGTCGTTGGCGGCATTGACGTTCACCAAGGTCAGGTCGACCTGGTTTTCCTTCCGGTCGTTGACCCAATTGGCCAGGTCGTTACCCACCGTACCGGCGGAGTAGTGGAAGTCGTAGTTCCAGTCGGCGGCTGCGCCGCCCGCCAGGCCTATGGCGGCAAGGGCGTCGGTGGCTGCCGACGCGGACCCCACCAGCCCGCTGCCGGACTTCGGCGACGGGTTGATCTGGTCCCAGATGGCCCGGGAGTGCTTCGCCCGGGCGCGCAGGGCCGTGGCCTTGAGCTTGAGGTCGGCGTCGCCCACGTCCGTGGCGCCCGAGACCGCGGCGTCGAAGTGCGTGATGGCCTCGTCAAGCAGCGTGTACATGTTCTCCGGCCCAAGCGGGGGGGCCGTCTCCGTCTTGTCGGAGAGAGCGAAGTCCTCCTGAACCTCACCGATCACCATGTGCATGATGCCGGCGTACAGGTGGGCCCGGGCCAGGTCCGTCTTCATCCTCGTCGACGGGGTGTTGGCCACGTGTCCCTGGAGGGTCTCCACTGCGAGGTCGGTCAGCCAGCGGGCGTCACCCAAGGGAGGGAACGCCGCGTCCGTGAACTCGTTGTTGGGGTCGGAAATGAACCCCTGGTCCAGCGAAAGCCACGCGTCACGGGAGCCGATCCAGTAGAACTCGTCGGCGGCGACGGCATAAGGCTGCCAGATGAACCCGATGGCCCGCGCCGTGCGGGCTTGGGCCCCGTTGACCACGGCCGAGGCCGCGGACGGCTGCTGGATGGACTCCTCCACCAGGTTGTTCGGGTTGTTCACGTCCAGGAGGCTGTCGCAAGCACCCAGCGACAGCGCCGCCATGAGGACGATTCCGGTCGACTTGATTCGATTCGTCATGGTCATGGTCTCCTTAGAACGTCACGCGAGTGGAGACCGAGAACCGCCGGGGAATCGGAATTCCCCATCCCTCTGTAGAATCGAGGAAGTTGCAGTCCAGACCACCGTTGCACCGACCGAGAGTGTTGCCCTCGGGGTCCATACCGGTGTAGTCGCCCAGCATGAACAGACGCAGATTGCGGGCGCCCAGGTTTACGGTGGCGGTGGAAAGGCCCCACCGCTCCACGAGATCCGACGGCACACGGTAGCTCAGGGAGAGCTCCCGCCACTGAATCCAGCTCGCGTCGTAGATGCCGTTCATGCCCGACATGGGCGAGAGGGCCTCGACTTCACGCACCCACTGGTTGGCGGCCTCGAGGCGCTGTTCCGCCGTCGAGGCGGGATTCAGCATGATGCCCTGGAGGCGGGCTGCCGTCGGCGTGTTCCTGCCGATGACGGCGTTCGCCTGACGGAACATGCCCGACAGGTTCTGCACGGAGTAGTTGCCCATCTTGTACTCGAACAGGGACGCCAACTCCCAGCTCCCGCCGATGTTGGCGTTGAAACCGAACGAGCCGGCGAAGTCCGGCGTGGGCTTGCCCAGGAAGGTCTCGAGCAGTCCCGTGCCGCAGTTGTGCGAGGCCAGCGACCCGTTGGGGTCACCGAACTTGGAGTCCGACGCATCGTTGCCGATGGCCAGGGGCTTGAAGTTGCTGGGATTGCGTGGCGACGCGAAGTAGGTCAACAGGGCCTCCCGCGAGGGCGCCGTGCACGTCCCGTCGATGTTGATGGGGTAGTCGAGGTTGCGGGCGACTTCGGCCCCGAAGAAGGCGCCTGGGCTGTAGCCTTCCGCCAGGAAGTTCCGGTACCGGGGATACGAACCGCCGGTCTTGAGCGGAGCTGCGCCGCCCAGGTCCGTGATCTTCTCCTGTAGGTACGCCGTGTTGGCGAACATGTTCAGGGAGAAGCCCTCACGCTGGAGGACCGTACCACGGAGGTTGACCTCAATTCCGTGGGCCGTGAGTTCACCGATGTTGGTGAGCTGGGAGTTCACGAAGCCGCCGGTGACCGGGAACTGCTTCGCCACGAGGGCGTCGTTCACCGTGCGGTTCCAGTACGTCACGTCAAGCGACGCCCGGTCGTTGAACAACCCCATCTCCATGCCGGCTTCCCACTCGGTGGAAACCTCGGGTGCGAGGTCGTCGTTGCCGAGGTTGTCGGCGCGGACGCCAGGCCCCTCTTCCGAGGGCTGGGGCGCGAACGTGGTGAAGCGGTCGAAGGCGCCGGGCTGGAGGCCCGACTTCCCGATGGCCGCGCGGACGCGGAACGTCGAGATCAGGTCGTTGGACCAGCCGAGACCCTGGCTGGGCACGAGGGAGACCGAGGCCTTCGGGTAGAAGGCGGTGCTGAAGTTGGAGCCGAACGCCGAGTTGGCGTCCCAACGGCCGCCGACGGTGAAGAACATCCAGTCGTTCACACCGACCTGGTCCTGCAGGTATCCGCCGATCTGCGTGACTCGGAGCCAGCTCTCGAATGAAGACTCGCTGGCCAGCGCCGACAGGGTCTCCAGGCCGGGGCCCGGGAAGTCCTGACCGGAACCACCGGCGTCCTCACGCTGACGCAGGAAGCCCTGGCCTCCGAAGAGCAGGGTGTTCTCGATGTTGCCGAAGCTCCGGACGTAGGAGCCCTTCAGGTCCGCCGTGATCTCCTTCGTGCGGAAGTAGTCCGTGGTGCGGTTGCCGTCGGGCGTGGAGCCCGAGAAGCCGTCCACGTTCCACCCGTAGGGGCGGAAATACACTTCCTCGTCCGACGAGAAGTCCACGCCGAAGGTGGCGTCCAGGCGGAAGTTGTCCGTGGGCGTGAAGCCCGCGTTGATGCTGCCCGCGAAGTGGTTCGAATACGCCACGTTCTGCTGGTACATGTTCTCCCGCGTCGTGGCGAACGCGGGGTTGCCGTAGTAGTTGCCCTGTCCGTTCTCGTCGGCGGGCGTCGCGAGGCGAAGCTGCGTCATGAGCATGGACGAGAACACGCCGTAGATGTTGTTGCTGTTGTCCGGCGTGTGGTGCTCCATGTCCGAGTACAGCGTGCTGACGCCGATGCGGAACTTGGAGCTGGGGATGATGGTGAAGTTGGACGTGACCGCAACCCGCCGGTTCGAGTCCACTTCCGGCGTCAGACCGTCGACCACCGGGAAGTTCTTCGCCATGTCATAGGGACCGTCTTCAAAGGCGTACCGGCCCGACACGAAGTACTGGAAGGAATCGGAACCGCCCTGGGCGGAACCGGACACCATGCGACCCTGTCCGGTCACGAACGTCTCCTGGAGCAGCTCGCGCTGGAAGGGCTCGTACAGCTGGACGTTCTGGCCCCAACGCGCCGCGATGCGGGCCTGGTCGGCCGAGCTGCGGGCGAAGTCGGCGATGGGGAGCATCCGGTTCGTGGGGACCGAGATCGCCGTGTAGTCCGCCTGCATGGAGAAGCGGGGCGCGCCGGCCCGGCCGCGCTTGGTGAAGATCTGGATCACGCCGTTGGAGGCCTCGGTGCCGTACAGCGTGGCGGCCGCGGCGCCCTTCAGGATCTCCACGCGCTCGATGGACTCCGGTGGGATGTCGTCGAGGCGGGAGGCCGCTCCCTGACCCGAACCACCGATGGCGGAACCGTCCATGCGGATTCCGTCGATGTATACGATGGGCTCGTTGAGCTGGGACAGCGACGCGGACCCGCGGATGCGGATACGGGCACCCTCACCCGTGTAGCCGGACGAGGGGAGCGACACGACGCCGGGCTCGCGGCCCGCGATCATCTGGGAGAAGTCCGCGATGGGAGCATTCTCCAGGGAGCTGGCATCCACCGACGCGATGGTGTTGCCGAGCTTCTTCCGCTGGGTCGCCACGCCGGCGCCGGTGACCACGATCTGGTCGAGGGCGATGGCGGTCTGCTCGAGACCGAAGTTGGCCACCACGGACTCGCCGGCCGCGACCGTCACGGTCTGCGACCCGGCGCGGTATCCCACCAGCTCG
>DATHZE010000059.1:0-19847 GCA_035458765.1 Longimicrobiales bacterium
CCCGCATGGCAGACTGACCATGGAGCCCGCCCTTCGGCGGGCTCCACGAGGCCGTCAGCGTCCAGCCAGGAACGCGTCGGCGGTGGACTTCATCTCCACCATGATGTTCCTGTGCCCGTCGTACTCCGCAAGATTACGCGCCAACTGCGCATCGTAGACCCGTACCAGGTGACGGAAGAACTCCTCCGCCCGGTCGGGGTCACCCATGTCCAGCGCAGCCTGCGCAGCTTCGCCAAGCGCCAGGACGTGGTCGGGTTCCTGCGCCAGGATGCGCTCCGTCGTCGCGAGGGCCGCCCGCGGATCCGCCAGGTGCTCCAGGAGCGCCTGGTGGAAGAGGCCGTCGAGGTCCAGGGGCTCTGCGCCCTGGTATGCCTGTACCGCCATGGGCTGGAACGCCATGGCGCCGGCCGTGTCGCCAGCCGAGATGGTCCGCATGACCCGATCGAAGAGACGGTCCGCGGCTTCTCGCGGCGACATGCTGGCGAGGTCCACGGAGGACTGGCCTGCCGCCGGATTCCCACCCGCCGCGGGCGGCATGCCTCCGGCTGGAACAGCTGGTCCTTCCGGGTTCACCATCGTTACGCCCACCACCAGGATCAGGCCCAGCATGGCGATGCCTGCGATCCACCACGGAGCGTTGCTGCCCCCGACGGCCGCCGCCGCCGCCGCCCGATGGCCCGCGGCTCCCCCGCCGCCGCTCCCGGCGTCGGACTGGGCCGCACCACACTGGTTACAGAACCGGACGCCGATGGATATCTTCGCACCGCACTGATTGCAGAATCCTTCGCCCATGGGGGATCCACAGTGTTGGCAGAACTTGCCTGTTCCACTCTTGCCACACTGCGGACACTTCCCGCCCCCACCCGCGCCCTGGCCGCTCATCGGGCGAGCGCGTTGAAGAGAAGCGGGAAGGTGGCGACGGTCTGACCGCGGTAGTTGGGCTGGAAGCCGAACAACACCACGGAACCCTGCCCCACCTTCGCCTCGAGGATGGCGGGCTTCCCGGCGACCTTGTCTCCGCCCAGAACCCAACCGGACAGGAGTGGGTCGCCCGAGCCGTAGCGCGCCGCTACCGAGATCGACGGATCGGTGACCTCGAACGCCATGCTGCCGGTGCCGTACCACGCGATGCTCTCGTTGTCCATTCCCTGTGTCAGCTCCGAGGAGGAATCCAACTCCAGCCGCAAGATCGAACCGGGAATGTAGTACTCCGTGGTCCCAAATCCCTCCACGGCGCTCCCCACGCCGAGCCCGAAGAGCTCGGTCACGTACTCCGTGGCATCCTCCACCGCCACCAGCCGCCCCCCGGCCCGCACGAAGTCACGCAGCGCGGCGGCGCCCCCCTCACCGAGCCCACCCGCGTATTGCGGCGGCACGGAGCCCGCGGCGTAGCCGTTCTCGATGGAGCGCGGACTCTGCGATTGCAGGACGATCGCGTCATACCGATCCGCGAGACCACCCCGCTGGATGTCCGCGTTGTGGAGGCTGTCGTACTCGAGGCCGTACTCGTCGAACAGCCAGCGCGTCCACCCCGCCTCCTGAGATTCCTGCCACGATTTCAACATACCCACGCGTGAAGCCCGCGGGCCCTGCAGATGGGCCGGCAGCGTGAATGAGAAAGCCGGCGGGGCGATGGCCTGCGACATCGGGACGGCAGGCGCCTCGTCCACGGCAACGGCTTCCACGTCCATGAGGTACGGCAGCGTATGCGCCGTCACGTCATAGGGGCGCAGGGGCGGCCCGCCCGGATACGCTCGGAGGTCTGGATAGTGCTGGACCTCCAGCATGGTCTGTGCGAACGAAGCGTAGGGTTGGCGCATGGGCACGACCCAGCTCCCCGCCGGGAACGAGATCCCGTCCGCAGTAAAGGCGCGGTCGGCTTTGTGGACCTCGACGTCTCCCATGGTCAGGATTCGCAGGACGTAGTTCACGCCGGCGGTGTTGGCCTGGCCGGCGGGAATCACCCAGGCCTCGGGCCACTGGTCCCACTTGGCCACGGCCCGTGACCCGACGTTGTAGAAGTTCTCCAGCCAGAAGCGGCGGTTCCTGGCCGCGTTGGTCAGCAGCGCCATGGCGCCGGCTTCCATGTAGTCCACGATGTCGGGCAGTCCCCAGGCCCCGCCGGGCCAGACGTCCTGGAAGTTCCAGGAGCGCTGCGACGAGTCGTAGCCACGGTTGGGCCCGAGGCGCTCGAAGGGGATGTCCACCGGCGTGGCGATGCGGGCCGAGGCCGTCTCCGACAGGATGCGTGCTCCCGCGTGATAGTGCTGGTAGGCCCGGGCCGGGGTGAAGGCGTCGTATTGGCCCCCCACCACCACGCCCGCCTTGCCCTGGGCCGTGACCTCGGCGGCCATGTAGGTGCCCAGCTGGTTCACCGCCGCCGCCAGGGCCGGATCGATGTTGGGCTCCCACGGATCGATATAGGGCGGGAAGAAGATCCGCGCGCCGTTGGATCCCATCTGGTGGATATCGTGGACGATCTGGGGATGCCACGCGTTGTGCGCCCCCTCGATGGTGTGGATGGTCTCGTCCTGCGTGAACGCGTACCAGTCGCGGTTGTTGTCGTGGCCCACGTAGAACTGATAGAGCCAGGGCAACGGCGCGGCCTCGTACTCGGTGCCCACGTGCTGCTTGTAGTAATCCGCCACCCACTGCAGTCCGTCGGGGTTCAGCGCGGGAATGTCCAGGAGGATGACGTTGTCCAGGATCTCCCGGACCTTCTCGTCGTCGGACGTAGCCAGGCGATAGAGCATCCGGGCCGCCATCTGGGATCCGCCCACCTCGGTTGCGTGAATCCCATGCGTGATGAGCACCACCGTCTTGCCCTGATCAAGGAGGCGCTGGAGCTCGGCTTCCCCGGAGATCGTGCGGGGGTCGGCCAGCTTCATCTGGATGTCGTGGAGCTCCTGGCGGCGCGCCTGGTTCTCGGCGCTGGTCACCGTGAGCATCACGAAGGGGCGACCCATGGTGGTGGTTCCCAGGGTGTCCACGGTGACCCGTTGACTCGTTTCTGCCAGCTTCTCGTAGTAGGAGGTAAGCTGGGTCCAGTCAGCGAGCTTGCGGTCCTGGCCCATCTCGAAACCGAAGTGCTGCCTCGGCGTGGGTACGCTCTGAGCGGCGGCGGACGCCGTCGTCAGGATTACGGCCACGGAGGCCAATATGGCCCGGCGAATCATGCGATCTCCTTACATTGTCGTGGAGGCTGGGAAGATGGTACCGAAGCGGCCCTCTGCGGGCAACGGAGTCTGACCGTGCGAAGCGGCTTCCTCGTAGGCGCGGTACTCCTGGGCATCCTGCTCTCGGAGACGGGCCCAATCGGGGCCCAGCAGAGCCCGGGCGCCGCGGACGCGTTCCGCGATACGGCGGCGCGGGCGCTGGTCCTCCGGGCTCGAGAGGCGCGTGCCCGGGACGTCGAGGGAATGTCCAGCTACGAGGGCCTTCTGCGCGAGCACATCTACGTGGGCCTCTCGGCGGCCCGCTTCCGGCGGGAACGGGGACTCTTCGAACAGGAGCGGGTCGCCCGTGTCCGCTGGAGCGCCGACGGCGAGCGCGCCATCCAGTGGATCGGGGCCCGTCAGGCCGTGCCCATCGTCGGGGCCGACACCCGTCGGGACGAGATCCTGGCCCAGGGCCGGATGCGGGGAGCCGGTGCCGAGGTGCAGGCCGATCTTCGCCGCGAGCTCCCGGAAGAGCTGTTGGGGAGCGGACTGCAGATAACGGGCTTCGCTCTCGATCCAGCGGGCGACCGGCTGGCCTTCGGGGACGACTGGGCCCTGCATCCATTGGCCGACACGGCAGAGGCGCACTACCGCTTCGCGTCGGGCGACACGCTCCGGATCACCCTCCCGGACGCACGGACCATCGTCCTTCAGGAGATCCGCGTTGAACCTCGTCGCGCCGACTTCCACCTCGTCGCGGGCTCCCTGTGGTTCGACGCGGAAAGCGCTTCGCTGGTTCGGGCCACCTACAAGCCTGCCCGGCCCTTCGACCTCCTGCTGGACGAGCCCGAAGACGCCGAGGACGTCCCCGGCTTCCTGCAACCCGTGGAGGCGGAGATCTCCTACGTCACCGTGGAGTACAGCCTCCAGGAGTTCCGCTACTGGCTCCCACGGCGTTTTGCCATGGAGGGGGAGGCCCGCATGGGACGCGTGGTGCGCATCCCCCTCAACGTGGAGTGGGCCCTGGGCGACTATCGGGTGAACGAGGCGACGTCGGACATCCCCATTGTCGGACCGCTTCCTCCCGGCTGGTCCCGCAGGGAACAGCGCGCGGTGGACGACGAGACGGGAAAGGTCTCCTACGTCACGGTGCTCGTACCGGAGACCTCGAGTCTCCTGACATCGAGCCAGCTTTCCCAGGACTTCGGGCAACGCTCGTCCATCGCCTTTACCGACCACGAGGTGGATGAACTCCGGGGGGAGCTCGAGGCACTCCTGCCCACCTACCGGCGCTTCCGCCCCCAGGTCTCGTGGGGGCTTTCGCAGGGCCTGACCCGCTTCAACCGCGTGGAGGGGCTGAGCACGGGGGTATCCGCCACGTTCCCGCTCAACCCGGTGACGTCGGTTGCCGGGGAGGGGCGGGTGGGAACAGGGGATCGTCGACCGTACGGTGCCCTGACGCTCACCCGGGGCTCCCGGGATCGGGAGTGGAGCCTGGTCGGCTTCCACCGCCTCCAAGCCATGGGGGACTGGGCCAACCCGTTCTCCTTCACCCACTCGGCCCAGAACCTCCTGCTGGGTTGGGATCAGGGTCAGTACTTCCGCGCAACGGGGGCGTGGCTCACGTACACCCGCGTGGGCCAGCGCACCCGCACCGCGGTGACGGCTTTCACGGAGCGGCACCGCCCCGCGACCATCGAGACGGACTTCTTCCTTCTCGACGCCGTCCGTGACCGGACCCCGGAGCCGCTCTTTCAGGCCGACGCCGTGGAGGTAACCGGTGGGCGCGCCAACCTGCGTTGGTTCCGTGGCGGCGACCCCAACGCATTCATCGTTTCGGGGCAAGTGCTCGCCGAGGCCACCGTCGGCCCGACTCGATACCGCCGGGCCGCAGCGACCCTGGCGGCGAGTCATCCGCTTCCGGGAGGACTCGTCGGTGCCGTCGAGTTCGGGGGCGGGGCCCTCTGGGGGCAGGCGCCCCTTCAGCGGAATTTCTTCATCGGCGGTGGGTCCACCCTGCGGGGGTTCGACAACGAGTCGTTGTACGGCCCGTCCTTCTGGCGAGGGCGTGCCGAACTCGCCACGGGCTTCGCCGGCGCCCGGGTCGTCATGTTCGGCGATGCCGGGTGGGCGGGCTCCCGGGACGACTTCACCCTGAGCGACCCCTGGGCTTCGGTAGGCTTCGGCAGCTCCTTTCTGGATGGACTCCTCCGCTTCGACGTGGCCCGCGCCGTCCGGCGCGGATCGGACTGGAAGGTCCACCTCTACTTGGACGGCCTCTTCTGATCCGCGGCAACTTCCACAGGAAGGGGGTCCATTCTACCCTTCAGGCGGAGGTTCACACATCTGAGGAGGTATCATGAATCGGTTCCTGTCCCTCATGGTCGGGCTGGCCCTCGCAGGCTGCGCGGATGGCGCGCCCGCGCCGTCGGCTCCCGACGTCACGCTGGACGGCAACCTGATCCGGGCGCATATGGTGCGGTTGTCTTCGGACGAGTTTCTGGGGCGCGGTCCCGGGCAACCGGGAGGGGACATGGCTGCGGAGTTCCTCGCCGGGCGGTTCGCTGACTACGGGCTCGAGCCGGTGAACGGCTCCTACTTCCAGTCGGTTCCCATGGTGGGCTACACCACCAATCCAAGCTCGGCCAGCCTTTCTTTCCGCAGCGACGACGGCGTACTGACCGCACCGTACCTGGACGGCTTCGTCCTCAACGCCGGGGATCCCGAGGCGACGGAGGTCTCGGGAACGGCGGAGGTCGTCTTCGTCGGATACGGTGTGGACGCCCCGGAGAACGATTGGAACGACTTCGCGGGCGTGGACGTCCGGGGCAAGTTCATCCTCATTCTCGTGAACGACCCGCCCGCCACTGCCGACGAACCCGATCTCTTCGGCGGCCCTGCCATGACCTACTACGGACGTTGGACCTACAAGTGGGAGGAAGCTGCCCGCCAGGGGGCCCTGGGAGCCCTCATCGTGCATGAAACCGAACCCGCCGGCTATCCCTGGAGCGTAGTCCGGGGCGGCCGATCCGGTGAACAGTTCTCCCTCCCGCCCGACCCCTCGGCGCCCCAGCCGGCGGGAATGGTGGGGTGGGTCACCCGTGACGTCGCGGCAGGCATTCTGGCGTTGGGGGGCCTCGACTACGAGGCCATGAAGGCTGCCGCGGGCACGCGTGGCTTCGTGGCAGTGCCCACGGGCGTCACGGCGTCGGCGGGTATGCAGGCCACGGTTCGGAGCGTGGAGACGAAGAATGTCGTGGGCCTCCTCAAGGGATCTCGTCGCCCCGACGACATCATCACCATCACGTCCCACTACGACCACTTCGGCGTGGGCGAAGCCGTCGCCGGAGACAGCATCTACAACGGGGCCTACGACAACGCCTCGGGAACGGCTCTCCTCATGGAGTTGGCGCGGACTTTCGCCGCCCTGCCCGAGCGCCCGGGCCGGTCCATTCTCTTCGTCTCGACCGCCGCGGAAGAGCAGGGGCTGCTGGGATCCCAGTGGTACGTCCAGTCCCCGCCCTTCCCTCTGAACCACACGGTCGCCGAGATCAACATCGATGGTGCGAACCTCTGGGGAGAGGCCGACGACGTGGTGGTCCACGGCGAGGAGCGCAGCGGCCTGGGAGCCTACGTCCGGCCCCGCGCCGCGGAGCTGGGTCTGGAGATCATCCCCGATGCCGAACCGGAAAAGGGCTTCTTCTTCCGCAGCGATCACTTTCCCTTCGCCAAGGCCGGAGTGCCGTCGCTCTACATCGAGCATGGCCGGAAATACCGCAACCGCCCCGAGGGGTGGGGTCAGGCGATCCAGGACGAGTACACGGCGCTGAGGTACCACGCGCCGTCCGACGAGTTCTCGCCCGACTTCGTTTTCGACGGTGCCGTGCAACAGGGTCTCCTGGTCTTCCGCACGGCCTGGGATATCGCTCAGGACACGACCTGGCCCACCTGGAATGACGGGCAGGAATTCAAGGCGGCGCGCGACGCGATGATGACCGGTCGCTAGAGGTCCCGTACTGCGGATAGGGAGCGCCCGGGCAGATCGCGGTCTGCCGGGGCGCTCCTCTGTTCAGAGGCCGGTGGGCTGATCCAGAAACTGCCACTCCAGGTCGAAGCGCTCGCCCAGGTGTTGCGCCAATGCCCGCACACCGAACGTCTCTGTGGCGTAGTGGCCTCCGAAGAGCACGTGGATTCCCAACTCCATGGCATCGAAGTGCGTGTGGTGCGATCCCTCGCCCGTGACCAGGGCGTCGAGCCCCAGCGCCACGGCCTCCTCCACGAAGGAGGCGCCGCCCCCCGTCACCACGCCGACCCGCTCCACCCGTGGCGGCCCCCCTGCGATCAGGTGGATGGCGGCCCCACCCAGGGCGTCGGCGAGCCGTGCCTGGAGACCCGGCGCATCGGTGGCGTCGGCGTGGGTGCCCCACCACCCGACGGGGCTTCCCTTGTAGTCGGCGAAGCGTCCCTGCAACTCCAGCCCCAACGCCCGCGCCAGGAGGGCGCAGTTCCCCACCTCCGCGTGGGAATCCAGGGGGAGGTGGGCGCTGTACAGGCCGATCCCGTGCGCCAGGAGTGGCTTGACCCTCCGGTACCGGCGCCCCGTGAGGGGCCTGAGGCCGTCCCAGAAGAGCCCGTGGTGCACCACGAGAAGGTCGGCCCCGGCGTCCACGGCGGCGGCCACGCTGGCCTCCGAGGCGTCCACGGCCGCCACGATTCGACGCACCTCTTCCCGGCCCTGGACCTGCAGACCGTTGAGGGCGTTGGGGTAGTCGGGATGACCCGCAACCTCAAGGTACGAATCCAGATATTGGAGCAGGGATTCTAATTTCATCGGCCCTCCTCGAGTGGACGCGACCTGCGCGTGGACAACGTGTGGAAAAATTCTGTGCTGCGTCCGCGGATACGGTCTCATCCGGCGGTGGCGCACGCCGAGGAGCGCCTATTTGGAGGGGGTTGGAGGAGTTGTCCACATCGACGAGCGGCGGCGGCCCGCTCGACCGGACCTATGCGGACAAGTCCCAAGCGGAACTATTCTTGTTCTCCTGTTGGCGGCCCGTCAGCGGACGGAGTGGGTCCGGCGGCGCCCATGGTGACGGTCCCGTTGAGGACGGCCCCTTCTTCGAGCTGCATCCGCCGGGCGCGCACTTCCCCCTCCACCCGGGAGGTCGCCTGGAGCTCGAGTCTCGACTCCGCGACCAGGGTCCCCGCGACCCTCCCGGAGATGACGGCGTCCTGGGTGAGGATGCTTCCCTCCACGAAGCCGTCCTTTCCCACCACCACGGCCTTGCCGGCCTTCAAGGAGCCGTTGACGGTGCCTTCGACCCTTATGGTGCCGTCGGTTTCGCAGTCTCCGACCACCGTCATCCCGGGACCGATGATGGAGATCACGCTTTCCATGGGGGTACCGTTGCCTGCTCGCTCGCGTGCCATGGCGTTTCGTTCCTGGCGTCAGGGCTGGTGAACCAGGGTCAGCGGGTCGACCGCTTCGCCGTTCAGCAGCACTTCGAAGTGAAGGTGGGGCGCGGTGGATCGGCCCGTCGAACCAGACAGGGCGATGACTTCGTTCCGGCGGACACGTTGACCCCGCGTGACGAGGTTCAGGGAAGCGTGCCCGTACAGGGTGGTGTATCCGTCGCCGTGGTCCAGCACGACGAAGCGGCCATAGACCTCGTCTTCCCCGACGTCCACCACGGTGCCGGCTCCAGAGGCGCGCACGTAGGAGTCGGTGGGCACCGCGATGTCGAGACCCGGGTGGTCCTGCGCCGCCCCCCCGGCGTCCAGGAGGCCCTGGGTGACGAAGCCACGCTCGGTGAGAGGCCAGCTCACGGGGGGACCGGAACTGGCCGTTGTGCGGGGTGCAGAAGGCCGGCGACCGCTGGCGGGGGGCGGCAGCCAGACGTCGGACGGGGCTTCGGGGGAAGCCGAACCGAACAAATTCCGAATCTGGCCATACTTCCGTTCGATGGTCTCGATCTGCTGCGCCAGATCGGCCAGGCGCCCCTGTTGAGCCGTGAGGGAGTCGACCTGGGACTCCAGGTCGGCCACGCGCGATGCCCGCGCCGCCAGGTACCACCAGCTTCCCGCCACCAGGGTCAGGGCGAGGGCGACCACTGCGGCCAGGCCTCCCAGGAGCCGGAGGACGCCGTAGGACAGCCGGACCGTATGACTCTTCTGGCCCCGGTCCGGGACCAGCATGACGGTCAGGTACCTTCGGCCCCTGGATTCCTCACTCACCCCACGACCTCTCCTGCCTCCCGCCCCGTGACCAACTCGAAAACCCGCTCGAAGTCGTCGGGGCCGTGGTAGGTGATCTCGATCACTCCCTTGCCTTTCCGGCCACGCCGGATGGCGACGCGCGTGGACAGGGACTCCTGAAGGGCCTCCTCGAGGGCGCGGAGGAGTGGGTCCGCGGCCCGCTCCTTCTTGCTCCTCTTGTTCTTCGGCCCGGGCGCCGCCTCTCCGACCCTCCGCTCCACCTCCCGGACGGACCACCCTTCCTTTACCGCCGCGCGGGCGAGCTCCCCGGCTCGCACCGTGTCGTCCACCGCCAGGAGCGCTCGTGCATGCCCCATGTTCAGCTCGCCGGACTCCAGGAACCGACGCACCGAAGGCGGCAGGTTCAGCAGCCGGAGGAGGTTGGCCACGGTGGAGCGGTCCCTTCCCATGGCCCGGGCCACGTCGGACTGGCTCATCCCGAAGCGCTCGGTGAGGGTCCGGTACCCCTCCGCCTCCTCGAGAGGGTTCAGTTCCTCCCTCTGGAGATTCTCCACCAACGCCAGGACCAGGAGGGTTTCGTCGGAGGCTTCCCTCACCAGAACGGGTACGTCCCCCCAACCCAGACTGCTCACGGCGCGGAACCGGCGCTCGCCGGCGATCAACTCGTAGCGGTCGGTTGCGCCCGGCGCCGTGCGCACGACCAGGGGCTGGAGCAGGCCGTTCTCCTGGATGGACGCCGCGAGGTCCTTGAGTTCCTCGTCGGTGAAGACCCGACGGGGCTGAAGGGGGTTCGGGACAATGGCGGCCATCTTGACCCGACGAACCTCGGCGGGTTCTACCTCGGGCTCCATGTACTGTCCGAGAAGGGCACCCAAGCCCTTGCCAAGCCGGTCCCGGCGACTCACGAAACCGGAACCCTTTCCGGCGTCGGCGCGCCGTTCGGCTTCTTCGCGAGGATCTCCTTTGCCAAGGAGAGGTAGGCCTGGGCCCCTTGGGAGAGCACGTCATAGAGCACGATGGGCTGCCCGAAGCTGGGAGCTTCCGCCAGCCGGACGTTTCGTGGGATCGGAGTCCGGTAGACCTTGCCCCCGAAATAGTCCCTGGCCTCCGCCGCGACCTGGCGGGAGAGATTCAACCTCCGGTCGAACATCGTGAGCAGAACCCCCTCGATGTCCAGGGCGGGGTTGAGTCCCTTCTGAACCAACCGAATCGTGTTCAGCAGTTGGCTCAATCCCTCCAATGCATAGAACTCGCACTGGATGGGAATGAGCACGGAATCGGCAGCCGTCAGCGTGTTGAGGGTCAGGAGGCCCAGGGACGGAGGACAATCGACGAGAATGTAGTCGTACTGCTCCCGCAGGGGCTTCAGTGCCGTCCGGAGAACGCTCTCCCGGCTGCTCGCCTGCACCAGCTCGATCTCGGCCCCAACCAGATCCCGCGTGGAGGGAATGAGGTCCAGACAGGGAAAATGCAGTGCGTGCGCCACCGCTTCGGCGGCCGTCTTCTCTCCCACCAGGACATCGTAAACGTTGGGCAGCTGATCCCGCCCCTCCAGACCGAGACCGCTGGTGGCATTCCCTTGCGGGTCGATGTCCACCACCAAAGTCCGCTTCTCGGCGACGGCCAGGGAGGCACCCAGGTTGATGGCCGTGGTGGTCTTGCCCACCCCGCCCTTCTGGTTTGCGATAGCGATGACCCGCGACATTGGCTCCCTTGCGTTCCGATAACGGAAACAGGTGTGGATGAGGGGTCGAATAATACCCCGGGCTCTCATCCTGGTAAAGCGATTGCAGCCTTGACGGTGGGCCCGCTCGGTGGGAGGTTCTGGACCGGAGCCCAGGAAAGTTCACGGCGGGCGCGGGTCCGCCCTCTCAAGGACGACACGACCATGGCCTGGAACGGGATGAGGACGGGGGCAGGGCGGCTGGCGTTGGCGCTGGTGATTGTTCTGGCGGCGGCCTGCGGTGGCGAGGACCCGGTGGTCGTGGACCCACTCGTGTCGCCCCTCGTCGGGGACTGGACCGCAACCGCCATGGTCATCACCTCCGTGGCGAATCCCGATGTCGCCCCGGAGTTGATCGGACTCGGTGCCTCGTTCACTCTGAACGTGCAGCCCTCGGGGCAGTACACCGCCATTCTGATCTACGCGGAGCAGGCCTCCACCGAGATCGGCTTCCTCTCAATCTCCGGGAACGTGGTGACCATGACCCACTCGTTCCCTGACACCAAGACGACCTCGGCGACCTACGTGCTGGCGGGCAACCGGCTGACGCTGGACGGCGACACCGACTTCGACTTCAACCTCGACGGGACCCCCGAACCTGCCCTGGCCCACTTCGAACTGGAGCGACGCTAGGCCTTGGTGCGGTGTTTCACGTGAAACAAGCGTGGTGCAGCACCGGCAGTGTTTCACGTGGAACAGGTGTCACTCGGAGGGCGCAGGCGGGCCCTGCACCCGTGGGGAGGCACGAAGACGCCTGACCTCCAGCAGGAGGTTCTGCAGGTCCGCCGGAGAGACCCCGGCTATCCGCCCCGCCTGGGCCAGCGTCTCTGGACGAATCCGCTGCAGCTTCTCTCGGGCCTCCGCCGAGACCGTGATGAAGTCCAAATACGGTAAGTCGTTGTCCAATTTGTAGTTAGCGTGTTCTCGCAGCCGCTCGGCCCGCTGGCGCTCCCTGAATACGTACCCCTCGTACTTCAACTCCACCTCGACCGCCGCGAGAACGTCGTCGGTCGCCTCACCCACGGGTTCTCCGCGGATCTCGTACAGACGGCGGGCAGCCACGCGTGGTCTGCGCAGCAATTCAACCGCCCACGTGGGCTCCCTCACGGGGTCGCTTCCGGCATCCTCGAGGACGCTCGCCACCTCGTGCGGCTTCATCAGCGTCTCGCTGAACCACACCCGAACCCGATCTTCGTCGGCGAGGCGTCGCTCCATCGCGGCCTCCTGGCCCTCCGTGAGCAGACCGCGATTTCGGGCCAGTGGGCCGAGTCTCCGCAAGGCGTTGTCCTGGCGGAGCAGAAGGCGAAACTCCGCCCGCGACGTGAACAGCCGGTAGGGCTCGTCCACTCCCCGGGTCACCAGATCGTCGATGAGGACCCCGATGTACGCCTGGTCCCGCTCCAGGATGAACGGCTCTTCCCCACGGACTCTGAGCGCCGCGTTGATCCCTGCAACGATCCCCTGCCCCGCGGCTTCCTCGTAGCCGGTGGTGCCGTTCACCTGTCCCGCGAAGTAGAGTCCGGGCACGTCCTTCAACTCCAGGGTGTGCCGAAGCTGGTGAGGCGGGAAGTAGTCGTACTCGATGGCGTATCCGACCTTCGTCATGCGGACGTCTGCCAACCCGGGCAGCGTCCGCAGAAAGGCCAGCTGCACATCCGCGGGCAAGGACGTCGAGAGTCCGTTCACGTAGAGCTCGGTGGTCTGCAGCCCTTCCGGCTCGAGAAACACCTGATGCCGGGGCGCATTGGGAAACCGAACGATCTTGTCCTCGATGGATGGGCAGTACCGTGGACCTCGTCCTGAGATGCTTCCCCCGTAGAGTGCGCTGCGGTGGAGGTTTTCCCTCACCACCTGCTCGAGCCCCGCTCCGGACCACGTGATCCAACAGGGACGCTGCTCGGGGATCGCCTCCCGCTCGTAGAGCGAGAACCGATACTCCGCCTCCTCCCCGTCCTGTCGCTCGAGCCGTGCGTAGTCCACGGATCGGCCGTCCACTCGCGGGGGCGTCCCCGTCTTGAACCGTGCCACCTCCAGGCCAAGGGCCTCCAACCCCTCCGCCAACTCGATGGACGGCGCCTCTCCGGCCCGCCCTCCGCCCAAACCGGCATCCCCCCCGATGTGGATCCGGCCACGCAGAAACGTCCCTGCGGTGACCACCACGGCGTCGCCCTCGAAGACCAGCCCCCCGCGTGTCCGTACACCCACGACGCGGCCTTCGTCGGCCACGAGATCGGTGACCATCTCCTGGAAGAGATCGAGATCGGGCAGTTCGTCCAGGATGCGCCGCACCGCGACCGGGTAGAGCGCGCGGTCACATTGGGCGCGCGGCCCCCACACGGCCGGCCCCTTGGACCGGTTCAGCATCCGGAACTGGATGCGCGACGCATCGGTGGCCCGCCCCATCACACCACCGAGGGCATCGACCTCACGCGCTACCACGCCCTTCGCCATGCCTCCGATGGCCGGGTTGCAGCTCATCTGGCCGACTCGGGTCAGGTCCGGCGTGATCAGAACCGTCTCCACCCCCGCCCGGGCGGCGGCGGCGGCGGCCTCGGTGCCGGCGTGCCCTCCCCCAACCACAACCACCTGGTACCGCAGCCTCACGATCGCGGGCACCTCCAGTGCCCCCGTGCGCAGGCTATCTTGCGCATCATATACGCGCTCACCATTGCTCCAGGAGGAACTCGTCGGCAGGCGTCCTGGGGTCCGCCTCGATGAGTTCGACGCGGGCGACGCGGGACCCCGGCGGCCCCTGCAGAAGCGCCCGCTCCAGAGCCTCCAAAGCCAGGACGGGACCCTGTGCGTGCACCTCCACGCTACCGTCGGGCAGGTTCCTCACGTGTCCTCCCAACCCGAGGCGCCTCCCCTCGTGGCGGGCGAACCAGCGGAACCCCACCCCCTGCACGATCCCGGACACGCGGTATCCTCGGACCTCGACCTTGGTGATGTCGTCCCTCATTTCACTTTCCCACGCAGAATTCCCGAAACACCGCGTCCAGCACGTCCTCTGTCGATACGGCCCCCACCAACTCCTCGAGAAAGGATTCCGCCGAGCGCAGATGTGCAGATGCGACCTCCGCCGGAACACCGACCGCGAGCGCGTCCACGAACGCCCTCACCTCGTCCCGGGCCCCGGAGAGCGCCCGCGACTGTCGGCGGCGGGTGATGACTGGTTGGTCTCCTTGGTGGACCACGAGACCCGAGTACACGAGAGCAGGCAGAAGGCCCCGCAATTCCTCGAGACCCTCCCCGGTGCGGGCCGACACCCGGACGCGTCCCGCAAATCGGAAGCCCACAGTTCCCTCCGTCGGCATCTCGCCCAGGTCGGCCTTCGTCTCCACGAGGACGACCGGGACCGCCGGCGCCACCTCCAGGAATGAATCTTCCGCCGCGCCCGCCGTCCTCCCCGCCTCGACGCAGAGGAGAATCACGTCGGCCTTCGCGAGGTGCCGACGCGCCACCTCCACACCCAGCCGCTCGACTCGCTCGCCCGCGTCACGGAGTCCCGCCGTATCCACCAATCGAAACGGATACCCCCCGAGTTGGACACCGGTCTCGAGGGCGTCCCTGGTCGTACCTGGTTCGTCGGTGACGATGGCTCGTTCCTCACCGATCAGTGCATTGTACAACGACGACTTCCCCGCGTTGGGCAACCCCGCCAGGACCGCAAGCGCCCCGTCTCTGAGAAGCGCCCCTTCCGCCGCCGTGGACAGAATGGCCTCCATTCTCCCGACCAGGACCTCCGCCTCCGCGGCGATGTCCGCGAGCGGCACCGGCGCATCGTCCTCCTCGGGAAAGTCAACGTGATGTGCCAGGAGCGCCTCCAGGCGCACCAGCACCATCCGGAGCTCGCCCACGCGCCGGGAGAGGCCTTCGTCCAATTGAACGAGCGCCGCCCGATGAAGGGCACGACTCCGTGCCTCCACCATATCCGCGACCGCCTCCGCCTGGACCAGGTCGAGCTTGCCATGAAGATACGCGCGTCGAGTGAACTCGCCGGGTTCGGCCAAGCGGGCCCCCGCATCCAGGGCGGCCTGCAGGACGAGCCCCGGGACGAGCCGCCCGCCGTGGCACGAGATCTCCACCACGTCCTCGCCGGTGTAGCTGGCAGGGGCCTCGAACCGGGTGACGAGCGCCCCGTCGAGCTCGGACCCGTCCACCGGATCGATCAGGCGCGTGAGCGTAGCGACCCGGACCGGGGGCAGCGGCGCCCCTCGCCTCGACATCCGCGCCAGCACCTCGGTGGCGCCGGTCCCTGAAACGCGAACCACCGCCACGGCACCAGGGCCCAGGGCGGTGGCCAACGCCGCAATGGTATCGACCTCGGGGAGGGTCATCCCTTCTTCGGAAGCGTCCCCAACGTGGCACCCTGCATCTTCTTCCGCTCTCTGTTGATCCAGATCTGCTGGGGAATCGTCGCGATGTTGGCCGTGGCGTAGTACAGATTCAGACCCGAGGCGAGGTTGAAGAAGATGAACACCATCATCACCGGCATGATGTACATCATCATCTTCATCTGTTGATTGGTCTGCGGCACCGTCTTCATGCTCACGTACTGCATGGCGAACATGGACGCCCCCATGAAGACCGGAAGAATGTACAGGGGGTCCGGAGCCGAGAGGTCCGGCAGCCAAAGGAAGGCCTCGCCGCGCAACTGGATGGTGTTCTGGAACACGAAGAACAGGGCGATGAGCACCGGCCACGGCAGCAGCATGGGCCAACACCCGGCCAGCGGGTTGAAGCCGTGCTCCTTGTACAGCTTCATCATCTCCTTCTGCAGCCGCTCGGGGTTGTCCTTGTGCTTCGCCTGGATCTCCTGGAGCAGCGGCTGAACGGCCATGTTCTTCAGCTGCGCGCGCATGGCCTTCTGGTTCAGGGGCCACAACACCACCCGCATGAGCACCCCGAAGACGATGAGGACCCACCCGTACCCGAGGCTGAACTGGCTGTGCAGGAAGGTCAGGATCGCCATGATGACGGAAACGAACGGCCTGACGATGGGCCGGAAGAACCGCCAGCCATAGGGGTTCACCTCCTGCATGTCCTCCCCGAGCGAGGAAAGACGCCCATAGTCCTGCGGGCCCATGAAGAGCCGATAGGAGAACGTCCCGTCGGCGCGGATGCTCTGGGCTGTGGTGACTCGCACTCGGTCACCGAGTTCACTGGGCCCCACCAGGAGGCCGCCGAGGTAGTCCGTTTCGCTGGCCCCCGCCTCCGATTCCCCGGCCAGGAGCGCCATGACGAAGAACTTGCTCTTGAAGGCCGACCACAGAAGGGGCCCCTCCACCAACTCCGGCTGCGCCTTGGTCAGCGGCCGGGATTCGATGCCGTCCCGCACGTGGTTGAACACGTAGGCCATGGCCCGTGCCTCCCCCGCCGAGTCGGCCTCGGCGAAGGACACCCCGTCGCCCAACTCGGTCAGAAGAAGAGGGCGGTCCACGCCCGTCACCGTCCCGCGCACCAGGACCTGATACGCCTCCGGGCGGAACTCGTACGTGAGTTCCATGCCGAAAGCTCGGGTGGGATGCTGATAGCTGAAGCGCAGCTCCCGGGGGCCCCCACCATCGGTGAGGAACACCCCGGACGCTGGATCCACCTGGAAGCGGACCCGGGTCAGGTCCACGGTGTCCGTACCCACCAGAAGCTTCTGCCCCAGATATCCGCCGGCACCCTCGGGAATCAGGTCGACGAGACCGTCGCGGTTGAGCGCGCGGAATCCCAGCATCTCCGCAGACACCAAGCGCGCGCCCACATCAGAGAACGTGAACCGGTAGAGCGGGCCCTCGACCGTCAACCGCTCTTCCTCCAGGGGTCCGACCTCGAGATCCTCCGTCCCCACCCCGGGAGTGGCGCCAACTGACGGTGGCAGCACCGGGTCCCGGTCCGCCTGCTGCGGCGCCGGTGACTCCACCTCGGTCGCAACGCTGTCGGGCTGCAGGGCCTCGTCAGGGACGACTGGTGGAAAGATGAGGTTCGTCCCGACGAGGACGAGGAGCATCAGGCCAATGGCCAGCATGAAGCGGACTTCAGTTTTCATGTATCCCTCGACGTGAGGCGGTCCGGGTGGACGCCCGTCGCGGTTTTCTGATTCGACTCGGCGGGGCCCGCCAACGCTTCGGCGGACCGCACGCCCTTCGGGCGGGGCGGAACGGGGTCATAACCGTGCCCACCCCACGGGTGGCAACTTGCCAGCCTCTTCAACGCCAGCCAACTCCCCTGCGCTGCGCCGTGGACCTGGATGGCTTCCAAGGCGTACGCCGAACATGTCGGTGTGTACCTGCATGACGGCGGCGTCCAAGGCGAGATCGCCGTCTGATAGAATCGGATCAGCGCCGTCAGGATTCGTCGGACCACAGTGCCTCCACCGCCTCAGCTACATCGCGCAGCAACTCGTCGAACGTCGCCCGGTACGCTTCGCGACGAACCCGAACGAGAACATCCACCGCGCCGCCGCGGTCGGCCAGGAGAGGCAGGACGCGCCGCCGTCCGATTTCCCGCAGACGCCTCTTGAGGCGGTTTCGGTCCACGATCCGCCGACCGTGCTTCGGGACGATGAGCCCGAACCGACAAAACGAAGCGGGGGACGGCGCCAAGAAGACTTCCACGTTCTTCGTCCTCTTGCGCTTCCCCCGCTCCAGGAGTGCGCGGATCTCTTTCCTCTGCCGGACACGGACCTCCCGGGGAAAGGCCTCCCCGGCCTCCGGCTTCGGCGGACCTACTTGCTGCCCACCGTCACCACGAGACTGGCGCGTCCCCGCCGCCGCCGGCGGTTCAGCGTCGCGCGACCGCCCTTCGTCTTCATGCGAGCACGAAACCCGTGCTTGTTGACCCGCTTGCGGTTGCGGGGCTGGTACGTCGGCTTCATCAGGGACTGCCCATTGCATTGGAATTCTTCGTTTGGAAACGAGCTAAGGAAGATAGTGAAACGAGGGGAAATGCGTCAACGCCCCGCCCCGGCCCATGTGGAAAGCGGCTGTTCCGGCTGCTCCTGGGCGGGTGAATTGACTTTTCCACATCCCGTTTCTAGTATCGGCCCCCCCCCTCGTGGGGGTCACTTTTCATCGACGTACCCGGAACCCATTCCGCCAGCACGGATGTCAGCCTGCCACCCCTCTTCCATCGCGCGCCGGATCTCCGCTGCGCTGCCGGCGACAGGCCTGCGGGAGGATCCGTGGAACTGACGGCGGTCGAGCTCTGGAGTCGCATCCAGGAGTCGGTGCGCGCCAGCGTCCCGGAACACGGGTACAGGACCTGGTTGGCTGGCACCAAGGCCGTGGGTCTTTCCGGCGACGAGCTCCTCGTCGAGGCGCCGAGCCGATTCCACGTGGAGTGGATCGAGGACAAGTACGGAGCGCTTCTGGCCTCCACCGCCCAACGAGTCCTGGGCCGTCCCCTCTCGGTTTCGGTAACCTGCGGCACTGACGCCGCTCCCATCCGGGAGACGTCGCAGGAGCCTTCGCAAGGGAGGTCGACGCACGCGCACGTGGATGCGCCGCCACCGTCCCGACAGCCGGCGCCCAGACCCTACCTCAACGAACGCTACACCTTCGAGCGGTTCGTGGTGGGTTCCAACAATCAGCTGGCCGTCGCCGCCAGCCGGGCGGTGGCCGAACGGCCGGCGACGATGTACAACCCGCTCTTCCTCTATGGGGGCGTGGGGCTGGGCAAGACGCACCTCATGCACGCCGTGGGGCACCGCCTCTTCGCGGACGACCCCGGCCGCCGGGTCGCCTATCTCTCGTCGGAGCAGTTCACCAACGAACTGGTGGGGTCCATCCAGGACGGCAGCATGGCCGCGTTCCGGCGACGCTACCGAGAGATGGACCTCCTTCTGGTGGACGACATCCACTTCCTCGAGGGGAAGGAGCGGACCCAGGAGGAGTTCTTCCACACCTTCAACGCCCTCTACGACGCCCAAAAGCAAATCGTCGTCACCAGCGACAGGCCCCCAAAGGAACTCCCCGGCCTCGAGGAGCGCCTGGTCTCCCGTTTCGAGTGGGGCCTGGTCGTGGACATCAAGGCACCGGACTTCGAGACGCGCATGGCCATCCTCCGCAAGAAGGCGGCGGACGACGGCCTGACCCTCGACGACGAGGTCATCGAGTTCATCGCCCATTCCTGCACGGCCTCCGTTCGGGAGCTGGAGGGTGCGGTGATCAAACTGCTGGCCTACTCGTCCCTGACCCACCAGGAGATCACGCCCGCACTGGCTCACACCGCCCTCATGGGAATGCTCAACCGCGCTCGTGACGAGGGCCCGATCCTGTCACCCCAGCGTATCCAGGCCATGGTCGCCGGGCGCTGGCGGGTCAAACCTGAGGCGTTGGCTTCGAAGCGGCGGACCAAGGACCTGACGGTCCCGCGCCAGGTAGCCATGTTCCTCATCAAGGAGACCCTGGGAACCTCCCTCGTGCAGATCGGGGAGATCTTCGGGGGAAGAGATCATTCCACGGTCATTCATTCCCTGAAGAAGGTGGAGCAGGGCATGGCCGAGGATCCGGAGTTCAGGAAGAAGGTGGAGGAGGCACGCGCAGAACTGAAGAGCGTGTCACGGGGCTGAGGACCCAGTGGACAACCTGGGGAAAACCCAGGGTTTTCCACTGCTTCTCAAGGGACAACCGGGATCAGCAGGGAGTTGTTCGGTCTTGTCGACGGTTCATCCACATCGGCCTGATCCGCCAAAACCTGTTCTCGGACGTGACGGTACGGGTGCTCGTGGGGCGTTCTTCCACGAATCCACACACTCTTCT
>DATHZE010000060.1:0-9472 GCA_035458765.1 Longimicrobiales bacterium
GGGGCGGATGCAAGGCATCCGCAGTGAAACGGCCCCCGAAGTGTGGCGTCTGCCCCTTCGTCGCTATCCACCCGCAGACAAAGCGGGCGACCTACCGCCTAGTACCGATAGTGATCCGGCTTGTACGGCCCGTCCTTGTCCACGCCGATGTACGCCGCCTGCTTGTCCGTGAGCTCCGTCAGGCGTGCGCCGAGCTGGGCCAGGTGCAGGCGCGCCACCTTCTCGTCCAACTTCTTGGGGAGCACGTACACCTTGTTCTGGTAGGCGCCAGCGTTGCTGGCCAGCTCCAACTGTGCGATGACCTGGTTGGTGAAGCTCGCGCTCATGACGAAGCTGGGGTGGCCGGTGGCGCACCCGAGGTTCATGAGGCGGCCCTCGGCCAGGACCAGCACGGAGTGTCCGTCGGGGAAGACGAATTCGTCGTACTGGGGCTTGATGTTGATGCGCTTCAGGCCGGGCACCTTCTTCAGTCCGGCCATGTCGATCTCGTTGTCGAAGTGGCCGATGTTGCCGACGATGGCCTTGTCCTTCATTCGGGCCATGTGCTCGGCGGTGATGATGTCCTTGTTGCCGGTCGAGGTGACGAAGATGTCGGCCTGCTCGAGGACGTCGTCCAGGCGAAGCACTTGGTACCCCTCCATGGCGGCCTGCAGCGCACAGATGGGGTCGATCTCCGTGACGACCACCCGGGCGCCCTGACCCTTGAGGGCCTGGGCGCATCCCTTGCCCACGTCCCCGTAGCCGCACACCACGGCCATCTTGCCCGAGAGCATGACATCGGTTGCGCGATTGAGGCCGTCCACCACCGAATGCCGGCACCCGTAGAGGTTGTCGAACTTGGACTTGGTCACCGAATCGTTGACGTTGATGGCGGGGAAGAGCAGGGTACCCGCCCGCTCCATCTCGTACAGTCGGTGCACGCCGGTGGTGGTCTCTTCGGACACGCCTCGGATGTGCTCGGCCATCTTCTGCCACTTGCCGGAGTTCGCGGCCAGATTGCGACGGAGCACCTCGAGGATCACGCCCCACTCCTCCGGGTCATTGGCCTCGTCGAAGGCAGGGACCACGCCCGCCTTCTCGAACTCCACGCCCTTGTGGATCAGCAACGTCGCATCCCCTCCGTCGTCCACGATGAGGTCGGGGCCCGACCCGTCGGGCCACTCCAGCGCCTGCTCCGTGCACCACCAGTACTCCTCCAGCGTTTCTCCCTTCCATGCGAAGACCGGCGTGCCCTTGGGGTCGTCCACCGTGCCCTCGCGACCGACCACGACCGCCGAGGCCGCGTGGTCCTGTGTGGAGAAGATGTTGCACGATACCCAGCGGACGCTGGCGCCCAATTCCACCAGGGTCTCGATGAGCACCGCGGTCTGGACGGTCATGTGGAGGGACCCCATGACCTTCAGGCCGGCCAGGGGCTTGTCGGGACCGTACTCCCTTCTCGCGGCCATGAGCCCCGGCATTTCCTGCTCGGCCAGACGGATCTCCTTGCGGCCCCACTCGGCCAGGGAAAGGTCCCTGACCTTGAAGGAGGGGCGGGCGTCGCCGGTGGCGATGAGTTCGTCGTGTGACAGCACTGCAGTCTCGCTCATGATGACTCTTCGATTGGGGGTAAGGTCGTTTCAGATGGAAGTCTGCGCGGGTTGGCCCAGCATCCCGCTCGCGATGAAGAGAAGGGGGCCGCCGGCCTCGGGATCGGGAGGCAGGGGACTGGCATTCACGTGGAGGAAGCCTGCCGCTTCGAGCCAGTCCGCCATGGGCCGCTCATCGAAGCCGGGCCAAACGTGGCCCATCGCCTCGGCGTATTCGGGTCCCCGGTCGTGGGCCCTCATCTCCACCACGAGGATGCGTCCACCGGGCTTCAGGGTGCGACGGGCCTCCCGGATCACTGCGGGCGGATCCACGACGTAGTGGAGCACGAGGCTCAGCACGGCCACGTCCAACTCCTCGTCGGCGATGGGGAGTTCCTCCAGATCGCCCGTCCTGAGTTCCACGTTGGGCAGATCCTCCAGGCGACGAGCGGCCGCCCGGAGCATGGCTTGGGAGCGATCCACGCCGATGACCCGACCAACGAAGGGTGCCAGGGTCGCGGCGAAGCCTCCCGTGCCCGTACCCAGGTCCCCCACGACCCATCGGGGATCCAGGAAGCCCAGAAGGGGCAGGATCTCGGCCCTGGCCCCGAAAAGGTCCCGGCGCAGGTGGTCCCACTGCTCCGCCGAGGACGCGAAAAACTCCGCCGAGCGTCTGCGCCGATCCGCCATGACCTGCCGAGCCCGCTCGGCGTCGGCGGCGTACACGCCGTCGTCACCGAGGACGGTGCGAACCACCCGCCACAAGTCCCGGTGGGCGTCTCCAAGTACGGGGGCGAAGCGGTAGTGCCGGTTCCGACCTTCGGCCCTGGAACGGACCCACCCGTCGTCAGCCAGCGTCTTGAGGTGCCGGCTCACGGTGGGCTGAGGGATCTGGAGAATGGCGCACAGCTCGGAGACGGTGAACTCGCTCGCCTCGAGAAGCACGAGAAGGCGCACGCGCGTCTCGTCTCCGAGGGCGGAAAGGTGGTCCAGGATCGGGGGAGCGGTGGTTGTATTCATAAATGTGGATACAAAGATATGACACTGCGCCGCTCGGGGGAAGAGGGCGGTTCGGCAGGTGGGGCAGGACCGTCCACCCCGCCCCGGGGTATTGGTCTTCACGCAAAGTGCATCGGCCGCTACGTTGGCGGCGTGTTGTTCCGTATTCGATCATCGCCCCCCCGACAGGAGGCATCCGCCCTTGGCTGACCCCAGAGTCCACGCTCCCCACGACGACATCGTCTACCCGGCGGCGGTACCCTTCGCGTTGGTGCACGTGGCGGCGTTGGGCGCCTTCTGGACGGGTTTCCCGGCATACGCGTTATGGATGGCCGCCATTCTCTACTTCGTCCGCATGTGGGCGGTGACGGCGGCGTATCACAGGTATTTTTCCCACCGCTCGTACAAGACCAGCCGGGTCGGTCAATTCGTTCTGGCCTTTTTGGCACAGACGTCTGCACAGCGGGGTGCCCTCTGGTGGGCCGCCATCCACAGGCACCACCATCTCCACTCCGACACCCCGGAGGACGTCCACTCCCCGCGGCACCACGGGTTCTTCTACGCCCACGTGGGATGGATCTTCAATCACAACAACTGGAAGCCCGACTACGGTACCATCCGTGACCTGGCGCGGTATCCGGAGCTTCGCTGGCTCGATCGCTTCTATCTGGTCCCCGCGGTCGCGCTGGCTGTGGCCTGCTTCGTCTTCGGAGGGTGGCCGGGGCTTTTCGTGGGCTTCTTCCTCAGCACCGTGGTCCTCTTCCATGGAACGTTCGCCATCAACTCCATGGCGCACGAAGTCGGTGACCAGCGCTACCTGACCGGCGACGACTCCCGCAACCACTGGTTCCTCGCCCTGGTGACGCTGGGTGAGGGATGGCACAACAACCACCATCACTACCAGAGCTCGACGCGGCAGGGCTTCAAGTGGTGGGAGATCGACATCACCTACTACGTGATCAAGGCGCTGTCCTGGGTGGGACTGGTCTGGGACCTTCGCGCCCCCCCGGAGGCGATCGTGCGGGGCGACAAGCCGGTGGGACGCAAGGTCGTGGAGAGGGTGGCGCAGGATCTGGCCGCATCCGTCGCCGGTGAAGTCGAGGCGGCGGTGGCGCGGGTCAGGGACGCTTGGGTGGAGTCCCATGCCTTGGACGACCTCGCGGACCGGGCTCGGCGGGCTCGCGAGCAGGTCGAAATGCGCCTGGCCGAAATGGCCCTGCCGCACCTGCCCACCATCCCAGAACTGAGGGAGCGGGCCGAGGAGATGTTCAGCGAATCTCCCTCCCTGGACGAGATCGTGAACCGCGCGCAGGAACTCTTGTCGCGGGCGGTGGCACAGCGCGTCTGCGACCTGGCGCTTTCGGGCGCCTAGGCCCGCGCGCCTCCTTTCGTCCGCGGGATTCATGCCCCGCCTTGCCTCTTGAGGTAGGGCGGGGCATTCTTTCTCGCTTCGAGATCAGGAGACAAGGCCGTAGGGCCGGGTCCCATCCCTCTCGCCCAAAACGGACGTCCGCATGGATCTGCTTCAGACCGTCGTCGACTTCTTGAACACCTATGTGGTCGATGCTGGAATCAACTGGAACGGGGAGAATGTCCCCTACACGGTAATCCTGCTCCTGGGCACCGGTCTTTACCTCACGGTGCGCATGGGCTTCGTCCAGCTTCGCCACCTGGCCCACGGGTTCGCCGTCACGTCCGGCAAGTACGACGATCCCAACGAGCCAGGGGACGTCAGCCACTTCCAGGCGCTCACGACGGCCCTGTCGGCGACCGTCGGCATCGGCAACATCGCCGGTGTGGCCCTCGCGATCCACCTGGGTGGTCCGGGTGCCCTGTTCTGGATGTGGGTCACGGCCTTCCTCGGGATGGCCACCAAGTACTCCGAGGTCACGCTGGCCCAGATGTACCGTGACGTGGACGCGGAAGGGGGCGGAAAGAAGTGGGAGGGCGCCGTTTCCGGCGGCCCGATGTACTACATCGAGCGGGGCCTGGGTCCGAAGTGGAGGCCCATGGCCGTCTTCTTTGCGGCCATGCTGGCCTTCACGGCCTTTCTCACGGGCAACGCGGTCCAGGCCAACACCGTCGCCGACAACGTCGCCACGGTGTGGGGCGTGCCGGTGTGGATCACGGGCCTGATCACTTCGGGGATCGTCGCGACGGTCATCTTGGGCGGCATCACCCGCATCGGGCGCGTCACGTCCATTCTGGCTCCGGCCATGGCCGCGCTTTACGTGGCCGGCGCCATGTTCATCATCCTCTCAAACATCGGGGATCTGATCCCGGCCTTGGGTCTGATCTTCCGGGAGGCCTTCAACCCGTCCGCCGGCGTGGCCGGCACGGGGGTGGGGGTCTTCGTGGTGACCATGATGTGGGGAGTGCGGCGCGGACTGTTCTCCAACGAGGCGGGCCAGGGCTCTGCACCCATCGCCCACGCCGCCGCCAAGACCGACGAGCCGGTGTCCGAGGGCGTGGTGGCCCTCCTGGAGCCGTTCATCGACACCATCCTGATCTGCTCCATGACCGGCATCGTCATCATCATGACGGGGATGTACGATGACCGGCTTCCCACCGAGGTGACCTTGGGGGGCGGTGACCTGAGCTATACCACGCTCACCGAGAGCGGCCGGTACGTGAGCATGAGTCCCCCCGTCGAGATCGTCATCCAGGATGGTGGCCACGTCCAGACCGGGGTGGGCGCGGCCCTGGTGTCGTGGCACGAGACCGCCCTGGAGACGCTGTACGTCGACGAGGCCCAGACGCAGCCCTTCACCGGTACGGTGCTGCCCGACGAGGGGCACGCCGTCTCCGCCGACGGGCAAACCTACACGTCGCTCTTCGGAAATGCCCCCGAAAGCGGTGCTCCCCTGACCATGGAAGCGTTCAGCCGAGGGCTCCCTGGCACATGGGGCAACTTCATCGTGCTCATCAGCACGATCCTCTTCGCTGTTTCCACGGCCATCTCGTGGAGCTACTACGGGGACAGGTGCGCCAACTACCTGTTCGGGCATGGGGCTGTGCTGCCCTACAAGATCATTTACGTGCTGATGCACTTCATGGGCGCCGTCGTCCCGCTGGCCGTCGTGTGGGCCATGGGAGACATCGCACTGGCCATCGTCATCATCCCCAACCTCATCGCCTTGATCTTCCTGGCGCCCAAGGTGGCGGAGATGACCCGCTCGTACTTCGAGCGGCGTCCCTGGGAGCAGAACGCCCTGGACCACGCGGCCGCGAAGAGGGCCAAGGGCAGGTAGCGCGCAGGCCGGCGGGCGCTTGCCGTGAATACGGAGAAGGGGGGGCGGTCCCACGAGGGCCACCCCCCCGCCTTTCGGGAGGATCCGATTCAGTTCTGGACCCCCATGGACGCAGCCCTCACAGCGTACCGGGGGGGAGACCCGGATGCCTGTCTCGTCATGGACACCGACGTCGGTGGATCGGAAGAGGTGCCCGCTTCCCTCTTCTTCCGGAGCGTAGCCGAGATGGGGCCGGTCGAAACGGTGGCGCTGGCCGAGGCCCGGGGCCGCGTGTTCGATCTGGGGGCTGGGGCCGGTGCCCACGCCCGACCACTTCAGAGCCGTGGGCTGACCGTGACCGCCGCCGAGCTGCTCCCGGCGGGCCGCGCTGCCATGGTGGAGGCGGGGCTCGACGACGTGCGGGCGGGGGGGCTGGATGCGGTGCGCCCCGGCGAGCGCTTCGACACCGTCCTGGTGCTCATGAACGGCCTTGGCCTGGCAGGGAGCCTGGCCGGCCTTCCCGCCTTCCTCGAGGGACTGGCGGGGATCCTGGCGCCCGGGGGGCAGATTCTGGCCGACTCCACGGATCCCCGGGCGTGGGACGACCCCGACGACGGTCGCTACCCCGGTGAGGTTCACATGCGGCTCCGGTTCGCCGGCATGGCCGGGCCGCCGTTCCCCTTTCTCTTCGTGGACCCGGAGGCCGCGGCCGAAGCGGCCGCCGCAGTCGGGCTCACCGCCGAGGTGGTGGTCCGCGAGGACGGCGGGCGCTTTCTGCTGAGGGCGGTCCGGACTTCCCGCTAGTCGGGGCGCTCGGCCACGAGGGCCCGGACTCTGGCCAGATCGACGCCGCTCCCCGCGAGGCCTCCCTTGGTGAGGCTCGTCCCCACGATGGCGCCGTCGGCGGCGGTCAGCACCGCGGCTATGTTCTGCGGAGTCACGCCGCTGCCAACCAGAATCGGCGCATGGGGGGCGCCGCGCCGCACCCCGCTCACTCCCTCCAGATCCGTCGGCTGTCCGGTCCCCGCCCCCGTCACCACGAGGGCGTCGGCAAGTCCCCGGGTCCACGCGTCCGAGGCGGACCGCTCCAGGGTGAGCCCGGGTGGAGGCGTGGCGTGCTTGACCAGTACGTCGGCCAGGATCGCCACGTCCGCGTCCAGACTCGCGCGGTGCCGGAGGGTGTCGGCCGCGCGTCCCTCGATCATCCCCTGGTCGGTCCACATCACGCCCGTGTGGACGTTGATCCGGATGAACGCGGCCCCGGTGGCCACCGCGATTCCCAGGGCGGCACGGGCATCGTTGCGGAGGACGTTGACGCCCACAGGCACCGGTGACGCGGCGACCACCGACGAAACCACCGCGGCCATGGCGGCGACCGTTTCAGGCGGGACACCTTCGGCGAAGAAGGGTGCGTCGAGGAAGTTCTCGACGAGTATGCCGTCCACGCCGCCGGAAGCGAGAGCGTCGGCGTCGGCCATGGCCCGATCCAGCACCTTCGCCATGGAGCCGCCCCATCGGGGGGCGCCCGGCAGGGGCAGAAGGTGCACCATACCGATGAGGGCCTTCCTGTTTCCCCAAAGGTGGCTGAGGCCCTGTGGTCGGATCATCTGGCTCATGGGGTTGCATCGTCCTCGGAATCTGAGTGGCCAGGGGTCCGCCCATCCAGCATGCGCCCGGGGCGTACGGCATCCCTGCCGAACCGGTCCTTCAACCGATCCACCACCCTGGAGAGTGCTCGGTCACGCTCGGACTCGGCGGAGGCCGCCCGCTCTTCGAAAAGACCCAGTTGCTGCGGCTCGTGAACGTCCGACAGCGCGGAGAGGCCCACACCCAGGAGTCTGACCGGTCCCGCGCGTTCCGCCCGGAGCTCTCGGAGGAGCGAACGGGCGGTCTCGAAGACCGCGGCGTCGGACTCCACCATCTCCGGCAACGTCCGGCTGTGCTGCCGCGTGGTGAAGTCCGAATCCCGGAGCTTCACGGTGATGGTTCGGGCGCGCAACCCCTTGTGGCGGAGTGTGCTGGCGACGCTCCCCGTGAGTTCCAGCAGGCGGCGCTCCAGTGCCTCGTCGGTGTCGAGATCCCGGGAGAACGTCCGCTCGGCCGAGATGCTCTTTCGCGTTTCACGAGGGTCCACCTCACTGTCGTCCTCCCCCCGCATCCGGCGGTAGAGCCACGCTCCTCTGGTCTGGCCCAGCCACCTCTGGAGCCATTCCACCTGAACGCCGAGCGCGTCGTCCACGCGCACCAGTCCTCGCTTGCGCAGCGCGTCGACCAGGGAAGGCCCCACACCGGGGAGGTCTCCCAACTCCAGGGTCTTGAGGAAGTCCAACTCCTTCCCGGGCTCGACGATGAACACGCCTCCGGGCTTCGCCAGTCGGGTGGCCAGCTTGGCGATGACCCTGCGGGTGCCGCCACCGATGGAAACCGAGATCCGGGTTTCCCGAAGAACCTCTTCACGCAGGCGGGTCGCCGTCTCAACCAGGGGCTCGTCATGGAAGAGGCGCTCGGTCCCCGACAGATCGAGATAGAACTCGTCGATGGAGGCGGCCTGCACCACCGGTGCCAGCTTCTGGAGGGCGTGGCGGACCGAGCGGCTCCTCTCGACGCAGGCCCCCCGGGGGACCGGGACCACCATTGCCTCGGGGCAGAGCCGAAGGGCGTGGGCCGTAGGCATCGCCGAGTGCACCCCGTACTTCCTGGCTTCGTAGGAAGCCGACGTCACGACCCCGCGTCCCGTCGCCGAGCCTCCCACGATGAGGAGGCGAGCGCGCCCCGCCCCCTCGGGATCCAGGAGTTTCGCGACCTGGACATAGAAGGCATCGCAGTCCACGAGGAGGATGCGGCGGGGTTGCGGCTCTTGGCCCACGGCGGATGAGTTGAGGATGGTTTGCACCTTGGGGACCGTCTGGGGTAGAATCCTCCCATCGGCGCCCCACTCAAGCTACGGTGACGGTGGCGGCCCAGGAAACGAGCCCGATGACACAGCCCCAAGGAGCACGGCATGGCCTACCCTTTCCAACTGCCCGAGTTGGGATTCGCATTCGACGCCCTGGAACCCCACATCGACGCCCGCACGATGGAGATCCATCACGGGAAGCACCACGCGGGGTACACGAACAACCTCAACAAGGCCCTCGAAGGCCACGCCGACCTGCACGGTCGCTCCATCGAGGAGCTGCTGCGGCGAATCGAGTCCTTGCCCGCCGACATCAAGACGGCGGTGCGCAACAATGGTGGTGGGTATCACAACCACGCCTTGTTCTGGGACATTCTCACGCCCGGAGGGGCGCAGAGTCCGGCTGGAGAACTGGCGGCGGCCATCGATGGGTCCTTCGGCTCTCTCGACGACTTCAAGGCCAAGTTCCAGGCTACGGCCGGAGGCCAGTTCGGGTCCGGCTGGGGGTGGCTCGGCGTCGATGCCAGCGGGTCGCTGGTCTGCTTTTCCACGGCGAACCAGGACAGCCCGTTCATGCAGGGTGTAACACCCGTCCTCGGCGTGGACGTTTGGGAGCACGCCTACTATCTGCACTACCAGAACCGCCGCCCCGACTACCTGTCCGCCATCTGGAACGTGGTGAATTGGGATAGGGTCGCCGCCCGGTACGCCGCCGCCCTCTAGGCGCTGGCCGTCCCACAGGCTGGTAGGATGGAGGGCCGGGCCCGCTTCGGCGGGCC
>DATHZE010000061.1:0-6615 GCA_035458765.1 Longimicrobiales bacterium
CGTTCCGCCGTCCCGGAGTTCGTTGGTCTCGTGGTCCGAGTCGAAGGAGAGGGCCACGGCGCAGCGGGCCCCGTCCTTCCAGGCGGACGGGCGCAGAGCCCGGCCTGCGCGAACGTGGTCCACGAGTCCGCGCCAGTGCTCTTCGGGCCACTGCCAGGGTGGAAGCTCATTGGCCGGGCCGGGGGGCACGTGGTTCATGGTTGGCTCGACGTCAGCGGAGCGGCCGATGGGCCGTCTCCTCCAGGGAATAGATGACCGCGCCCGAGATGACGGCGGCCAGCATCACGTAGTAGACCCACGCGATGGGCGAGCCCGTCTCGCGGATGAGCCACGTGGCGATGTAGGGCGCGAACCCGCCGAAGATGGCCACCGCGAAGGCGTACCCGATGGTCATCCACGTGGAACGGCTTCGCGTCGGGAAGATCTCGGCGATGGCGGCCGGCCCGGTGCCGGAGAAGAGGGCGATGATCACCGCCATGAAGACCTGCAGCGCCATGATGGCACCGAACGACGGTCCCGACGCCAGGAAGCTCGCCACAGGGTAGGGGAGCACCACGAACGCTGCGCAGCATGCCAGGAGCAGGGGGCGCCGCCCCACACGGTCCGAGAGCCTGCCCCAAAGGGGAATGACCGCCACCAGGACCAGAAGGCCCACGGTGTTGGACCAGAGCGCCTGGCTTCTGGACAGGGACGCGTACCGCTCCGTGAACGAGGGCATGTAGTTGAGGAAGATGTAGTACGACACCGTCCACAGCACGGTGAAGCCGAAGGCGCGGGCCGCCAGCGTCACGGGGCTGACGGCGCCCTTTGCCCGGACCGGCGCCGGCTCGCGCTGCGCCGCACGGTACGCCGGCGTTTCCTCCAGGGTGCGGCGCATCCACAGGCCCACGGGGCCCAGCAGCCCGCCCAGCAGGAACGGGATGCGCCATCCCCAGGCTTCCATGTTCTCCGCAGACATGACGCTGCTGAGGAGGGCCGCCGTTCCCGACCCCAACAGGAGCCCCGCAGCAACGCTCATCTGCTGGAAGGACCCGTACCAGCCGCGCCTCCCCTCGGGAGCCCACTCCACGATGAAGGCCGTGGATCCGCCCCACTCGCCACCGGCGCTGAACCCCTGCATGAGCCGGGCGATCACGATGACGGTTGGGCCGGCGACGCCCACGGCCGCATAGGACGGAGCGAGCCCCATGAGCACCGTGCCCGCGGCCATGAGGAATATGGTGACGAGGAGCGCCGTCTTCCGTCCCTTCACGTCTCCCAGCCGTCCGATGACGACACCCCCGAGGGGACGCGCAAGGAAGCCCACGCCGAAGACGGCGAAGGAAGCCAGGAGTTCGGCGGACGGGTCCCCCGAAGGAAAGAACGTCTGCCCGATGATCCCCGCGAGGAAGGAGTAGACGGCGAAGTCGTACCACTCCAGAACGTTCCCCACCACGGCGGCGGTGACGGCGCGGCGGGCCTGGGCCGCCGTTGGCTGCGCGCTCACAGGACCCACTGGAACCCATCCACGACGAAGTCCTGCCCGGTGACGAACGACGGCTCCGACGTGGCCAGGAAGACCACCACCTCGGCCACGTCCCGGGGCGTGCCGAGACGACCGAGCACGATCCCCTTGGTCAGCTCGGCGCCCCGGGATCGCGTGAGGCTGTTGCCCACCTCCGTCTCGATGACGCCGGGGCAGATGGCGTTGATGTGGATCGTGGGGCCCAGCTCCTTCGCCAGCGCGCGTGTGAGGCCGAGGATCCCGGCCTTGGCGGCGGCATAGGCGAACTTGCTCACCGCGCTGGTCACGCCACCCGAATAGGCGTTCAGCGAAGACATGTTGGCGATGCGCCCGCCGCCCTGGGCCTGCATGGTGGGCACGGCGGCGCGGCACCAGTTGAAGCAGCTCTTGAGGTTGACGTCGAGCGTGCGGTCCCACTCCTCCTCCGTGATCTCCAGCAGGCCCTTGGGCATGGAACGGCCGGCGTTGTTGAGGAGGAAGTCCAGCCGACCCCAGCCTTCCACCACGTCGTCCACCACCTCCTGGGCCCGCCGGAAGTCGGCGACATCGGCTTGGTAGGCTCGGGCCTGCCGGCCCAGGGCTCGGATCTCGTCGGCCGTGTGCGCCATCTCGGGGACGAGGACATCGACGAGCGCGATGTCGAAGCCCTTTTCGGCCAGAGCCAGGGCGCACCCGCGGCCGATGCCGCGGGCGCCTCCGGTGACGATGGCCACGCGAGGTGGAACCCCGGCGGATTCAGGGAGAGGAGTGTTCATGGGGGAACAGAGTGGGGGCCGGGCGGCCGGCAGACCAGAGGTCGGAGGGGCTTGCCTCCCCGCGAGTCGCGGCCGAGTGTGACGGGAATCGGATGCTCGCATCGCCAAGGGAGAGATCCATGTCCGTTGCCGTTCGATCTGTGCATGCCTGCTGCTTACTCGCGCTGTCCCTCGCCGCCCCCCTGGCCCTGCTGCCCGACCTGGCCTCCGGGCAGAACGTCCTGGTGGTCTACCACAGTGTGACCGGACACACGCGGCTCATGGCCGATGCGGTGGCGGAAGGCGCCCGGAAGGAGGTGGGCGTCGACGTGCGCGTGCGCTCGGTGGGAGAGGCGGCGACGGAGGATCTGCTCTGGGCGGACGCCGTCGTGCTGGGTGGGCCGGTGCGGTCCGGCAACGTATCTCCCGAGGTCGCCACCTTTCTGAATGCCATGCCGTTCGACGGATCGATGAAGGACAAGGTGGGCGCGGCCTTCACGACGGGGGGCGGCATCTCCGCCGGAGAGGAGTTGGCCCAGGTGGCTGTCCTCCACGCCATGCTGGTCTACGGGATGATCGTCATCGGGGGGCCCGAATGGACGAGCGCCTTCGGCGCGTCGGCGGTCACCGGCGAGGCGCCTTTCGTCGATCTGCCCGAGGGGGTGAGCGTGGCGCCCGAGTTCCTGGAGAAGGCCCGCGCCCTCGGCAGGCGCGTGGCGGTCGTGGCCGGTCGGCTGCGCTAGACGCTATACGACCACCCGCGGCAACGATGGGTTCAGGTGCATGAGCCGGTCGTAGACCGAGGTGCCCGTCGCTACCGCCAGCGGGTTCGGCTGGATCTCGGGAGCGTCAGGACCCAGGAAGGTGGCCACGTCGCCCACCGCGACGGTGGACTCGTCGCCGACCTCGACGATGCAGTGGCTTGCGCTCACCGCGCCGATGACCGGGTAGAGCCGGTGGCCGATGAGTACCCTGGCGCCGTTGACCGCCTCCCTCGGATACCCGTCGGTATGGCCCACGGGGAGCGTGGCGGTCCACACCGGCCGGTCGGCGACGTAGTGCCGCCCGTAGCTCACCGAATCTCCCGGCCGCAGCTGCTCCGTGCGCACGACCCGGGCCCGGAGACGAGCGGCGCACCGCAGCTCGGCGATGTCCCTCTCCCCGCCGGCGTCGGTCGGATACGCGCCGAAGAGGCTGATCCCGGGACGCACCAGGTCGAGATGGGCTTCGGGAAAGTTGAAGACGCCGTGGGACGACGCGGCATGGAGGCGACCGACGGTGGCTCCCCGGGAAGTCGCTGAGGCGGCCAACGCGCGGAGGCGCCGGAGCTGCTCCGGGTCGAATTCCTCCTCTTCCGTGAAGGCCGTGAAGGTGCCATCGATGCTGAGCTCCTCCATCTGCTGGGCCGCGAGCACCCACGGGAGGGCGCGGTGGGCGGGAACCCCCATGCGGCCCATGCCGGTATCCACGTAGAAATGGACGTGGGCCGCGGAGCCCGCGGTGCCCGCCGCCCGGGCGATGCGCCGAGCTCCGCCTTCGTCCGAGATGGCGAGGGCCACGTTTCGGCGCACCAGATCGGGTCCGTCCGCATCGGCGAAGAGGGCCATGAGGAGGATCGGCTTGGTGACGCCTGCGTCGCGCAACTCGTGCGCGGCCGCTGTCTTCACCACGGCGAAGCCCTCGACGTGCGGGGATCGCTCCAGGATCCGCCCGACCTCGGCGTAGCCCAGCCCGTACGCATTGTTCTTCACGACTGCCAGAACGGGACGGCCTCCCGCCAGGCGGGACAGCGTCGCCGCGTTGTCCAGGAGGGCGGCCTCGTCCACCTCCACCCACGGATCGAAGCGTCCGTCCACCTGGCGTGGGGGGGGCGGTGGCACGGCGAGTGCGACGCGGGGGCGCACCACCGCGGCGGCGGCCATGCCCGCGACGAACGTGCGACGCGATATCTTCATGCGCTCTGCTCGCCTCCGTAGAATCGGCGTCGAAAGAACAGCGAGAGGTTCACCAGGCCGATGAGGACGGGCACCTCCACCAGGGGCCCCACGACGGCGGCGAAGGCCGCGCCCGAGTGGATGCCGAACACGCCCACGGCGACGGCGATGGCGAGTTCGAAATCGTTGCTGGCCGCGGTCAGGGAGACGGTGGTGTTCTGCGGGTATGCGGCCCCGATCCAGCCCGCCTTGGCCACGAAGAAGGTGATGAGGAACATGGCCGCGAAGTAGAAGGTCAGCGGCACGGCGATGCGGAGCACGTCCAGGGGGAGTGAGACGATGAGGTCCCCTTTGAGCGAGAACATCACCACGATGGTGAACAGCAGCGCCACGAGCGTCATGGGCGCGATCCGTGGGATGAACCTCTCCTCGTACCACGCCCGCCCCCTGAGCCGCACCAGGGACAGTCGCGTAACCACCCCCCCGACGAAGGGAATCCCCAGGTAGATCGCCACGGTCCGTGCGATCTCCCCCATGCCCACGTCCACCGCCACGCCCTGCAGGCCGAACAGCGGCGGGAGCCAGGTCAGGAAGAACCACGCGTACACGCTGTAGAAGAGCACCTGGAAGATGGCGTTGAACGCCACCAGGCCGGCCGCGAGGTCCACGTCACCCTCGGCCAGATCGTTCCAGACCAGCACCATTGCGATACACCGCGCCAGTCCCACCAGGATGATGCCCACGGCGTATTCCGGCAGGTCCGGCAGGAACAGGACGGCCAGGGCGAACATGACCACCGGCCCGATGATCCAGTTCTGCACGAGGGACAAGGCCAGCACCCGGGTGTGGCGGAAGACCGTGCCCAGCGCCTCGTAACGGACCTTGGCGAGGGGGGGGTACATCATGAGGATGAGCCCCACGGCGATGGGCAGGGACGTGGTGCCCACCTGGGTGCGCTGACTGACCGCGCTCACCGCTGCCGGCCACAGGAACCCGAGGGTCACCCCCACAGCCATGGCCGAGAAGATCCACAGCGTGAGAAACCGATCCAGGAAGGAGAGCTTCTTGGTGGTGGAGGTCATGGATGAACGATAGCGGATGGCCCGGTGATTGGTACCTCCCGTGGGGATTCTGAAACCGTCTCGCCGGAGTCCTCGTCGGGATGGATGGGTCGGTACTCTCTCATCCCTCCTGGAATGGAAATCGGTGGTGGAAACACTCGTCCGCGACGTCAAGTTCGGCCTGAAGGTCCTGCTCAAGGAGCGGACCTTCAGCGCCACGGTGCTCCTCACGCTGGCCGTCTGCATCGGCGCCAACGTGGCCATCTTCAGCGTGATCCAGAAGGTCTTGCTGGAGCCGCTGCCGTTCTTCGAGCCAGACCGTCTGGTCACGGTCTTCAACAGCTACCCTGGCGCAGGCGCCGCCAGGGCCTCCAACGGCTCCGTGGACTTCTTCCAGCGGCGCGCCAACGTGGACGCCTTCGAAGAAGTGGCACTGTATCAGGGCTCCGGTAGCACCGTGGGAGAGGCCGGCGCCACCGAGCGCGTCTCCACCATGCGCGTCACGCCGTCTTTCTTCCCCCTCCTCGGCGTGCAGGCCGCCCTCGGGCGCACCTTCACCGAGGACGAGATGGACGAGGGGAACGAACTGAAGGTGGTGCTCACCGATGCCTACTGGCGGGAGACGTTCGCCGCGGACCCCGGCGTGGTCGGTCGGGAACTGCGCGTGGACGGGCGCAGCCGTGAAATCGTGGGCGTGCTGCCCGGGGCCTTCGAGGTTCCCGGTCGTACGGGCACCCGGTTCTTCCTTCCCATCGCCTTCTCCGAACGGGAGCGCCAGCTCGACGCTTGGCACAGCAACAACTTCAGCATGATGGCGCGGCTGCGTCCCGGCGCCACCATCGAGCAGGCCCAGGCTCAGAACGACGCGTTGAACAACGCCCTCATCGATCAGTGGCCGTTGCCCAACGCACGCCAGATCCTCGAGGACGCCGGGTACAACGTGCAGATCGTGCCCGCACAGGAGGACCTGGTGCGGGACGCGAAACCCGTCCTGTTCCTGCTGTGGGGCGGCGTAGCGCTCGTGCTCCTCATCGGGTGCGTGAACATCGCCAACCTCATGCTGGCCCGGGCCCAGACCCGGGTGAGCGAGATGGCCACCAAGCTGGCCCTGGGCGCACCCAGGGTCAGGGTGGCCCGCCAGGTGCTCACCGAGGCGGTGGTCATGGGTCTCATCGGTGGCGCGCTGGGGGTGGGGCTCGGCGCCCTGGGCCTCAAGCTCCTGCTCAGCCTGGGCGCGGCGGACCTTCCCCGCGGGACCGAGATCGGCATCGACGGCACCGTGGTGCTGTTCACCCTGGGTCTGGCGGTGGGGGCGGGGATCCTCTTCGGCTCCATTCCCATGGTCCAGATCATGAAGGGCGACCTCACGCCCGTGTTCCGGG